>CAZDQV010000109.1:0-5202 GCA_964507795.1 uncultured Oscillospiraceae bacterium | reverse complement strand
CAAAACATATATCAATACTTCAGGCAAGAAAGGTACTCGCTACTATTACAAAGCCCGGATTATGGTATATGATGACGAAGGTACACTCATCGCAAGCACAGCACTTAAGAGCTGCAAGTACGCAACAAGAATTAAATAACTTTTACAGCAAAACAGAGGTTCGCATGATGCGAGCCTCTGGTGCATATATCGTGTTTTGTCAGAATTCTAAACCTTGGTTGGTGCGATTTTTATCTTGCACTTTGCGTATGTTTTTTACGGATTATAATCGGCGGCGATGTTTTCTTTCAACTCGTCATAAGTGGTGATTTGCTGATGAGCACCTGAGTTTGCAAGAACCTCGAGCCTGCGCACACGCTGCTTGGCCAGGTCGCAGATGGCGGCAATTCTTCTTTCATACATATAGTCAGTAGCACGCTCGTCAGAGAGCACGCGGGATATAATCTCACGAATATCGGCCAGAGCTGCGAAGTTAATCCACTCGAAGCTCGACACAAGCTTGAGCTGTTCCTCGTGATGTTTCTTGAACGGATTGCACAAAATCTCATTGCCATTCCTCATCATCGGAGTAGCCTTGTCATATCCGAGCGACGAACCACTGTCGTAAATCGGAGCCATACCAATCCACTCGAGAGTCTCTGCATTACGAAGAGCACCAAAATTATTGAAAATTCACTTGACTAAAGTAGCAGAGGAACTTATAATAATTGTAATAGTGATTGCAATCATTATTGCAATTATAGCATACTTTGCAATATACTCAGCTACGGCATATTTCAGGCGATGCCGGCATGTCAGGGGAGGGAATTTGGACATGAAAAAGCGATTATTAAATTTGTTTGCCAGCTTTTGCATGGCGATGGTACTGTTACTTGGGGCAGGCTTTGCATCTGATGAGGCAGCAGCTGCCATATCTGATAATGATGTGATTCTCCCTGTGGGAATCAGTCAGTCAAACATATCACTTGCAAAGGCATACAACCAGATACCATTTTTAATTGCGGATGGTACATATACTGAGAATATTGTAAAGATAACCAATCTTGCAAGCGGTGCAAGTGGGTTTAGTAGCACGGTTGGTGTGGATATTACAAATGCAGCGACATATACGGCTAACGGGCTGGCCAGTGGTCAAACCGACACCACGGCTGTTTGGCAAGTAAGAGAGTCCGGTGATAATGGGAATCTGTTCAATACCGCAGTGCTCAGTACCACAAGCTTTACAGCGGAAGAACTCAGCAGGTCTTCATTCTACTTCTATAAGCAACAAAGCGGCAGCGAAACCTATAGGATTTGCCTGAAAGATAATGCGGGGAAGGAATATTATCTGAAGGCCAGCATGAGCAGTGCGGATAGCTGTAAGCTTGAATTGACAGAGACTTCAACAGATGCTTCGGTATGGACTATATTCAACTACAGCACTGATGGACAATGTGCTTGTCATACAAAAGTTACGTACAATAACACGGAGTATAAGTTTTGCCTGAGTGCGGCAAGCGGTGGCCTTTGTTTAGTAGAGTATGACAGGATGGTGACATATATCAAGCTTTACGGTAACCTCAGCAGCATAACAGGTAACGCGTCGTACTCAGGATATGATGCGTTCAGGCTTGTATGTGGTGAAAATAATGTAAAGAATGTTACGGTGGCAAGGAAAAACACAAGCTCTACAAATAGCGTCTCTCTTCCAGGTCTATCTGACGGAAATTATATCTATTGGTCAGACAATAAGTCGGTAGATAGATATGACAGAGAGTTTAGCGATTATACTGATGCAAGCAAATATATAGGCTTGTATATAATTGATTATGATAAAGATACAAACCGCTATGCAGGAGGAAGTAATATAAACAGATCGGAATACGCCGGGAAAACGCTTTATCCGGTCAGAGGATATACTCTGAATTACAGTGCAACAAATCTTGCAAGGGGTAGTAGTCTGGATGTGCGGACAGGAAGTATAAGTGATTCTGTCTGCTGGGCAGCCGTGAAAAACGTGGCTACCGGAACAGCTGTCGCTGAGGGCAACTGGGTATCCATCGCTGTTCCAACTAAAGAGAAGACAGGGTACATCTATACACTTGAGAGTGTGAGCATTACAGATGCATCGGGGAACGCTGTCGATACATCAGGCCTCGCAAACTATGAAATAAAAACGCTATCATCAGGTGCGAAATGTGTTTTCTTCAAAATGCCAGATTATGCGATCAACGTAAGCCTGAATCTCAAATGCGAACCGGCTCCGGTTCCTGACAGCAAGAGTGTAGTTGGCAAATTTATAACTGTGAATGAATACGAAAGCCCATTGGCGTACGTTAACACGATTACGGCAAAGGATGGTACGCCATTCAAGCTTGTAATTTCGACCAAGGAAATGTACGAAGATGGTGAGCCATGGACAACCATTTCGTCAAATAACGATGACCTGAACGAATATTATGTTGACAATGAAGACAGCTTTACTTATAAAATTGAATCATGCAAGTGGTATGTGAAGATAGGTGATGGACAGTATGAGGCAATAGATGATGATCAGATTGTGTATAATTCGATGAATAACGATGAACACCGGGCAGTGTTGCTAAACTGCGAAAATTTACCATCTGTATCCGGGAACACAAAAGTATATTACAAATGTGAATATACGCTAAAGAGAGATGCAGATGGCGAAGCGGCTGTAATCAGTGATAAAAAAGAGATAGTGCTCACTGCAGACGTTTTGGCAGATAATCCTGTTGAACTTATAGATTATAATGCCGATGAAACTGCACACCTGAAGACAGATCACATATATGTTGATGGGGATAACATCACAAAATGGGAATACAAGAAGGCCGATGATACGGAGTGGACAAATATACCTCTTGATACTGTAGTAACCAGTTATCAATATGACAAATACAATTACATAACGTCACCGTTTGAATTCCATATTGCGCTTGCTAAAGTGAATACTAATGTGTATATGTTTACGGTTACAACTCCAGACATATACACATTCAGGATGACAAACGCAGTAGGATCTGTGAACAAAGTGACATGCGACTTCAGCAAGCTGCACGAGCATGTATGGAGTGAGAAAACCTACTATTCCAATAAGGGACACGTACAGAGATGTACTGTCGCAGGCTGCGGTGTATATAAAGACGATGGTGAGAGTCACGAGCTGGATGACTATGGGCATTGCACAATCTGTCAGGCGGGAGCACCTGGTATCACTACGACAGAGCTTGCGGGTGGCACAGTAGGTATTGAATATACTCAAAACCTGGCAGCTGTCGGAAATGATACAATCACATGGAGCATAGAAGATGGTAGCACGCTGCCGGCAGGGCTTACTCTGGATAGTTCCACCGGAGTAATCAGCGGCACACCGGCTGCAGACGGCAACTTTAGCTTTACAGTCAAGGCGACTAACAGTGTGAGCAGTCATACGAAGACATTGAGCATTAACATCGTGAAAAAGGTGCCTGAAATCACAGCACCTGTTGCAGCAGTTGATCTTGTATATAACGGCACTGAGCAGATGCTCATAAGTGCAGGCATGGCAACAGGCGGAACACTTAAATACAAACTCAGAGAAGGTGAATATAGCGAGACACTTCCTGTTGCCACTGATGCCGGCACATATACCGTATATTACAAAGTATTTGGAAATACTGAATATCAGGATAGTGAGGAAGCTTCTGTTACAGTGACTGTGAGTAAGAAAACAGTCCTGGTCAAGGTAAAAGACCAGAGCATTACAGCGGGCAGCAGGATGCCTGAGTCATATGACCTTGAATACAGTGGATTTGTTGAGGGACAGTCGGCAGAAGATGCAGTGGATAATTATCAGGACACAAAAGGAACTGTTGATGTATCAGTTGACGGGAAAACGGTAGGAGACTTTGACATTACAGCACCGACAGTAACTTTGAAAGATGCCTATGCAGGCAATTATACTCTTACATATGAAAACGGCAAATTGACAGTTAAGCCTGTAAGATACTATAACAAAGATGCGGGTGACAACGTAACAAACAAGACCGGAGACAAGGATGCAGGTCAGGTTGCATCAACGGATGTGACGATCAAAAATACAGAGACTAAGGAAGCAGATGGAACCAAAACCGTGATAGCTACGGTTGACCAAAAGACAGCAGACCAGATTATAGAGAAAGCTGTTGAGAACAAATCAGCGGAGATTGTCATAGATGCGGTAACTGAGAGCTCTGAAGGTGCAGCCGAAGAAGCTGCTGCAGAGGTAACAATTCCGGCAGATACGGTGACTCAGCTGTCCGAAAAGACAAATGCTGATGTTGTCATAAAGACTGGGAATGCAGAAATAACTTTGAACAAGGAAACAATTGCCGCTATATCTGAACAGATTAAAGAGAAGGAAAAAACGGGGGATGCTAATAGTACGGTTAAACTCACAGTGACGGCTGTATCTCAGGACAAATCTGGGCTGAGGCTTGAGGTTAAAATTGAAACAGCAGGCGGTGAGATTAAAAACTGTAAAAGTGGTAAAGTTACGATGAAGATCAGATTAAACTCTGAACTTGCATCCAAAAATCTGGCATGTGTCTATATTGATGACAAAGGCATTTACCACAAGGTGAAAAATGCAAACCAATCAGGGGAATATTTCACATTCACGACACAGCTGTAGCAAACTGGAGGCTCGCAAATGCGGGCCTCTTTGCGCGTCAAGGTTCACGGAAAGATAACAAAGAAAACTATAAAACATACATCTATTACGAACTTGACTATAGCATCCTCACAGAAAATACCGCTGGTAGCTCGAAAAAAGCTCTATCGGTATCGGCAATTTATGGACCGAACGCTGCTGGTAAAACATCTGTAGTAAATGCAATGTCTGCTTTGAAGCAAATCCTCTTGAAAGGTAATATCGAAGATGCAGAAGAATGATTATCTTTTATGCTTGGTTACAACATCAATGTGTGGTATAATGTGTTTGACAGCGATTGGTCGAAAGAACAGAGCTGATTAAACACACATACCACCTTGAGGTTATCATTGTGGTATAATGTTTTTCACAGTGAAGAAGTCCTAGCCCTGTTTACACAGTAAACAGCGGCAGGTCTTTTGTCAGGATTGCCCGAAGCGAAGCGAGGTTGCAATCTACGGCTTGACCGTAAGGGAGCAGTAAGTTCTTACAACAGACGGGAGGAGAACTCTTGCATGACACCTACTAAG
>CAZDQV010000108.1:0-5211 GCA_964507795.1 uncultured Oscillospiraceae bacterium | reverse complement strand
AAAAGTCAAGACAAATATTCTTGACAAACCTATTAGCATAAAGAAGGGATTGCCTGATGATGAATCGGGAATAAACATGAACTTTGGCTATGGCTGGGATTGAATTACTTAAGACGCTAATTCTTTACAGGTCGAGTCGATGCGTAGGTATTACGAGGTCAAAACAAAGGAGTTTTGAACCTCTATTTTTTTTGTCTTTCCTGTTATCACGTCAAAGCCTTATTAATGAAATATCAACATTTAAAACTTTAGAAATATGAACATCAAAAAATCTCTAGTGATTGGCTACCGTGCTCTTTGTGTAGTCATTACATTAATTGAAGCCGCAGAATTTGGGAAGAACATCTACGGCAAGTTTAAAAACAACAAGTCGGCCAAGGTAACAACAAAACCTGCCGATAAGAAAAACAATGTCGAGAGTATGTGAATAAAAACGACAACATCGACATCATTATCGCCCTGTTAGAAGCTATTACATGTCTCTTTAAGGGCTGGAAAAAAATATCGGTAGCGGCCAATAAAATCTCTGGCAGCTCCAATAATTCTAAAAGCAAAACAATATGAACAAGAAAACAAATTCAGAGCTTATCATTACGGCCATCAACAAAAATGGCTTGGTAAAGCTTGTGAGGAACCGGAATGCCAAAATTCTAAGCTTTCCCTTACTTCCTCGAACTAATTATTTTACAGTTTGCTAATAACTTTCAAATCAGAACATTATGAAGAAAGAAGCAACCAAAATAGTTCCTACTACAGGGACTATAACATCAGACATAACATTAGGTCTCGAGAACACAGATGTAATCGAGTCTGAAGTTATTGAAGAAGATTGGGGTGACAATCATCCTAACTTCATTGAGTCAAACACCTCTGCAATTACGCTGGAGGAACTGACAACAAAAAACATTATTCCAACTTTTGTAGATGGTACTCTTACTCTATCACATCAAAATTTCATTGAATCAGTAAGAACCGTCGCAGAAAAAGTATTTGGAGAACTTACACCTGTTGAGTGTCGTGTATCACATCCTATAATCGGGAGAATACCATCAGCTCAACACAAGAAAGCAAGTGAATTGACAGACGCAGACAAAACAATCTTTTATCAGAGATTAGCTTTTTGCTGTCACGTCAAGAATCTTACACGAACCATAAACGGACATACCTTACATCTCTGTATTGGTGGAGTCCGTGGTTATAACGAAGACAAGCTCTATAATCGTCCGACCGCCTTGAAATTCAAAATTTTCGTTGGTTGGCAAGTCAGGGTTTGCAGTAACTTATGTTTAACCTGTGATGGAAATTCAGGAACCATAGATTGTATGACAGAAGCAGATATAATGCAAAAGTCATTCGAGCTATTCAATGGTTTTAATCCTCACAAGGAAGAAACTCTAAAGCTCTTGGAGAATCTACAGTCAACAACCATCTCCGAAGAGTTATTCTGTAAGATTATCGGCAGGATGAGATTATATCAATTTCTGCCACCATCCGAACAGAAACAACTGCCATTGCTTATCATCGGTGACCAAGCCGTGAACGCCATGGTAAAGAACTACGTGTCCAATCCCAATTTCGGAAAGAAAGAGGGAGAAGATATAACTACTTGGAATCTGCTACAGCTCTCAAATGAATCCGTCAAGTCCGCATATATAGACAAATGGATAGACCGGAATCAGAACTGTACCGATTTTGCATTAGGAATCCAGAAAGCCTTAAACGGTGAAGATACCGATGGCTATTCCTGGTTCATTAACTAACATATCCTACTAAGCCAAAAGTCTGGAAATTTTACTATTGGGACTAGGATATGGAGACTCACGATTATCAACGAAAGAAGATTCTCGTGGGTCTTTTTTATCGCATCATTTATTCACAATTTAAAAACTAAAGAGTATGTGTAAATTCAAGAAACCAGAATTTCCTGCCAATGCAACGGCAGATGAGCGTAGAGCAATCATGTTTAACGCTCTTGGCTCTCTCGACCTTAATGACAAATTAGAGAAGAGAGAAAACGACAAACTTAGTTACTTGTCATGGGCAAACGCCTGGACAGAATTTAAGGCTGCATATCCAAGTGCGACCTATAGAATCATCAAGAACCCCGACACCAATCTTCCTTACTTCTCGGATCCAGATGTCGGTATTATGGTCTTCACCGAGGTTACTGTTGACGACCTAACTCATAGCATGTGGCTTCCTGTAATGGATGCGAAAAACAAAGCGATGAAACTTACTCCCTATACATATCAGGTATGGGACGGTTACAAGAAAGCTTATGTCGAAAAGACAGTTCAAGCAGCGACTATGTTCGACATCAACAAAACGCTTATGAGGTGCCTAGTCAAAAACTTTGCCATGTTTGGTTTAGGCTTATATGTCTATGCTGGTGAAGATTTGCCAGAGAATACGACAGACGGACAGAACGATTGCCAAACATCAACCGCCACGAACAAAGCGGCAAGAAGAACCACAAAAACGGCTACCACGACACAGCAAAAATCTCTTGACAAATATGCCGGGATTAGGGCAGCCGTAAACTCTTGTATCAGCCAAGAACAACTCACGAATCTTTACTATCAGCACCAAAATGAGGTAATCGGAAATGATGAAGTCAAGGCGATATTCACACAACGTAAGCTTCAAATTCAACAAGCAGCTTAAACTATGGAAAAAAGAATAGAACTCAAAGATTCGGGTGTTTTCTTTAACGAGGAAGCACATGAATACTGGCTAGGTAACAATCAGCTAAGCGGTATCACAGGAATGTTACATCGACAGCTTTTTCCTGATGAATTCGAAGGTATCAGCGAAGCAATTCTCAATGCAGCGGCGGAATATGGTACCGATGTCCACACGTCAATAGAGAACTTTGACAAGAACTGGATAAATGACGGAACACAAGAGACTGTTGATTATATTCAGATTTGCAAAGACTATGGATTGACACATGAAGCATCTGAATACAACGTGACCGATGGTAAAGACTGGTCATCCAATATTGACAAGGTTTATAGAGTTTCAGAAGATACCTTTTCTCTGGGTGACATCAAAACCTACGGACAGATGACAGCAGACAAACTTCAAAAGGCTCGCTGGCAACTTTCGGTCTATGCCTATCTATTTGAACTTCAGAACAAGAAAGCGAAAGTTGACAAGCTATTTGTCATTCATCTTCGCAACAAGATGAAACAGGACGGAACTTTTGACCACATATCTGAAATCATATTCCTATCGAGAATACCTTCAGATATTTGCAAAGAACTTCTCGATACAGACCTTCGAGGCGAACAATTTAAAGATCCACTTGCTATTCCTAAAGAGTGGATGGAACAGGAAGAAACTATCCGAGAACTTATCGAGACGAAGAAGTCGGCAGAAGAACAGCTGGATATCATCAAAAGTAAACTCCTTTCAGATATGGAGGAAATGGATGTTAAGAGCTGGGTAACGGAGACTATGCGTATCACCAGAAGACTTCCTACCACTCGCAGCAGTTTTGACTTGAAAGCGTTTAAGGCGGATAATCCAGATTTAGATTTGTCCTCTTACCTAAAGACCTCAAATGTGGCTGGGTCTCTAAATATTGCCGTATAACCAGTTAAATGGGCTGGGGAGATTAATCAAATACAAACAGATTTTTTCTCCCCGGCTTTTTGTTTTACCACATTAAAACTTAGAACAATGAATTGTCAAGAAACAGAAATACTTAGAACCAGCCAAGAATATAAAGCGGCTGAAGCTTTGATCGATTCCATTAACTCTATGTCGTGGAATCCCAAGAAGTTTGGACTTGCTATAAGTATGCAACACAGAACGTTACAACAAACTCTCATGAAATCTTTTGTGGCAACCATTCGTGTTATGGCCAGTGATGATTATGGATTTGATGACAGAAACCAAGGCGCACATGAAGCCGCCGTCAAAATGGTTGAGTCTGGCATTTTGGATGAAATCTACTTACCATTCATTTAGCCTATGACTTACGAATGTTGCTGTTCCGATATAAGCTTTTCAGAATGGCAGAAAAAGATGAAGGGCGTTAAGCCTATCAATTACAAATGGTTGGTAAATAAAATCAAGAAGCAGATTCCTCAGTTGTACGAGGCTTTAGCACTTGAATATTACAACCCCTACGAGAACAAGTGTGGAGTGAATCGGGAGTATTATATCTTGGTTCACTCTTCCGTTGAATACTTCATTAAAAAGAAATGACATGACAACAAACATCAATCAACTTATCTTTTCTCGAATTACCCCACAGAAAAAGCTGGATGTGATAGAGAATATTAATCTTTCTGAACTTTGTGCTACACCTGAAACAATTATCCGAATTGTGAAAGAGGCAGGAGAACGAATCGGCAAGTCTCGTAACAAAAGACTTTACATCAGCCGAAACAGACAGAAGGGCAATCACTGGAACAGTACAGTCGTTGCCATTGAACTCTTAAAAGGAGAGCTATATCTTGATGTCTATTTTCAGATGGACTCAACAGATACAAATCTAAGCATTCCTTTCTCTACATTCTTCTCAAAAGGTGAATATCGAGGCAAGCATATAATCGCAAACAGGTACGGAGATGCAGAACCTCATTATTTCAGATACAATGAAGATGACAAGAAGAAAGTTCTCAAGAGCATTCTTCTTGAATATGTTTACACGAAGTACGAATCAAAATTTAAAGCAAATGGCAACAAATAAGAAATCGACAAAGAAAGGTAAGATTACAGTATCTTATCAAGGGGCTTCTATTCCTGAAGTAGTTCATTATGTCCACGGCGAAATTGTAAGATACTGTGCTTATTGTGGAAAACCAATGAGCCGGAGTGATGTAAACGACTTCGGGTCTCTCTGTGAAAACTGTTATCTCAAAGAGTACTATGGATAATAAATATAACGGACAAAACGATGGATAAAAATCAATCAATCGCAAAGAAGGTATGGCATGATTATCTTCAATGCTCGACCAAACCATTCTCTTGGGGATTAGATTTCAGAAGTGTAACAGCAATTGAGAATGGTACCGCTTTTCATGTGAACGGTAATGTATGTGGATGGATTAAGGTTCAGCAAGACACTACCGACAACAGATATGATATAACAATCACTCCCGACAACTCTACAAAAAGCGAGGTTGTGTACTATCATGTTTCTTCTGAGGATATCGTATCACTCATAGATGCGAATGCCAAGTATGGTTTAAGTTCTTA
>CAZDQV010000107.1:0-5424 GCA_964507795.1 uncultured Oscillospiraceae bacterium | reverse complement strand
TGATTGTATATTGTTTCGGACAGAGAAAAAATCTACAATATAGATAGAGATATTATCAAGATTTGGAGGACAAAATGAATCAGAAATATGAACCGCTATTTACACCGTGGAAGATTGGGAATTGTGAAATAAAGAACAGAATCGTTCTTACGTCTATGGGAGGTACGGATCTGTTTGGGTGGATGGAGAAAAACCACTTTGACAAGGCAGGAGCAAAATTCATTATGGAGGTTGCCCAAAACAATGCGGGGCTTGTGCTGCCCGGCTGCCAGCCCATATATAATCCGATGTACGGGCAATGGCTTTACAAAAATAAGAAGATGTACAGGGATCTTGCCCAGTGGCTCCCGGAATTTCACAAAACAGGAGCGAAGCTGTTTGTGCAGCTGACTGCAGGCTTTGGCAGATCGTTTACAATCAGCGAAATGATGGAGAAACTGTATACAAACAAAATCCTTCGCAAACTGTCAAAACCGTTCATGGATCTTGACAAGATAACAGCGACAGCAAGCCCTGCACCAAACAGATGGTCAGACAAAGTACCATCAAGAGAGATGACTGTTGAAGAAATCCATGAATTTGTAGATGCATTTGCCAAAACTGCAAAACTGCTAAAAGATGCGGGAGTGGACGGAGTTGAAATCCATGCGGTACATGAAGGATACCTGCTGGATCAGTTCACTTTGAAATATGTAAACCACAGGACAGATGAATATGGCGGTTCTTTTGAAAACAGATACCGTTTTGCAGTGGAAATCGTGCAGGCAATCAAGCAGGTCTGCGGCAAAGACTTCCCGGTATCGTTAAGATACAGTGTGCTTTCAAAAACCAAAGGCTTCCGTCAGGGAGCAGTGCCGGGTGAGGATTATGTGGAAGTCGGAAGAGATATGGAAGAATCCGAAAAAGCGGCAAAATATCTGCAGGATGCAGGCTATGATATGCTCAACTGCGACAACGGAACCTACGATGCCTGGTACTGGGCACATCCACCGATTTATATGCCTGAAAACTGCAACCTTGATGATGTGGAACATATTAAAAACTTTGTAGACATTCCGGTTGTATGTGCAGGAAGAATGAACCCTGAAACAGCGGCGAAGGCCGTAGCGGCGGGCAAAATAGACGGCGCAGGATTTGCAAGACGCTTCCTTGCCGATACGCAGTGGGTCACAAAAATGATAGATGAAAAAGAAGAAGAAATAAGGCCGTGTATATTGTGTCACAGCGGCTGCTTCAATATGTGTCATTACGAAGGAGTTCCAAACGACCAGGATCTCAGTGACAGCCTTCACCTTGCAAGATGTGCAGTAAACGCCGAAACCATGCAATGGGACAAACACTACATCAAAAAAACATCAAACCCACAGAAGGTTATAATTATTGGCGGCGGCATAGGAGGAATGGAAGCTGCAAGAGTATTGAAACTGAGAGGCCATGAGCCGGTTATTTACGAAAAGAGCGATGTCCTTGGAGGTACATTCATAGCAGCCAGCGCAGAAAGTTACAAAGGGAATCTGAGAGATCTGCTCGCATGGTACAGACTCCAGATGAAAAAACTTGATGTGGAAATTCACTTGAATAATGAAGTGAAAGATGTAAAAGCATTTGGCAACCTGCCGGTTATTGTCGCTACCGGAGCAATTGCAAGAGTGCTGAAAAATGTACCGGGACATGAAAAAATGATAGAAGCGTGTGACTTCCTGACAGGTACAGAAGTAGGAGACACTGTTGTTGTAATAGGAGGAGGCCTTACAGGAAGCGAAATCGCATACGAGCTTGCAATTACCGGGAAAAACCCTGTGATTGTTGAAATGAAAAACGACCTTGTCGCACAAAAAGGCGTTTGCCTTGCAAACAGTTCTTATCTGAGAGAATGGTTTGCAGCCAACAATATCCCGGTTTATCTGGAAACAGGCTTGGAAGAGGTTTGTGATGATCATATTGTATGCAAAGGCAAAGACGGTAAATTGTTTGAAATTAAGTGCGACTCTGTTATCAGCTCTGCAGGATATATACCGGCGCCGCTTCTTGATAAGAAAAAAGCCGGGTCAAGGATTCATTTTGTAGGCGACTGTGACAAAGTAGGTAATCTGAGGAGTGTTATCTGGCAGGCATATGAGACAGCCATGAGGATTTAGCAAATACATTTTAATGTTTATAATTATTGATTTTAACCAGGAAATTGTATATATTATAGACGTTAAGGAGTTGATGATATGGGCAAAAAGGCAGTTACGATCCTTCCTGCAACACAAAAAATACTTGAGACAATGGGAGAGCAGATAAAGCTTGCAAGGATTCGCAGGAATCTGTCAACAGCTCTTGGTTGCCAAAGATGATAAGCTGGGAAGAACTCTTCAGGACCTGGCGTTGCCTGTTCGCAAGAGGGCTCCCAAAACACATAAATAATTTTGATATAGCTTTCCTGTCGGATGCAGAAGCTGCAATTCTGTGTCCGATATTTTTATTATATATTTTTTAATTTGTATGGGACAAACATATATGTCTGTTCGTTATATATATGAGTACTCAAAAGAGAGGTGTAATATTGGACATTTCACAGATTTACAATGAGCACAAAAACTCAGTGTATCGACTTGCGCTGACATATATGCATTCCGCAGGTGAGGCAGAAGATATCTGTCATGATGTATTTATGCGCCTTATACAAAACAGAGACGCTGTTTACGAGGGCAGAGAAAGGGCATGGCTTATGAGCGTTACTGCAAACCTCTGCAAAGACAGATTGAGGTTTTACAAACGTCATTCAGAAGAAAGTCTTCCCGAAGACATGCCATATGATTCTGGCAGTTTCCTTGAAATTACCGATGCAGTGATGTCGCTTTCTGTGAAAGAGCGAACAGTTATCTACCTCTATTATTACGAGGGCTACTCTACGGCAGAGATTGGCAAGATGCAGAGAATAAGTCGGTCTGCTGTAACCTCAAGGCTTGAGAGAGCCCGAAAACATCTTAAAAACAGGCTGGAGGAAGAATAAATGACAGATAAACATTTTGAAAAATATATAAAGGAAATGGACAGCATAACTCTTTCAAAGGAAGCTGATGAAGTCATTTACAATGATCTTCTCGAAGCCTGCAAGGCTCAGAAAGGAGATTATATAATGCAATACAAAAGAAAACGTTCACTGCGCATAGGTCTTATTGCCGCAGCACTTGTTGCGGTACTTGCAGCCACGGCATTTGCAGCTGTAACTATGCATATTGAAATGAAAAAGACAGATTACAATCAGACTACAGAGGTTGATTTTGCCAAGACAGATGATGCAGAGCTGACGCTTGGGTTTTACTATCCGGAATATGTTCCTGACGGCTATAGCGAAATTTTTGTTTCGGAGCATGACAACAGAATGCAGACAGTAATTTATGAAAATGAGAGCGGCAGCGAGCTTCGATATGTTTATCAGACAGCAGGTGAGGGCGGGCAGATTACTTTTGAAAACATCAAAAGTGAAGAGGCTGCAGACATTAACGGCAGCAGCGGCACTCTCTATACCCTGTCAGACGGCAGCAGAATTCTGCTTTGGACAGATGATGCGGCAGGTATAGGGTTTACCCTTACAACAACAGACAAGGCTGTAAATCTGATAAAAACAGCCGGAAGCGTTGTTTCCACTGATAATGCAAAGCAGGCAAAGGATATACGCAGCAGATAAATTCAGCAAAGGCAGACACTTTGATTGGTGCCTGCCTTATTTGAATAATCTTATGCTTTAAAATTACACAAAACCTACTCTACCCTATTTTATATCTGGTATTTTCTCAGCATCTCCATAACACAATCTTTAACAGTTCTTATGATTTTTTCTGCATGTGGTCTGCTCATACAAATCATATCAGCAACTGCAAGCAAATCCTCTCCTTTCGGGTCATTCCCATTTCCATGTATGCTGGTTGCATGCTCTCCCCACAGAGAATTGCTGTACGTCAGATCATATGCAGGCGAAAGTTTCCACCTGCCCTCATCAAAGTCATAAAGAAAACTGAAATTTTTGGCATGGTCGTCACGGTTATGAGCAAACACGTTAAAGCACATAAGCCTGTACAGCTTTTCAACCTCATTAAAATCCTTTGTAAGCTCTAAAGTTGCCTTCATCAGAATATCATAGTCAAGAGCAAGGTCGCGATGAGAGGTTTCCAAAAGACCTGAAGCCGAAATCATATGGATTTTCTTCACAGTTCCGTTTTCTGAATGCTTCCTGTCAAATCGCTTTGTACCAAAATATCCGTCACATTTTTTCGATGCAAACAGTCTGGTTTCAGACATCTCGATACCGCACTGCCTTGCACAAAGCGCATAGTCGTATTCCTGTCTGCCGATTTCTTTTTTGTCCTCAGGCGCCGGAAACTTTATAATCCATGGTTCTCCTTCAAACTCAGTAAGAATTTTAGGCCTTGCTCCGCCGGAAGATGCTCCAAGGCTGAAAAGCTCATCAAGGCTTTCAGTATACTTGGCTTCAAGAAGCCTGCTGCATTCCACTGCAATGTAGTCCAGATCACCGGTCGTTTCATTCCCTTTAAGGTTATATTCCGGCACATACTCAAGAGCTCCCATACCTGAGCTTCCCACAACTGCAAGCCTGTCAAGGCTCGCCAGTTCCGCCGGATTAATATGGTTTTTGAGAAGCAGGCGGTCGACCAGCAGTCTGCCCCAGCCGTCCGGAAGACTGTCGGAAAAGACTCCAAACAGTCCGTCAAAAGGCAAAACCTTAGGAACAAAAAGTTTATGGCTCATCGGCAGTGAAAACGGACTGATTGAGAATCCCTCGGCAAGCCACTCCTCACTGTACTGAAAAGCTGCAATATGCTCTTTGTAAAGCGCCAGTGTGCCTACGGTTTTTCCGTCATAATTAACTTTTAGCTGTCTATTTCTGTCCATTGATAATTTCCTCTATAGATAAAAACGACACCTCTGCAAACAGCTCTGAAAGCTCATCGTCTATTTCCAGGGCAATTGCAATTTTAATCAGCGATTTCAGCGAAATCTCCCCTGTGTTTTCAAATCGTTTGACAGAGCCAAGGCTTACTCCTGATTTTTCGGCAAGGCTTTGCTGCGAAAGCCTTCTGCGTTTTCGTATATCTCTAATTCGCAGCGCAATATTTGTCTGTATTTCTTTTGGCATCTTTTGTTTAAGAGTTATCATAGCTAATATTTTATCCTATTTGCTTATAAACATCAAGTCTTAGCCAATATTTTATCCAAAGCTTAACATTTTCTTTGCTTGAGGTTAATTATAAAACTCCTCCATATGATTTGTATCATGTGGAGGAGTTGTTCAAAAGGACGGGTATTAAACTTATCTGAACAGGTCAAGGAACTTATCCCAAAGGGACTTTGTGCTGTCAGACTCAACTGTATTGCTTTCAGCTTCGGCTTTTTCGATTGCAGCGGTTTTGATTACAA
>CAZDQV010000106.1:0-5538 GCA_964507795.1 uncultured Oscillospiraceae bacterium | reverse complement strand
CATATTCATGCCGGAGGGTGGATATCTGTATGAGATTCTGATTAATATCGGATATTTTACAGCTATCTCCATGTGCTATTTCCTTGTAGAAGGATATGGATATACCAGATCAAAAAAGAAATATGCAGGGAGACTTTTTCTGTTTGCTTTGATTTCCGAAATTCCATTTTGTCTTGCTATGACAAATGAAGGAATCATTTCATACGTTGAACTCAATATGATGTTTACATTATTCCTGTGCTTTATACTGATTTGGCTATTGGATGTATTAAACAATCTGTTGCTGAAGGCAGGCGTCATATTAATTGCAATCTGTCTGAGCATCCTGTGCGATTGGGCAATTTGGGCACCTGTGATGACTCTCATGTTTCTATGGGCCAAGACAGACAAAAGAAAACTGGCACTTTCTTTTTCGCTGATTACAATTATGTTCGGTGTGCTCAATTACATATTCCTGCTTAGAGATTATGATGTGGCATATTCAATAGCTGTCGGATGCATCAGCATGAGCGGAATGGCCTTGGCCGGTGTGTGCATTACACTGCTTTATAATCATAAAAGGTCAGAAAAGCATCGTACATTTTCAAAGTATTTCTTTTATGCGTTTTATCCCGGACATTTGCTCATATTGGGAATACTGCGTATTATGTTTGCTTGAATTTCAAATACACTTTATCAAGGACCACAGAGTGAGGTTTATCACGCTGTGGTCCTTGATAATATAGGAATTTTACAATTTTTGCTTGAGAATTGTTGGTGAGGATAGGATAATATATTTTATGCCATGCTTTGTAAGCTGAGAACCTTACTGTAATGCCCTCAACACTTCTGATAATGTTTAGATATTTCTTTTTCATTTTTCTGACAGCAAAGTGAAAAAAGTGTCATTGTGTACATCCCTCCTTACGTAAACTGTGTTATAATTAATTCGAGAGACCTCTTTTGTATGCGGTAACCCCTGTTACTATTTTGGATTCCCAATTTATAGTATGCAGGTAAATCCACGATTCTACAAATTGGAGGTCATTACATATTGGCTAAAAGACATATATTATGAGGTGAATTTTGGAGCAGGGAACGGTTTTTAATATTCAGAGATATACAATTAATGACGGACCTGGAATCAGGACGGAGATTTTCATGAAAGGCTGCCCGATGAGGTGCAAATGGTGCAGTAATCCTGAAAGCCAGAGAGTTGCAACAGAGCCGGGAGTATATTCCTCCAAATGTATCTCCATGGATAAATGCGGGCTTTGCATTACAGCCTGCAGGCAGCAGGCACTGTTTTTTGCCGGAGGAAGCATAGTCGGTATAGACAGAGACAGATGTATAGGCTGCTTGAAATGTGCAGGTTCGTGTCCGTCAGAAGCTATCAGAGCCTGGGGCCGGCAAATGTCTCTTGATGAAGTTATGGCGGTAATTGAAAAAGACAGATCCTTTTATGAAAAATCAGGCGGCGGAGTCACGATTTCAGGAGGAGAACCACTACTCCAGAAGGGCTTCACATGCAGCATTCTCAAAGCATGCAAAGATGAAGGAATACATACTTGTCTTGAGTCAACATTTTGTACTGACCGTGAAACAGCAGTAACAGCAGCAGAATATGCCGACCTTCTGATTTCTGATATAAAGCATATGGATAGCGGTATGCATAAGAAATACACAGGCAGAGGCAATGAAACAATACTGGCAAACCTTGAATTTCTGGCAGAGCTTGGGCATGATATGATCCTGAGAATTCCTGTTATACCGGGCATCAATGATGACATGGAAAACATCAGGAAGACAGCGGACTTCATAAATGAAAACATTGGAGCAAGGTTGAATGTGCTGCAGCTTCTTAGCTTCATGAGAATGGGAGAAGAAAAATGCAAATCACTTGGCAGGCGTTATGAAATGGATAAATTTGAATTTGACCGGGAAGAGTTTCAAAAAAGAGTTGGAGAGATAGCAGAATATTTTAATGAACGCGGAATAAACTGTATCATAGGAAGTGGCAATCTGAAAGATGAGGGATAACATGAAAACAGTACACAGCAATGCATGCGGGCTTGATCCGTTTGACAAAACATACAGCATCGGATATGAAGTGGGACACAGTGACTGGTCGCCGTATCCGCGCGTAAATCATTTGAGAAAAGCATTCCTGGACAGAGAATACCTGATAGATGTAGAGAGATTCAGGAATATTACAGATGCATATAAAGAAAACGAAAGAGCGACAACAAAAATCAAATGTGCGAGAGCTTTTGAAAAAATACTCATGAATGCCACTCTGAGGATTTATGACGAGGAACTTATTCTCGGTGAAATCTGTGCGCCGGCCAAAGCCTCGCCTCAATATCCTGAATTCTCAATAGACTGGATGCTCCATGAAGCACTTTATGAGCCTTTTGAGCAACGTGAACATGATCAGCACTATTTTGCAAATGAAGAGGATCGAAAAGAATTTATAGAGCTCTGTTATTACTGGCAGGGCAAGACTGTTGAAGACCTTGCAAACGAGTATATGGACGATGAGATGATTAAAGGTTCAGAAACAGGTAAAAAAATCTTTCAGACAAACCTGTATCATTACGGTGGTATAGGCCATCTTGTAATGGATTATCAGAGACTTATGAGGGAAGGTTTTGACGGCATGATAAAAAGAGCTGAAACCGGGCTTGTGAATCTCGACAGAAAAGACCCTGAATTCACAGATAAAAGAGAATTTTATGAAGCTGTAATCATATGCCATAAAGCAGCGATTGAATACATCAGGAGATATGAGACTTTAGCACGTGACAAAGCGGCAAAGGAAAGCAATGCCAAAAGAAAAAAAGAACTCCTTGCCATGGCTGAAAACTGCAAGCAGATTGCAGGCGGGCCGGCAAAGAGCTTCTGGCAGGCATTGCAGCTTTTTAACTTTGCAACTACTCTGACACAGATTGAAAGCAACGGCCACTCTATTTCATATGGTAGGATGGATCAGTGGCTTTATCCGTATTACCGCAAGGATATCGACGAGGGAAATATATCTAAGGAATTCGCACAGGAGCTTATAGAAGTGACCTTTGTCAAGATGAACAACCCGACCAAGGTAAGAGACGGAGGCACCGCCAAAGTAAGGCAGGGCAGAGGCTTTGGAGGAGAATGCCTCACTATTGGAGGGTCGGATGCAGATGGCAATGACCTGACAAACGACCTGACGATGATGATGCTTGACGCTTCTGTTCATACCAGGATGATGTGTCCATGGCTTCTTGTCAGAATGCACGAAAAAACACCATATGAACTGAAAGTAAAGGTTGTAGAGTGTATTAGAGCCGGCTATGGGCATCCCAAAATTTTTAATGATGCACCTGCAATCAAAGCTTTTGCAAACAAGGGAGTTCCAAGAGACGAGGCTGCAGATTATGCTGTTGTAGGGTGTGTTGAACCGACAATTCCAGGCAAAGAATATGGCTGGCATGATGCCGCATATATTAATACTGCCAAATTTATGGAGATGGTTTTAAATGGCGGCAGGTGCCTTGACTGCGGGAAGCATTGTCAGCGGTGGGCAAAATGCGGAGCTCTCGGCAGGCATCTTGGACCGGACACAGGCAATCTGGCTGAGTACAAGAATATGGACGAGCTTCTTGAAAGTGTACAAAAGCAGTTCGATTACTGGATTACACAAATGTGTGCTTCTCTTAATGCGATAGATAGAGCGCACAGAGAAAGAAAGCCGCTTCCTTATGTTTCGGCTTTCTTTGAAGAATGTCTTGACAAAGGTGTGGATATTTCTGCAGGTGGGGCGAAATACAACGGGATAGGTCCTCAGGCTTTGGGCGTTGCAACGTGTTCTGATTCACTTGTCGCAATTAAGCAACTGGTGTTTGATGAGAAAAAATATACAGGAGAAGAATTGCTCCAGGCTATTAAAGACAACTGGCAGGGGCACGAGGTGTTGCATACGCTGATCAACAGCTCTAAAGTTCATCATTACGGCAATGATGATGATTATGCAGACGAGCTTTTCAGGTTTATTTTTGAATGCTACTGCAAGACTCTCATTGGAAGACCGACGATAAGAGGCGGACAGTTCAATCCGGGAGTATATTCTGTGAGCGGCAATGTTGCAATGGGTCTTGGAACCAATGCCACCCTTGATGGCAGAGAAAAAGGAGAAGCTATTTCAGATAATATGGGGCCTGTTCATACAAAGCTGGGCTCTCATGATATAAAGGGGCCTACTGCACTGGCAAACTCGGTTGGAAAAGTAGATCACAGCATGGCACCAAACGGTACTTTGCTCAATGTCAAATTTCCTGAAGATGCAGTAAGGGGGACAGAAGGCAGAGACAACCTTATAGGTTTCATAGATGCATATCTTTCAAATGCCCCTATGCATATACAGTTTAATATTATGAGCTCTGCAACAATGAAAGCGGCGCAAAAGGATCCTGACAATTATCGCGACATGCTTGTCAGAGTGGCAGGATACAGTGCATATTTTGTTGAGCTTGGGGAGGCTTTGCAAAACGATTTGATTGAGAGAACTGAATTGCATTTTTAGGAAAGAACACCATATATGATATTGCAGCAGAACTGAGAGGATCATTTGCGCAGAGTTTACATAGAAACCTCTTGTAATTTAACATGGAGGTGATAAACTTTTGAACAAAGGAAAGAAAGAATGTATTTATGGAAACATTAAGAAGAAAAAAAGGTTTCCTTACATCTTCGTGCTGCCCGGCTTTTGTAAAATACATAAAAACAAAATTACCGGAGCTTGAGGAGCACATTTCACATAATCTGTCGCCTATGGCAACTCTGGGCAGATTTATCAAAGAAAAAGATCCGGAGGCAAAGGTTGTATTTATAGGGCCATGCACATTTAAAAAAATGGAAATAAGGCAGGATCGGGTTAAGGATTTTGTAGATTATGTGCTCACCTTTGAGGAACTGCAGGCGCTTATTGACAGTAAAGATATAATCGTGGAGGAGCTTGAACCTACAGAGCTGGACGAGGCATCATATTACGGCCGCATATTTGCAAGGAGCGGAGGGCTTACAGAGGCAGTAGCGGAGGCAGTAAAAGAACTTGCACCGGAGGACTTTGACTTAAACCCTGTGGTGTGTGAAGGTGTGGACAAATGCAAGCCGGTACTTATGCGTGCAAAAAAGGGGATGTTGCCTAACAATTTTATTGAGAGTATGATATGTAGCGGCGGTTGTGTTGGCGGAGCAGAGAACATTATATGAAATATTACAGCTTCCTGCGGTAAGAATAAGTTATCACAGGAGGCTGTTTTTATGACCTTAAAACTTTTAGAGTTTGCAGGCGAGGTTAATTTATGTTCAAAAGAAAGATATATGACAAGCTTTTGGAATGGAAAGCTGAGTCTGATGGCAAGACTGCTTTGCTGATAGAGGGAGCAAGACGAATCGGTAAATCAACAGTTGTTGAGGAATTTGCTAAAAATGAGGGTCACTCTAAAAAGTTGTGGAATTTGATGCCGCATTTATTCCACGGTCCTCTTGACAACGAGGCTCCGTCGGCATGATTTTATG
>CAZDQV010000105.1:0-5690 GCA_964507795.1 uncultured Oscillospiraceae bacterium | reverse complement strand
TAACAAAGTTCTGATATTAACCATACAGGCTCATACCTGCAGGTGAGAAGCGGATTACTTCTGCTTGATTACCTGACTATGTTACCATCTTGTCCATATATATGTCAAGAAAAAATACCCGCTCCGATTTTTGTTCTTTGAAATTATATAATTTGTATGTATATTATCTGTTGTTTACAATGTTATAAGTGTCTCTTGCAATCATAAGTTCCTCATTGGTAGGAATAAGGAGTACTTTAACCTTTGAATCTTCTGTTGAGATAACCATTTCTTTTCCTCTTACCTTGTTCTTTACAAGATCAAGCTTGATTCCGAGGTTACCCATTTCGTTACAGATAATGTCTCTCATACCCATATCGTTTTCACCAACACCAGCTGTAAATACGATAGCATCAACACCGTTCATCTCAGCTATATATCCGCCGATATAGAACTTAACTCTCTGTGCGAATACTTTGAGGGCAAGCATTGCTCTTTCGTTGCCTTCTTCTGCTGCAGCTTCGATATCTCTGAAGTCACTTGATACTCCTGAAATACCAAGCATGCCTGACTTCTTGTTGAGGATCTCGTTTGCACCACCCTGTTCAAGGTTTTCTTTTTCTCTGATGTAAGTTACAATAGCAGGGTCGATGTCGCCACTTCTTGTACCCATTACAAGTCCTTCAAGAGGAGTAAGTCCCATTGATGTATCTATACATTTGCCTCTCTTGATGGCTGATACTGAAGCACCGTTGCCAAGGTGGCAAGTTATAATCTTGAGATCCTCTATATTTACATTGAGTATATCTGCGGCTCTTTCTGATACATACTTGTGGCTTGTGCCGTGGAAGCCATATCTTCTGATACCGTATTTTTCGTAGTATTCATAAGGTATTGCATAGATATATGACTGAGGAGGCATTGTCTGATGGAATGCTGTATCAAACACTCCCACCATAGGAGTGCCCGGCATTAATTCCTGGCATGCCGCAATTCCAAGAAGGTTTGGTGGATTGTGAAGAGGTGCAAGGTCAACGCATTCTTCGAGAGCTTTGATTACTTCATCGGTAATAAGAACCGAATGTGCGAATTTTTCTCCCGCATGAACCACGCGGTGTCCTACTGCGCCGATTTCGCTCATTGATTTAACAACGCCGTGCTCTTCGTCTTTGAGTGCGTCTATAACATGGCCAATTGCATCCTTGTGATCTTGCATAGGCACTTCCAGTACAAATTTGTCCATGCCTGTTTTTGTATGGGAAATTACTGATCCGTCCATACCTATTCTCTCAACAAGTCCCTTACAGATAAGCTCTTCGTTTGTCATATCAAGAACCTGATATTTTAATGATGAACTTCCGCAGTTGATTACTAAAACTTTCATTATGTATTCCTCCAAATTTTATGTGTATTAACAGAAAAATTATACACCTGTATATAAAGCAAAATCAAGATAAGTTAATTATTTAACAAATTATGCAGTCACAATCCGGTTGACATGACGAAGTTCAGATTATAGAATACTGATGTATCTTTTTTTAAGGTGGTTATCGATGCTGATAAAAATCGTTTTGTGCATATTAATAGGATTTGCTGCCGGGGCGGGCACAGGGTTTGCCGGAATTTCTGCAGCCATGATAATATCCCCCGTACTCATCGCATATCTTAATTTTCCTGCATATGAGGCTATCGGTATCGCTCTTGCAGTAGATGTTTTTTCATCTGCCGCTTCATCCATCACCTTTATCAGAAGAAAAAACACCAATATCAGATTCTGCGGCAGGATTCTTGTCTGTGCACTTGTGTTCACAGCAGCAGGCAGTGTGCTGTCATCATTTACACCTGAATCTGTTTTGGGACATGGAATTATATTGTGCACAATTATAATGTCAGTGAAATTTCTGTGCTTTCCAGATGCCAGACTTCCGGAAACGATCACATTTGAACGACAAAAAAAAATGGTCACGGCAGGAAGCTGTGCTGTCGGTGCAATATGCGGATTTTTTGGAGCCGGCGGAGGTATGATGTTTGTAATACTTCTCACCTGCCTGCTTGGATTTGATATCAAAACTTCTCTTGGCACCAGCCTCATAATCATGACTCTCGTCGCACTGCTTGGTGCTGTTGTACATTTCAGTGTGGCAGGTATTACTGACTGGACCATATTCATTATATGTGCGGTTTGTGCCGCAGCAGGAGCAAAAATCGCCGCTCTTTTGGCAAACCATATTTCTTCCAGGCTTCTGAATACTATAATCGGAATTGTTTTTCTGATTCTATGTGCGAGCCTCATAGTTGCTGAATATATCATCTGATTCTGCAGTAATATCGGGTTTATGGCGGCTAATTGTCAGACTCTTCAAACTGTATACTATACACAGCAAAAACATTATATGTATACAACAAATTTCTTATTCAAACCCCTTGATTTTCAAATTGAAAGTGATATATTATATTCATCAAGTAATTGGTTTTTTACAATTGATAAATAAATATAAAAGGAGGACTTTAAAAATGTCATTAAATGCAAAAGAATACGTTGCAGGTCTGGTTGAAAAAGCAAGAAAAGCACAGGCTGTAGCCAACAACTTTACTCAGGAAGATGTAGACCTTATTACAGCAGCTGTAACCTACAACCTTACAAAACCTGAAAAAGCCAAGATGTATGCTGAAATGCTTGTTGAAGAATCAGGCATGGGTATTGCAGAAGACAAAGTGGGCAAGATTTATGGTAAAGTATGGGGAGCATATCTCCAGATGAAAGACAAAAAATCAGTTGGACTGATTGACGACAATAAAGAAACAGGCATGCAGACTTATGCTAAACCTATGGGCGTTGTTGCCGGCATTATGCCTGTAACAAACGGTGAAGCAACTCCTATCGTTAAGTCAAACATGGCACTTAAGACAAGAAACGCTATAATACTGGCACCTCATCCTAAGTGCAAGAAATTAAATGTTGTTATCGTTGATGAAATCAGAGCTACTCTTAAGAAATTAGGATATCCTGAAGATTTAGTACAGACTTGCGCACCAGAATGGGTTAAGCTGGAAACTTCACAGGAATTGATGAAGCAGTGCGATTTCATACTTGCAACAGGCGGAGAAGCATTGGTTGAGACAGCTTATTCATCAGGAACTCCTGCTATCGGCGTTGGTGTTGGTAACTGTGTATCAATCGTAACAGGCAAAACTCCTATGGATAAGGTTGCAGAAATGATCGTAGCTTCAAAGAAATATGATAATGCAACTTCATGCTCAACAGAAAACAACATCGTTGTATTCGAAGACTGCTATGATGAATTTGTTAAAGAAATGGAAGCTCACGGTGCTGTTCTCTTCAAAGAAGGCTCAGAAGAAAAAGCAAAGCTTCAGAAGACTATGTGGCCAAACACTCCTAACGACCACGTATTAAACAGAGCAATCGTTGCACAGAACGCTGAAACTATCGCTAAATTAGCTGATATAGATGTACCTGCAGGAACTCTTGTATTAATGGCAGAAGAAAACGGTGCAGGACTTGATCACCCATTTGCAGGCGAAAAACTGTCACCTGTATCAGGTGTTCAGAAAGCTAAAGATCTTGATGATGCAATCGACAAGATGATGGCATGCCTGAACTATCAGGGTAAAGGACACAGCTGCGGTATCCACACCAACGACGATGAAGACGTTGCAAGAGTTGCATCAGTTGCTCCTGTAACCAAGTGCGTAGTAAACCAGCCTCAGTGCTTAACAAACTCAGGTGGATGGAACTGTGGATTCCCTGTATCAATGACATTAGGTTGCGGTACTTGGGGCGGTAACAGCGTATCACACAACGCAACTTACAAAGATCTTCTCAACTTCACATATGTTTCAAGACAGATTCCTAACTGGAAACCTGACAAAGCAGAAGACTTCATCGATGCAGCAGTAATTGCAAAGGTTGATGCATAAACTGAATCAATATTAAACAATCAACGTTTCCTGGCAGAGGCGGCGACCCCGCCCTGCTGAATATTTCTATTGAAAAGGAGAAATGAAATGTCAGCTATTCTAGAAAAAGATAAAAAATATAATATTCACTCATGGAGTGCTCAGGGTGCTCTTAACCCACTCGTAGTAGAAAAAGCAGAGGGCATCTATTTCTGGACAGAAGATGGCAAGAAATTTACAGACATGTCATCCCAGCTTGTTAATTCAAATTTAGGTCATGGCAACAAAGCTATAGTTGACGCCATATGCGAACAGGCTAAAAAAATTCCTTTTATGGGACCTGCTTTTGCTATGGAATGCAGATCTGATGCAGCAGAGGCCGTTGTTAATGCTTCAGGCCTGAAAGGCGCAAAGGTATTCTTCACCAATGCAGGTGCGGAGTCAAACGAAAACGCCATCAAAATTGCAAGACAGTTTACTGGCAAACAGAAAATATTTTCACAGTACAGATGCTATCACGGTTCTTCAGCAGGCGCAGGCATGCTGACAGGTGAACCAAGACATTTCTTCAATGAACCGGGCGGCCCTGGATTCGTTAAATATGATGGTCCTTATGCTTACAGAGCACCTAAGGCATGCAAATTTGCAAACGATGATGAAGTTGCAGATTTCTACCTTGAATTACTTGAAAACCAGATTCTCTATGAAGGACCTGAACAGATTGCAGCTATCTGGCTTGAATCAATCGTTGGTTCAAACGGTATACTGATTGCACCTGTAAAATGGTACAAAGGCGTAAGAGAATTATGCGACAAATATGATATCCTCATGGTCTGCGATGAAGTTATGGCCGGCTGGTACAGAACAGGTAAATGCTTCGCATTCCAGAACTTCGGTTATGAGCCTGATATTATCACATTTGCAAAAGGTGTAACTTGCGGATATGTTCCTCTTGGCGGAGTTATCGTAAGCGAAAAGATTGCAGCTTTCTTTAACGAAACTTCAATCGGTTGCGGACTGACTTACTCAGCTCATCCGATGGGATGTGCGGCAGCAGTTGCTACACTTGGCGAATACAAAAAACTCAATATCGGAGAACATGTTGTAAAAGTAGGCAAAGTGCTTGCTGATATCGAAGACGGTTACGTTGATGCTCATCCATGTGTAGGACAGGTAAGACATATCGGACTATTCTCAGCAATCGAGCTTGTAAAGAGCAAGGAAACAAGAGAGCCGTTAGTACCATTTGGCAAAGATCCTGAAGGATACATGAAGAAAATCCTCGGAATGCTGACTGCTGAAGGCTTCTGGACATATTCACATGAGAATATGATTATCGTAGCTCCTCCACTAATCATCACTGAAGACGAAATCGTTGAAAACATGAAGATTATGGACAAGGTATTAGCTGAAGTTGACAAGTGGATCTAAGAGATAAACGGATATTAATAAAAGGCTGTTGGAAATTCCAATAGCCTTTTGTACCAAACCGCTGGCGCGGTAGTTATCGGCACGTTATTGATAATTTGAACGTTATTCCTTTTTTAAATGAAAAAGGGGTAGCGTTTTTCTCTTTTATAGTGTATTCTTAATTTGCAGCAAATACAAAAAAGAGGCTATCCCTTTCACATGCATATTGTAACAGAATTAAACCAATTTAACAACACTTTAATATCTTTTGGACTCCCTCCTTAGCAATGATTTTTTCAATATCAGTTATCATCATTGTTAATTACAGGAGGATTTATGAATTATCTTGAACTTTTCCGTGAGATGATTTCTCTTCGTGGACT
>CAZDQV010000104.1:0-5855 GCA_964507795.1 uncultured Oscillospiraceae bacterium | reverse complement strand
AACTGCCTGAGAAAAATCGTGACCATATGCTGACAGGAAATTATGCGGGCTATCGTGAATGTCATATTCAGAATGATTGGCTACTCATATATAAGATTGATGATGGAGAGCTAATATTGACCTTGTCATGGACGGGAACGCACAGCGATTTGTTTAAGTAGTTGAATAGCGTGGGCAAGGTTGCGGTTTCTAACTAAAAAGGCGGATGCAACCATAGGCTGAAATTCAATGAAAATATATATCCCTTTTCATTTTTAATTTTAGAAAGGAGCCTTGCAGGGTGTTAGTACATGTATGTATTAGTCAGATAGGATAGATCTGTATAGCGATACAATACTGGAGTATGGCAAAAAAGCAAGAAAAATCTAAAATCACATAGAACATTAAATCGGTCGCGAGGCCGTTTTTTTCTTGTACTCCGTTATCGTTTCACTTCACCCAACTCCTGCGCAGTTATATTGCGTATAACGTATGTTTGAATTGACTAAGCGAGGATACGTATATGATAGAGAGAAAAATTTACGATAGTCATTGCGACTGGAAGGACATTTGCGCGCAGGAGGGTCTTGAACCCAATGCTAAATCCCACCGTCTGACTCGAATCCGGTGGGTGTGAACAGTAACCAAAGACAGTTCAATTATTCTGAAAATACTCAAAACTATTGACAAACTTGCGTCGCTGTGATAAAGTAACAAAATACCAAATAAAGAGATTGACTAAGGTAATTCAATGGAGGTTTTAGAAAATGAAAAAGATTTTAAGTATAGTACTGGTTTTGGCTATGGCTTTTTCCATCTGCATGGTAACAGGCTGTGGCAAGGATGACTCATCAGAAACATCATCAGATCTTCAGTATGTTAAGGACAATGGCAAGCTGGTAGTTGGTATCACAGAGTTTGCTCCTATGGACTACAAAGAAGACAAAGACAGCGATGAATGGATTGGCTTTGACGCTGACATGGCAAAAGCATTCGGCGAGAGCCTTGGCGTAGATGTTGAATTCAAAGTTATCAACTGGGACTACAAGATTACAGAGCTTGACAACAAAGGCATCGACTGTGTATGGAATGGTATGACTATCACAGATGAGACCAAAGCAGGTATGGAACTTTCAAACGCATATTGCAACAATGCGCAGGTTGTAGTTGTTCCGAAGGACGTTGCTGACAAATATCAGACAGTTGACAGCATCAAAGACCTTCAGTTTGCTGTAGAAGCAGGTTCAGCAGGCGAGACAGCTGCCAAGGACAATGGCTTGAACTACACATCAGCAGAGGCTCAGGCTGACACTCTGATGGAAGTTTCAGCAGGCACTTCAGAAGCAAGCATTATTGACCTTCTCATGGCAGGCGCTATGATAGGTGATGGTACTGACTATGCAAAACTTACATACACAGTATCACTTAGCAGCGAAGAATATGCTGTAGGCTTCAGAAAAGGCAGTGACCTTGCTGCAGCTCTCAATGATTTCTTCAAGACAAGCTATGCAGACGGAACTATGATGGAGATCGCCGAAAAATACGGAGTTCAGGAATCCATTATAGAACAGGAATAAAGTATTAAAAAATTAACAAAGAGCAGGGATAGTGACCTATCCCTGCTTGCATGTGGAGGAAAAAATGTTTGGAACAGTCATATCGGCTCTTAACGAAGGTTTCTTAAAGACCTTTGAAATATTTGTAGCAACGCTTATCGGAGCATTGCCACTGGGCCTTTTGCTTGCTTTTGGAACTATGAGCAAGTTCAAACCTATTAAAGCCTGTACCAAGGCTATTGTATGGGCGGTAAGAGGCACACCCCTTATGTTGCAGCTGCTGGTTGTATATTACGGACCGGGAATGATTCTTGGAAACAATATATGGGGAATAGGAGATGTTGGCAGAAACATCGCGGTATATATAGCATTTATAATTAACTATGCGTGCTACTTTGCGGTAGTATACAGAGGCGGCATCGAAGGTATCCCTCACGGACAGCATGAGGCGGGACAGGTTCTGGGCATGACCAAAAACCAGATATTTTTCAAAGTAATCTTCATGCAGGTAATTAAACGTATTATGGCGCCTATGTCAAACGAAATTATAACTCTTGTAAAAGATACTTCTCTTGCAAGGATTATCCTTGTTTATGAAATTATCTGGACAGGTCAGACTTTTATCAAGAGCAGCGGAGTTATATGGCCTCTGTTCTTCACAGCGGTATACTACCTGCTGTTTGTAGGAATACTGACTATAGTGTTCGGTAAGATAGAGAAGAAACTGGATTATTACAGGGGGTAGGACTATGGCATTACTTGAGATAAAGAATATTCACAAAAGCTTTGGGGAAACAGAGGTATTAAAAGGCATAGATTTTGATATGGAAAAAGGTGATGTTGTTGCAATCATCGGGTCATCGGGAAGCGGCAAGACAACACTTCTGAGATGTATCAATTTCCTCGAAACGCCTGACCACGGTAAAATAATACTCAAAGGCGAGGAACTCTATGATGCTGACAAAAAAGATCAGTATTCAGACCGTGATATTCGTGAAAAAAGGCTGAACTTCGGAATGGTTTTTCAGAATTTCAATCTGTTCCCGCAGTACAATGCCCTGAAGAACCTTACTCTGGCACCGGAACTCAAGCTCAAGAATGAAATTGAAAAAGGTCAGGACAAAAAAGCCGCACTGGCACAGATAAAAGAAGAAGCTATGAACCTTCTGAAGACTGTAGGTCTGGAGGAGAAGGCGATGAATTATCCTTGTCAGCTTTCGGGTGGACAGCAGCAGAGAGTTGCAATTGCAAGAGCACTTGCCATGAAGCCTGAGGTTCTGTGCTTTGACGAACCGACATCAGCGCTTGACCCTGAGCTTACAGTAGAGGTATTAAAAGTTATCAAAGACCTCAAAAATCAGGGCAGGACAATGATAGTAGTAACCCATGAAATGAAATTTGCAAGGAATGTTGCAGATAAGATAATCTTTATGGCAAATGGAGTTATAGAGGAAATGGGTACTCCTGAGCAGGTATTCGAAAATCCGCAGAGCGAAAAAACCAAATCATTTTTATTTAACGAAAAAGACTGATTTAGAATGTAGCGCCGGAGCATTAGTGCTCCGGCTTTATTTTTTTAGTGCAATCACTATAGCATAAAGGAGGCACAGCCGGTGACAAGAGTGTTTGCAGTGATTCCCCCTGCGCTGAAACAGACCTGAACTGATTGTGGCAAAGCCGCGTTGCATATGATATAATTTAGACAGCTTAAAAGATTTGAGGAGCAGACAATTATGAAATCACATATCCACCTTATTAGGCATGGCATTACAGAGGGCAATCTGAACAAATGGTACTATGGAGCGAAAGACATACCGCTGATTGAGCAGGGCATAGCAAAGCTAAGAGCTGATGCGGCAGAGGGTATTTACCCTGATTCTGAGGGAGCTGACGTATATACTTCAGGTATGCTCAGATGCAAACAGACGCTCAATGCCATTTACGGTGATATCGAGTATACGATAATTCCGGAACTGAGAGAGATCAACTGCGGAGAGTTTGAATGCAGAAGCCACAGAGAACTTAAATCAGACGAAAGATATGTCTCATGGTGCGATGACAAAACAGGCGATATGCCTATGCCCGGAGGAGAGAGCCGCAATCAGTTTGCAGCGAGAGTACATGCAGGCTTTGAAGAGCTTTTCAAAAAACATCAGCTCAAGATGCTTTCGCTCAGACATTCGGGGAGAGAAGCAAGCTCTATAGCAATTGTGCACGGCGGAGTTACGGCCGCTATTATGTTTGACCTGTTTGGCGAGGGAGATATAAATAAATTCTGGGAATGGATGCCTGACCCGGGGAGAGGGTGGAGTCTCAGCATTACAGACGGCAAAGTGACAGGATATGAAAGGATATAGATATGAGAAATATTAAACAGAACGTAACAGAGCTTATCGGAGGGACGCCTCTTGTCAGGCTAAACAACATTGAAAAAATCGAAAATATAGATGCAGAGCTTCTGGTTAAATTTGAAGCGGTAAATCCCGGCGGAAGCGCCAAGGACAGGCCTGCACTCAACATGATAGCAGAAGCTGAAAAAACGGGGATTCTCAAACCCGGCGGCACTATCATAGAGCCTACCAGTGGCAATACAGGAGTAGGACTTGCAATGGTTGCAGCCTCAAAGGGATACAAGGCGATTATGGTAATGCCTGAAACAATGAGCATTGAAAGGCGCAAGCTGCTTGCGGCATACGGCGCTGAAATAGTTCTTACAGAGGGAGCAAAAGGAATGGCGGGGGCCGTTGCCAAGGCGGAGGAATTAAACAAATCCACTCCCAATTCCATAATAGCGGGTCAGTTTGTAAATCGTGCAAATTCTGATGCGCATTTTGCCACAACAGGCCCTGAAATCTGGCAAGATACAGAAGGACAGATAGATATATTTGTGGCGGGCATCGGTACTGGAGGCACCATCACAGGCGTTGGAGCTTACCTCAAAAAACATAATCCAAAGATCAGAATCGTTGCAGTAGAGCCTTATGATTCGCCGTTGCTTTCACAGGGCAAGGCAGGACCTCATGGACTGCAGGGCATAGGAGCAAATTTTGTTCCTGAAGTGCTTGATACAAGGGTATATGATGAAATAATAACGGTTACAACAGAAGAAGCTATGGATGCAATGAAATCCCTTGCACAAAACGAAGGACTGTTTGCAGGCATAACAAGTGGAGCTGCCGTCAATGCGGCTTTGAAACTTGCCAGAAGACCCGAAAACAAAGGCAAAACAATTGTAGCATTTCTTCCTGATACGGGCGAAAGATATCTGAGTGTGCTGGATTAACAGGAACTGATATTTGTAATTGACTGGCAACTGATAATGTGCTATTCTGTTAGAGATTTGAGGGAGTAGATGGCGCACCCTGCGTGGCAAGTCAACATACTGATCGCAAGATCTGGCTTGCATTAAATATCGAGACTCAAGGCAATGGTAAAACTATGCCTGAAGTCTTGCTTTCAGGCATTATGCCTGATTTTTTTTGGAGGAACATATGGGAATAATCGAAATTGTACTTATAGGCGTAGGGCTTTCAATGGACGCATTTGCCGTATCAATATGCAAAGGCCTTTCAACACAAAAACTGCAGGCTTCCCACTACCTTATAATTGGGGCGTGGTTTGGAGGATTTCAGGCGCTGATGCCGGCTATAGGGTATCTGCTGGGAGCGACCTTTGAAAAATACATCACAGCCTTCGACCACTGGATAGCATTCATACTGCTTGTTCTGATAGGCAGCAATATGATAAAAGAAAGCTTCTCAAAAGAGGAGACGGATACCAATGCTTCGTTTGCGTTTAAGACAATGCTTCTTATGGCGATTGCAACAAGTATAGACGCTCTGGCGGTAGGGGTCACTTTTGGGCTGCTGCCCGATGTAAACATAATAACGGCCATAACAATCATAGGAGCCACGACCTTTGTTCTTTCAGGGGTGGGACTTAAAGTCGGCAATGTGTTCGGTCTCAGATACAAATCAAAGGCAGAGCTTGCCGGAGGCATTATTCTGGTACTGATAGGAATAAAAATACTTTTGGAACACCTGGGAGTGATAGTACTTTGAACAGAGATATAATTTAACACGCCGTGAGCAAGAAATCCCCCACCTCTGTAGGTGGTGGGATGAATTGCGATAAACACAGCGTTTTCTTGACTTTTGTATCTCATGATATTATAATCTAATTATAAATCAGTCGTATATATCACAAAGGTTATAAATGCTATGAAGTTAGATAATAATAATCATTCAGAATTCATGTTGCATTACCATCTTATCATGTGTATCAAATACCGTAACAAGGTGATAGATGATAAAATCTCAA
>CAZDQV010000103.1:0-6065 GCA_964507795.1 uncultured Oscillospiraceae bacterium | reverse complement strand
GATTTTATCATCTATCACCTTGTTACGGTATTTGATACACATGATAAGATGATAACGCAACATGAATACTGAATGATTATTATTATCTAACTTCATAGCATTTATAACCTTTGTGATATATACGACTGATTTATAATTAGATTATAATACCATGAGATACAAAAGTCAAGAAAACGCCGTGTTTATCGCAATTCATCCCACCACCTATAGAGGTGGGGGATTTCTTACTCACGGCGTGTTAAACTGATTGGTAAACTGCACATCGTATTTCATATTTCTAATGCCGTCTTAAGATCAGCCATGCTGGAATATCGTGGAGCAGTAGGATCAGTCATAAGTTTTTTGCCTTCCTCGATAGCAGCAGCTGTAGTATCATTAGGCACATCCAGCTTCAAATCAAAAGGAATTCCATGTTCGCGGATAGTGGCTCTCAGGAACAGGTTAATTGCAGTTGTCATATTAAGACCGAGTTCATTGAATATTTCCTCTGCCTGATCTTTAACGACCTTTTCTGTTCTAATGTTTAAATTAGTCGTTGCCATATACAACACCTCCATTCAACAATAGCATACTCAATAATGTTGCTATTGTCAATACACTGTCATTAAAAACGCTTAGAACATATCAAAATTAATTGATTGTTAATTCCCAAAGTAAATTCCACAGTAGAATTTACTTTGGGAAGAGTTTGGTGAAAATGAATGGTCAAACAAGATGAGGATTCACTGCATAGAGATAGACAAGCTGTAGTATTATGACATATGATACCGGAGTGAGAATATACCTTACTCCGGTAATTTACTATATCAATTCTCTTGCAGTGTCACAGACCATATTTGTCAATGATGTATGCAAAGTAGTTTTCCAACTCATACTTTGCCTCGGCCGGAACTCGACCGTATTTTACCACTTCGGGGATAGTGACGCTTGAAGTATTCTTGCTTTTCTCAGTTAGGTTGAATACCACTCTGCGGCGCTCTTCAAGGTGCAGGGTTTTGATTTGATACCCGTTTTCCAGCCAGCATTGGCTTATTGTGTTAAACCCGGTGCGATACCAGAATTCTTTTCTCAGTGCAGTTGCTCCTAATTTGCCATCGATAATTTCCTCTATCTGTTTAAATGTCAATGTGATAGAATTTTTTTCGCAGGTACGGAAAAGCTCTGACAGAGCAATATATTTCATTGCTCTGGGTTTGTGGTGTTCGTCAAGCTGTTCAAGAAGCTGCATTACATCAGTCAGTGATGACGGCATTATTTCGGTTTCCATAAAATCAAAAGACGATTCAAGGCATCTTTTGTGTATATATGCCATTCTTGTTATCAGTTTAGATTGCGTAGGGTCAACTTCCACGAGCGTTTTTTCTTCGTCCCGTAGTATATATCTTCCGCAATAATGACATCTGCCGTTCTGCCTGTTCCAAATTGCACGATATACTCCAGTAGCATTAAGCATAGCTCTGTCATGGCTGCGGTTTTCATGATATTCCAAATCAATATATGGATTACTGTTTGTTCTGACGGGATGGTAGTCAACAAGCAGAATGTCAGACAGTGACTTTACTCTTACTTCTTTTTTATCGGGAAGGGCATAATAGTAATATCCGTTTGCATTTTTAAACCAGTATTTTGACAGGATTTTTTCTCTGCTCCATTTCGGATGTCTTTTTTCGCACGCCGCAAGCAGAGCTGCTTTAATGAACACATCTGCATGGCGAAATGCGGTATCGGCTTCACTGACCTTGTGATATGTAGCCCAGCCTTCAATCTTTCTGTTGAGCTTTTCTATAAGTGTTTTTTGTGATCCTTTGTGGTTGTCAACTAACTCTTTGACAGAACTTTTGAATCGTTCAATAGCTTGCTCTGAAGGTTCCGCATACAACTTACCGTTACGCTTGCTGTATTTGCGTGACATAAAGGTAAATCCTTCATGCACATTTATGATTTTGGTTTTATCAGGGGAGAGCTCCAACCCGCGCTCACTGAGAAAATCCGACACTATATGCTGAATTTTTCTTGCGCTTTCTTCGCTCCGGGCAGATATAATAATGTCGTCAGCATATCGAATCAGGTTACCCTCTGCATAATCAATTTCGCTGTCGGGGAAAAGCCTTGAATAAATGTAGTCCCGCAGACCGTCAAGGGTCATATTGGCGATAATCGGAGAAATACGGCACCCGATGCCGATGCCTTCATCCATAGGGAACAATTTGCCTTCAAACATATATCCTGCTTTGAGGAACTGATAGAGCACATATTCAGCCATAGGGATATGTCTCATAATCCATTCGTGGCTGATGTTTTCATAGCATTTGCGTATATCACCAATGAAAACCCATTCAGGAGCGTCAAATCCCGAAAATGCTGTTTTGATGTGTTCGTTCAAGTCAAATGCAGAACGGCCTTTTCGATAAGCGAAGGATTTTCTTTCTCCCCAGGATTCTGCCACAGGGTCAAGAGAATAGGAGTAAAGCGCCTGCATTGCTCTGTCGTAATATGTTTCGATGTGAATTCGCCTTTGTTTTCCGTTTTTTGACTGTATCAGGAGCAGTCGTGCCGGGAGTGCATGATAACCTTTAGAAGTCAAAGAGAGTGCTGCCGTTATTTTTTCTCTTGCCGTGGTCCATTTGATACCGTCAACACCGGGACCGCCTGCTGTAGTACATACATGGCGGACGGCCAACAGTTTGGCATCTATGGAAAAGACAATTTTTTTTTGCCATTTTTCAATCAGCCCCAAGTCATTTGTATATGCGGATTTGGCCAATGCCATCTGCATGGTCGCCAGATGTTCCTCTGCCTTTTTCCAGTTAATGCTGTTCCATAGAGCGTCCAAGTCAGCATATTTTAATACGAATTCATAGTTTGAAACATCCATATTAAGCAGGTCTTCATATGTAACCTTTGCAATTCTGCTGTTTATCTGCTTTTCCTCATGCTGTGCTGATGCTATATTAATGTCTAAAAATATAGGGCAATGGTCTGAACCTTCAATATCAGTCAACATTCCTGAATCATTAATATGCTCACAAATGCTGTCTGCAGCAAAGAAATAATCTAATCGCCAGCCACGGTTTTCTTTCCGCTTGAACTGCCTGTTAGACCACCATGTATACTTTCCTGTTTCGTCAGGGTGCATCAATCTGTATGTGTCCACGAATCCGCTGGCTGTTAATTCTATGAGGTTTTCTCTTTCTGATGACTGAAAACCCTCAGCGTTCAACTCAACCCATTTGTTCTGTGCATAAATATCGTCATCGGAGATAGGAACATTGAAGTCACCACAAACTATTGTCGGTTTGTGGTATCGCAGGTGTTTCAGATGCTTAATCAGACGCTTATCCCAGTCCAGTCGATAATCATAGCGGAAATTTGAACTTTGAGAGTTCGGCACATAGCAGTTAACGAAAAAGAATGTTTCAAATTCCAAAGTGATAATCCTGCCTTCACAATCAAAATTCTCATCGCCAAAATCATACCATACATTCATTGGGTGCTGTTTTGTAAGGCACAATGTTCCGGAGTATCCGCTCCGATGCTCACAAAAGGACCAGAAAGCCTCATAGCCGGGCAATTCGATGACCGATACAGGTTCGTTTGTTTTCGTTTCCTGAAAAGCGTAAATATCTGCATCATTGTCAGCGAAAAAAGCAGATAAGCCATGATTCCATGCAGCACGAATGCCGTTAACATTCCAAGAAATAAATTTCATAGTGCGCTCCTTTCTGCGTGTGATACCCCTGATACTTCCTTTATACCACACTGGCACTTTTTCGGAAAGAGGGTTGTAAGGAATATCATAACGACGGAAGACGGGTGAGAATCTACCTTGCTCCGGTAATTTACTGTATCAAGGCTGCAAAATACAACACATTATATTGAAGTTAAGTCTCTCTATAACGGAAGCTCACTGGCAGCAATTCGCTGTTGGTGGGTTTCCTGCTTTTATCCACAGTTTGGGTTTGGATTAAAAAAGGTTTTACGTGGGAATTGAAATATTGTATACAAAGACTAAAGAAAAGTGTAAAAAAGACGCTGAAATGAGGTGTTTTTTACATAAAAATTAAAAAGATAACAAACAGTGCTAAAAAACAGGGAAAACACGTTGACAGGCTATCTCGGGGACTGTAATATATAGGCACATGACATATGGCAAAATTATCACATCGATTGAGCAATTGGTAAAACAAGCAATTAAATGGAAATAACGATTGGAGGTTGAGCAAATGAAACCTAAAGAGACCAAAGTAAACAGAGAATTCAAGGATGGCATGTTCAGGACATTGTTTAGTGACAAGGGGAAAATGTTAGAGCTATATAATGCTGTGAGCGACGAGCCATTGGGGATCGAAGCCCTTGAAGAAATAGAGGAACTCACGATTGAAACCCCGCTATACATAGGTAGCAGGAATGACCTTGCCTTTTCAATTAAAGGTAAGAGTATGTTTTTTTGCGAGCAGCAATCAACCAAATCAGGAAATATAGCACTCAGATTGTCATCATATTTTGGTAAGACTTTGGATATGATGTTTGGATCTGAAATATACGGAACAAGGAAGCTTAAAATGGAGCCGCCTGCCTTCTTTGTTTTCTATTTTGACAAATATGATGCACCAGATGTACAGGTTGTAAAGCTGACAGATCATTATACAGAAAACCCACCTGAAAATTCAATAGAACTTGTGGTAAATGTCTACAATATATGTTATGCTGAAGACAGAGAAATACTGAAAAAAAGCAAGACACTTGGAGAGTACAGCAGATTCATATCACTTGTAAATGAATATCTTGGCAAAGGTCTGAGCCTTGAGGATGCTGTAAAGAAAACAGTGAAAAGGGCAAAAAGTGAAGGTGTTCTTGTGGATTTTCTTGATAAGTATGCAACGGAGGTGGAAGGTATGCTTACAGGGATAACAGTAGAAAAATATGGTGAGGTTATGAGGAAAGAAGGCCTTGCACAAGGTAAAGCTGAAGGCCTTGCAGAGGGCGAGAGAATCGGTGAGGCTTCCGGCAGAGCTGCAGAGAAGCTTGAAATGGCGAGAGCTATGAAGAATGAGGGTATTGATGTAAATACCATAGTCAAGGTATCAGGTATGTCTGCAGAGGAGATTGAGAAGCTGTAGGGGTTATAGCAGTATGATGCCGGAGTGAGAATATACCTTATTCCGGTGATTTACTGAATCAAGGCTGCAAAATACAACACATTATATTGAAGTTAAGTCTCTCTATAACGGAAGCTCACTGGCAGCAATTCGCTGTTGGTGGGTTTCCTGCTTTTATCCACAGTTTGGGTTTGGATTAAAAAAGGTTTTACGTGGGAATTGAAATATTGTATACAAAGACTAAAGAAAAGTGTAAAAAAGACGCTGAAATGAGGTGTTTTTTACATAAAAATTAAAAAGATAACAAACAGTGCTAAAAAACAGGGAAAACACGTTGACAGGCTATCTCGGGGACTGTAATATATAGGCACATGACATATGGCAAAATTATCACATCGATTGAGCAATTGGTAAAACAAGCAATTAAATGGAAATAACGATTGGAGGTTGAGCAAATGAAACCTAAAGAGACCAAAGTAAACAGAGAATTCAAGGATGGCATGTTCAGGACATTGTTTAGTGACAAGGGGAAAATGTTAGAGCTATATAATGCTGTGAGCGACGAACCTATGGGGAGTGAAGCTATAGATAATATCGAAGAACTTACAATAGACACACCACTTTATATAGGTAGCAGGAATGACCTTGCCTTTTCGATTAAAGGTAAGAGTATGTTTTTCAGTGAACAGCAATCAACTAAATCAGGGAATATGTCTCTCAGACTGTCATCATATTTTGGTAAGACTTTGGATATGATGCTCGGTGCCGAAATATACGGACCAAGGAAGCTTATGATGGAACCGCCTGCTTTCTTTGTTTTTTACTTCGGCAAAAAAGATGATCCCGATATGTGGGAAGAGAAATTATCTGATCATTTTATAGAAGCTGCTCCCGGGAATTCAGCAGAATTAGTGGTAAATGTCTACAATATATGTTATGCTGAAGACAGAGAAATACTGAAAAAAA
>CAZDQV010000102.1:5106-6318 GCA_964507795.1 uncultured Oscillospiraceae bacterium | reverse complement strand
TCGATGTGATTTTGAAGTCAAATGCTTTCTCGCATCCTTTAATAACTTTTTTCTGGTCATCCTTAAGTCCATAATCATCCTTTAGAAGATCTCTCATTTCAAAAGATACATCACCGCTTGCACTGATACTGCCTATATTAGTTGACAGGCTTCCGCCCAAAGTTATTTCGCCTTCATCAGTAGTTATATTTATCTTGGCACCACCCGTAACTACACTATTCCTAAAGACTACTCCGATAGTGCTGATTCTTTTTTTATCAACATTATCTCCAAGAGTGGCGTCAACAGTGTTACTCTCAGCATAGGTGGTAGACTTGCCTGTCCAAAATGCAGACTGATTAGCAACTGTATACTCGGTCTTTCCTTCCTCTTTATACTTACTGCCGTTAATTTTTTCATTATAACCACCGGTATATCTCATGGCATATTTCGAACCATAAAAATCTTTTTCGGGATTATATTTTATACTATACCAATCCTTATCTGCAATCCATTCAACTGTAAATGGCGAATCATTGCCTAACTCTACCAATTCATTATTTGTTTCGCCATATCTATAGAATTTGATATTTACAGCATCATCTTTTATAAAAATATAGTCATCTTCGCCATAGGTTTTTTCCTCAGCTACGCTTTTTGTAACTCCCGGTCTGATAATAAGTTTTGTGTTAATTTCTCTGTCATAGTTATTAAAGTATTCAACATTTCGAGCATCATACAGGTTGTTCTTTTCATCATATTTATATTCAGAGATATCAAAATCAACCATATCTTCTTCACGAGAAAGACCTATATCAAATACATTATTTTGATTCTCATTACCAAGATATTCGTTATCACCTTTATATCTTAGCCTATATTTATACTGAGAAGTGCCGTTATATCTATCGTCTTTTTTTACATCGAAGTCCACTCTGAATATATTATAAAAAACACCCCCACTTCCATCATATTTACTTATGGAAAACAACTGATATTTTTCGTCTAATTCGCTCTGAGCTACCCACTCATCAGAATTTTCGCTTTTTGCTTCTATTATGAAATCGTCCACATTGGTTCCAATATAGTTTCTTTTCTCTTGATTGTTTTCGTTTAATTCACCGCTTGCATCCCATCCGGTATTTTGATCCATGACATAAAAACAAGTATACCAATTAGCTATTGCAGAATTAAATTCCAATGTACTGCCTTGTCCATTAGCCTTTATATTAT
>CAZDQV010000102.1:0-5006 GCA_964507795.1 uncultured Oscillospiraceae bacterium | reverse complement strand
TCCGACAAATTCAAAGTCACTCTCTTTGACATAAAGAGCCTTCTCATTCTCATCCTTATCTTTATTGCTCCATATTCTGTTATTACTTGTGCTGAAAAAAAGCAACTTATAGCTTGTGCCTGATTTTTCATAAAACCCCACAACCGGCTTCTGCTCATCATCACCTTTGTTTCCACCCTCACTGCCATCTTCAATGTTAATGCTTGAGTTGTAAAATCTGCCTTTATTTATTCCGGCTATAACAGGATATACTTCAAATTTTTTTAACCCTTCTTCATAGTCCGTCTGGTTGCTGGTATCTGTTTTTATTTTATAGTAGTTATTACTTCCCTGATTATCAGTTGCTTTTTCAATAGTTACACCCGTACCTTCACTGACTGTTGGTCCTGTTTGTGTTTCACTCAGTATATAATCTATTGTAAAAGAGTCTGTCGTCAGCTCTGTCCCCTTTACATTCCCGTCAATCCTCTATCTTGTGATACGCCCTTGCTTTTTCGCAGTCTTTTTTGATCTGGCTGCTGAGCTCCTCAACGCTTTTGAACTTCCTCTCATCTCTGGTTTTCCTGATGAACTGCACCAGTATCTCCTTGCCGTACAGCTCCTTGTTAAAGTTGAATATGTGAGTCTCCACGTTTTTTTTGTACTCACCTATAGTCGGTTTGACTCCCACATTTGTAACAGACGGATATTTAACACCATTGTATACACAATAAGTTATATATACCCCGTTGGGAGGCGTCACCATGCTCTCATCTATAACAAGGTTTGATGTAGGAAAGCCTATGGTTCTGCCCAGCTTGTTGCCTACCACAACCTCACCGCTAATCTCATAATATTCGCCCATGTACTTGCGGCATTTATCAACCTGTCCTGTTTCTATGAGGCTTCGTATGAATGTGCTGCTGACAAGATTGCCCCCTATTTCAAAGGGCTCCATCATATTAAGTTCAAAACCTTTCTCTTTGCCTATCTTTCGGAGCAGGTCAGGATTTCCCTCCGCTCTTGCACCGAAGCTGTAGTTAAACCCGCAAAATGCATACTTCATGCGGAATTTATCTACAAGCAACTCTTCTATGAAATCTTCCGGCTTCATATTGCATATGTCCCACGTAAACTCTATATTGAAAAGATAATCTACTCCAAGGCTTTCGATTATTCTTTCTTTTTCTCCTTTATACAGTATATTTTTAACTACAGTGCGTCCCGCCAGAAGATTCCTGGGATGATTTGAAAACGTAAACACCGCGCTTTTGAGTCCCTGTTCCTGTGCTTTTTTGACTGCCGCGGCTATAAGGTGGCGGTGGCCTTTGTGCACTCCGTCAAAATTACCCAGTGCAACTGCTGTAGGGCTTATTCCTTTGATTTCTTCCAAACTGTTAAATATTCTCATCAAACACTACCTCTGAAATATTTTGTCGGGAACCAGCATATTTTTTTCTTCATCATAATATGCAGTCCCAAGAAAAGTTCTGTTTATATCATCATATATATTATACATCCTGCGATAAACATCCTTGATTGAGATTTTATCCTCTATACCCTTTTTCTCTTCAAATTCAAACTCTGGCCTCTTTTGTATATCCACTCTGCGAAGTTCAAGCCAGCCGCCGTTTACAAACCATTTGGCACCATGGCTGTCTACTATACCCTGTCCGAAATGAACCAGCGGATAATCTGTAAGATACAGCAGCTTCTCTATATCCTCTGTTGCCGCATCTCTAAGAGTTTCAAGCTCTACCGCATCCTCTATAGAGAAAACACCGCTCTCCAATCTTTTTAAATCACACATTGCAGCGCCAGTACCTAAAGCTACTCCCACATCCCTGCATATTGATCTGATATATGTACCTTTGGAACAAGTAACTGTAAAGGTTATCTCCCCAACATCAAGGTTTATTTCCTCAATTTCAAGCTCATCTATATATACGTTTCTTGGTTTGATTTCAACTTCTTCGCCTGATCTTGCATAATCATAAAGCTTCCTGCCTGCGACCTTGATCGCTGAATACTTGGGCGGAATCTGACTTATATTTCCCTTGAAACTTTCAAAGGCGCTGCATACACCCTCCTCTGTAACATGAGAGAAACTGCTGCTGTTTATGGTTTCTCCCCATATATCAAGTGTATCTGTTTCAATACCCAGCCGGAGGCTGCATCTGTATTTTTTAAAATCCAGATCAAGGTATTCCATAATCCTTGTTGCAGTACCAAAACACACAGGCAATACTCCTGTGGCCATGGGATCAAGGGTTCCTGTATGCCCGATTCTTTTTTGTCCTGTAATTCCTCTCAGCAGTTTGACAACATCATGACTTGTCCAGTCTGCCGGCTTATATATGTTTAAAATTCCATCCTTTATCATTTATCTCCGGATACTCCTTTCAGGCTGAATACAATCACACTGGCTATGATAACAATACCCCCGATTATGGTTCCTGCATCCGGTATTTCTCTGAGCATAACAAATCCAAGCACAGATGCCACCAGTGGGATTACAAAAAGCCAGTTACTCACTGTGCTTGTGTTCTCAGCCATATCAAGTGCACGATTCCAGAATATATATGCAAAGCATGCGGGAAAAAGTCCCACATAAAGCACGGCCAAAGCAGCAGGAAGTGTAGCTGCAGAGAAATCCGCTATCGTATCCGGTACAAATGCAAGCATTTCAATGGCTCCAAAAACAGCACTCCAGGTCACTATATCCATAGGAGAATATCCTTTGTCACCGAGTTTGCGGCATATGACGTTGTATGAGGCAAATACTATTGCATAAAAAGCTTCCCACAGGATACCTATTCCTCCGGACAATCCTCCCTGCCAAAGAAGCAGAATGCTCACTCCCACAAATGCTGCAGCTATACAGATCCAGCCGACAGGTCTGATTTTTTCATTATATATTTTCCATACTCCAATTGCTGTAAGAATCGGTGCTATGGATGTAACCATAGATGCTGTGGAGGACGTCAGGCTTTCAAGCCCAAGGTTAAAAAACAGCGAATTTGCAGAATATGCTCCGGCACCTGTAAGTATAAACCAGAGTATATCTCTCTTACAAAATGGCTTTTTCAATCCGAAAGTTTTACCCATTAGCAAAAGCAGCACTGCAGGTACAACACATCTGACACAGGCAAGTGTATATGATGAAAACTGTCCATTGATAATCCTTGTAAAAGGAAATGCTGATCCCCATATGAGTATTGTCAAGAATGCGAAAATATGTATTGTATAATTCTTTTTCATTTAATCCTCCAGTTACCGCAGCAAATACTCCTTTGCCACCGCCTTATCTATTATACTATTTGCCACCTGTCAACTCAAGAAATATATTGAAATGCAACAAGGCGACCCCTGGCCGCCTACGTTATTCAAATTATTTCTTTCTACATTTGTTCTATTCACAACATCTGTATCTTTTCCTTCGACAATCCTGAAACTTCAGATATAATTTGAACATTAATACCTCTGTGAGAGCCTCCCTGTCTTTGTTAGCTTTGCTGCACGCTATTATAATACGGTTATATCCCTTATAGGTAGCCCTGTATATCTGGCAATCTTCTCAACAGGCTCATTATCATTCTTCATAGCTTTTGCCATCTCGAGCTCACGCTCTGCTCTGCCGGAAGCTTTGCCTTCCTCCTTAGCTTCCTGCATATCATATATTCTTTCTTCATATGCATTCATATACTTCACCCCAATCTCATCACTTACCTTGATAGATGTGACTATCTCATGTAGCCTGCCTATCCTCTCATACCCTAATGATGATGCTACCACGTCCGTTGTTTCTTCAAAGTATGTAAGCATAGCCACAAGCTCATCACTGACGCCATCAGGGTCTTTTCCTTATCAAGGACAATTTCAAGAATTATCTTATATGCCTCTGCATTCTCTATAACCTCTATGCCCTAACCCGGTGAGCAATGCGAACTGCGGTAGGTCAAGTACAGAAATTGCCGAGCTTTAGCGAGAGTGCAATTTTTCAGTTCACTGAACAGAAAACGATCCATCAGATTTAAGTCCTGCAGCCTCTTTAGCGGTCTTTTATATTTCATCACATATCTCCTTAAATTATATAGCAAACATCGTTTCTTTTCTACTATAATTTCGCAGTGGTCTTTACTTATCATTTTATTTTTGTCAAACCATGGTTTTGATTAGCTATATATTACTGTCACAGAGATAGGCTGTCAACATATTTCTCCTATTTTTTAGCATCCCTTGTTATCTTTTTAATTTTTATGTAAAAAAACATCGTTTTGGCATCTTTTTTACACCTTTTTTAGTTTTTGTATACAATTTTAATCAGTCCACTTTTCTACCACGTTCAAAAGCTTTACCTGCACAATTCTTCAACTCAAGCCTATATCGCACCCTCCGGCTCAGCACTTCTTGCCTTATACAGTTTGCTGTTTCGCCTTTCTGCTATGTTTACAAATATCTGCCCTTATGTTAGAATTTATATGATTTAGACGATTGGAGATACTAATGATAGTTATTTTAAAGAAAAACACAACACCGGGAAAAACAGAAGAACTGATATCTATGCTTTCCGGTAAAAATATATCTGTAAAACAGACAGACAATATCCTTGTTTTGAGTGGTGACACCTATGCTTTGGATACAGGCGTAATCAGCTCATTTGACATTGTTGACAAGGTACAAAGAATAAGTAACCCTTACAGACTTGCAGACAGAAGAACCCATCCTGGTGACACAAGTTTTACTGTCGGCGGCGTTTTGGCCGGAGGTGGTAATTTTACAGTTATTGCAGGCCCTTGTGCTATAGAATCTGAAAAGATGCTTTCAGATATTGCCGCTGCCGTTGTACAAAGCGGTGCTCATGTATTAAGAGGTGGCATATTCAAGCCACGTTCTTCACCCTATTCTTTTCAGGGCCTTGGTGAAGAAGGAGTAAATTATCTGATAAACGAACAAAAGAAACACAACATACCTGTTATAACTGAGATTACTGATCCGCGTCAGCTCTCTCTTCTTGCTGATGTAGA
>CAZDQV010000101.1:0-6330 GCA_964507795.1 uncultured Oscillospiraceae bacterium | reverse complement strand
TTTATGTATATGACGGAGAGAACCTTGTAGCTAAGACTAAACTTGCTCAGTGCAAGTATGGGGTAAGAACCTGGAGTAAATAAATTTACTTGAGTAAGGTATATTGATATGCCCTTCTTGGTTAACTTTCTAAGTTAATTGAATAGAGAATCCGCTGGTAGGTTGGCTGCCGGCGGGTTCTTTTTTGGGGAAATATTTGGAGCATGGTGTTTGTAATATATGCTGAATTAATGTATACTTATATTGCGAAAAAAATTAAGAGGAAGATATATTTTATGAAAAAATACCACATTATAACCTTCGGGTGTCAGATGAATGAACACGATTCGGAGACTATAGCCGGGATGCTTGCACAGCAGGGCATGGAGCCGGCTTCAGATAAAAAAGAAGCAGACATAGTGATTATCAATACATGCAGCGTCAGAGAAAACGCTGACAAAAGGTTTTTCGGCACGCTCGGACAGCTCAAAAGAAAAAAAACAGAAAACCCTGAATTTATAGTGGGCGTATGCGGATGCATGATGCAGCAGCAGCATGTCATAGATACAATCAAGATGAAATACCCATGGGTTGACATAATATTTGGTACTCATAATATACATAAATTTCCCCAGCTCCTCTCAAATGTGCTGAGCGAAAAAAAGAAAATCATGGATGTTTGGGAAGATGGCGGAGAAATCGTAGAGGGGCTTCCTGCCAAACGCCTTTACAGACACAAATCATTTGTCAACATCATGTATGGATGCAATAATTTCTGTACATATTGCATAGTCCCATATACCAGAGGCAGAGAAAGAAGCCGCAAACCGCAGGACATATTAAACGAAGTGAGAAACCTTGCTGCTGATGGAGTTAAGGAGGTAACCTTACTTGGCCAGAATGTTAATTCATACAAAGGAGATGAGAATACTGATTTTGCCGCACTTGTACATATGATTAATGACATGGAAGGAATCGAAAGAATCAGATTTATGACATCTCATCCAAAGGATTTATCAGATGCCCTGATACAGGCGTATAGCGAGTGCGACAAGCTTTGCAAAAACATCCACTTGCCTGTGCAATCAGGAAGCAGCCGTATCTTGAGAGAAATGAACAGGAAATATACAAAAGAAGACTATTTGAGCCTTGTCAGAAAGCTGAGAGAAGCAGTGCCTGATATAACTGTTACGACGGATATAATTGTGGGTTTTCCAGGTGAGACCGAAGAAGACTTTCTCGAAACTCTTGACCTTGCTGAGCAGGTAAGATACGATTCAGCTTTCACTTTCCTTTATTCAATAAGAAAAGGGACACCCGCAGAAAAATTTGAAAATCAGATTCCTGAAGATATCAAACACGAAAGATTCAACAGGCTTGTTGATACCATCAACAGAATTTCTGCACAAAAAAACGCGGAATATGTCGGAACAGTTCAAAAGGTACTTGTAGACGGAGCAAGCAAAAATGATATTATGACATATTCAGGCAGGACAGACGGATTCAAGCTCGTGAATTTCAAAGCTTCAGAAGATTTGACGGGACAGATCGTACCGGTTAGAATCACAGGATCAAACACATTCAGTCTTGTAGGAGAGTTATGATTAATAAAGAGCAGATAACAATAGGAATAACAGCACCTGTTGATGCAGGCAAAACCACATTGTCTGAAGCATTACTTTATCACAGCGGCAGCATAAGGCGGGCAGGCAGAGTGGATCATCAGAATGCGTTTCTTGATACTCACAGCCTTGAAAAACAGCGGGGCATCACCATATTCTCAAAGCAGGCCATATTTAATGTGGGCAAGAAGACTGTAACGCTTTTGGATACTCCGGGACATATGGATTTTTCTGCAGAGATGGAAAGAACCCTGCAGGTGCTTGACTATGCAGTCCTTCTCATATCAGAGCCGGATGGCATTACAGGATATGTGGATACTTTGTGGAGGTTGCTTGCTGAGTATGAAATCCCTGTATTCATATTTGTAAACAAAATGGATCAGAGAGGAACTGACAGGCAGGAAATACTGAATGTTCTGAGAGAAAAGCTTAGTGACAGGTGCCTGACAGTAGAACCTGCATACTATGAAGATATAGCTGTATTGGATGAGCAGGCAATGGAAGAATATCTTGAGACAAACACGATTACAGATGATACTCTTTCTAAAATGATAAGGGATAGACATCTTTTCCCTGTATATTTTGGCTCAGCTCTCAAAATGGAAGGCACAAAAGAGTTTCTTAAGGCCCTTGGACGGCTTATGACTTCTCCTGTATACGATGAAGAATTCGGAGCCAGAGTTTACAAGATAACAAGAGATGCTCAAGGTAACCGTCTGACTCATATGAAGATAACAGGAGGCAGTATCAGAACCAAACAGACAGTACGTGAATGTAATGAAAAAATACAGCAGATAAGAATATACCAAGGTGCAAAATTTACAGAACTGCAGGAGGCATTCGCAGGTACAGTATGTGCGGTTACAGGCCTTGACAATACATATTGCGGGCAGGGACTGGGCATAGAAAAAGAATTTTTTTCACCCGTTTTGAGCCCGGTGCTTTCCTACCGCGTAATATTGCCTGATGGAGTGGATATTCATGATGCATTTGTAAAGCTTTCGCAGCTTGCAGAGGAAGATCCGCAGCTTCATATAGAATTAAACAGAGAGTTTGATGAGATAAATGTCAAGCTTATGGGAAAGGTACAGACAGAGATACTTAAGAGCCTGGTTTATGAGAGATTCGGAATCGATATAGAATTCGGTGAAGGCAGTGTCGTATATATGGAGAGCGTGCAGCAGGTTTCAGAAGGAGTAGGCCATTATGAACCTCTCAGACATTATTCAGAGGTACATCTGCTTTTAGAGCCTCTTGCAAGAGGCAGCGGCATGATTTTTGATACAAACGTCAGTGAAGATGTGCTGGACAGAAACTGGCAGCGCCTTATACTCACACACTTGTGCGAAAAGAAACACAAGGGGGTGCTTACAGGTGCGGAAATAACCGATATGAAAATTACACTTGTCGCCGGGCGTGCCCATGAGAAACATACAGAAGGCGGCGATTTCAGGCAATCCACATACAGGGCGGTAAGACAGGGGCTTATGAGAAACAAATGCATTCTGCTTGAGCCGTTTTACAGCTACAGCCTTGAAATTCCTCAGGAAATGACAGGCAGAGCCCTTTCGGACATACAGAGAATGTCAGGAAGCTTTGATGAACCCAAAAGCACGGGCAGTACGACCGTTATAACCGGCAGGGCACCTGTCTCAACCATGAACGGATATTATGCTGATGTGCTTTCATATACCAGGGGCGCAGGCAAGCTTTATTGCAATTTCTGCGGGTATGATGTTTGCCACAACCAGGAAGAGGTCATAGAAGCCGCAGGGTACAATCCGGAAGCTGATTTGGACAATCCGCCAGGCTCGGTATTTTGCGCTCATGGAGCCGGTTTTAATGTGCCCTGGGATGAGGTCGAGGAGCATATGCATATCAAAAGTGTGCAAAAAAACCAGGATGCACCTGATGCTGGATACGTGGGCACAAATAACAGAAACAAGGTATTTGATGATGAGCTCAAAGCGATATTTGAAAAGACATACGGTAAACGAAAAGAAAAATCAAAACCGTATTTAAGAAAATCAGAGAGAGATTACAGCTCCGGATACAAAAAAGCAAAGCCTCATGATCCGGATAGAAAAAAATATCTTGTGATTGATGGTTACAATATGATTTTTTCATGGGATGATATAGATTCTGACAATATTGGGCTTGCAAGAGAACAACTTGTAGATGTCATCTCTGACTATGGCAGCAGTGCAGATGCCGAGATTATAGTTGTATTTGACGGTTACAAAGTGAAGGGAAACAGTGGCAGTATTCAGGAGATAAACGGTATCAGCGTTGTATATACAAGAGAAAATCAGACTGCAGACAGCTATATCGAAAAACTGGCGCATGAACTGGGTCAAAAAGCAGATGTTACTGTTGCAACATCAGACTACATGGAGCAGCTTATGATATTCGGATCAGGTGCCAGAAGAGTTACATCGGCAGAGCTTCAGGCTGACATCAAAAATGCAAAAGAAAAAATAAGAAAGTCCATCAGCAGGGCAGGCAAAGACAAAAACTATATGCTTGCGGAGCTGTTAAAAGAGGCAGAGGATAAGGGACAACAGGATCGATGACGAAGCAATGGAAGTGCAACAAGGCACTATGCAGGTAGGAGGTGTTAAGCTATGAGCGATTACAGACCGCCATTTCATATGACGGACAAAATGACTTCACTAATTGCAGAAATCAGTGAGCAGGTTGGTCGAATCATCGTACTGCAGGAAGGGACTATCAGCCCTCATCTGCGGCGTGAGAATCGCATCCGTACAATCCACTCCTCTCTTGCGATTGAGCATAATTCTCTATCGTTAGATCAGGTAACGGCGATTTTGGATGGTAAGCGTGTACTTGGCAATCCAAATGAAATCAAAGAGGTGCAGAATGCTTATGAATCATATGAATTAATGCTTCAATTAAATCTGGCATCCGTAGACGATCTTCTCAAAGCACATAAGCTGATGATGAATGGACTTGTACCGGAAAACGGAAGATTTCGTTCAAGCAGCGTAGGCGTATTTGACGGTGAGAAGCTAATACACATGGCTCCTCCAGCAGAGTTTGTTCCGGAGCACATCCACAACCTGTTTGTATGGTATCAAAAGTCGGAGCTTCACCCACTGATTAAGAGTTCTGTATTTCACTATGAATTTGAATTCATCCACCCGTTTACAGATGGCAATGGCCGTATGGGACGCATGTGGCACAGTCTCTTGCTTGGCAAGTGGAAAGAGCTGTTCTTCTGGCTTCCGATTGAGGAACTGATTCAATCACGCCAACAGGAGTATTATGATGCTCTTGATGTCGCCAACAAACAGGCTGACAGTGCGGGATTTGTAGAACTAATGCTTGAAATTATTCGAGACAGTTTGATGAAAGTGACAGTTGTTGGTCGCTCCAGCGACCAAGTCAGCGACCAAGTCAGCGACCAAGATAAGTCCCCGGTAGAACGGCTTCTCTCTGTTCTCGGTGACGATGCTCTCTCGGCAGCAGAACTAATGCAGCGACTTGGACTTTCACATAGACCTACTTTTCGCAAGAACTACCTTAATCCAGCTATAGAACAGAGTCTAATCGAACGCACAATTCCGGACAAACCGAATAGTCGAAATCAAAGATACAGAAAATGCAATAATTGAGTCATCAAGGCTGCGCCTTAAAATATACGCAATATTGATTTATGGGACATTCAGCGCATTTCGGATTTCGTGCATCACAGCAGTTTCTGCCGTGGAATATGAGACTGTGATGAGTTTGGGTCCAGCGATTCCGGGGAATGACATCCATGAGGGAAAGCTCTGTATCAAGGACGTTTTTTTCATTTACAAGGCCGATTCTGTTTGCCACTCTGAAGACATGAGTATCAACAGCAATTCTCTGATGTCCGAAGCCTACAGACAGTACCACATTTGCTGTTTTTCGCCCTACTCCCGGGAGAGATATGAGGCTGTCATAATCATCGGGGACATTGCCATCAAAATCTGAAACAAGGGCTTTGGCCATATTGACTATATTTTTGGATTTGGTTTTGTACATACCGATAGACCGTATATATTCTGCAACATCACAGGGGTCTGCCTGTGAAAGTGAAACTGCGTCGGGATATTTTGCAAACAGTGCCGGAGTGACTCTGTTTACGCTTTTGTCTGTTGTCTGGGCTGAGAGTACAACGCAGACAAGCAGCTCGAATATGTCAGTATGTTCAAGGGCACATCCTGCTTCAGGATAAGTTTGCTCGAGTATGTCAAGTATTGATTTGATATCTTCTGATTTCATAATATACCTCAAGGAAGGATATACAAAAGGACGGCCAAACCGGTCGCCCTCAAGTGTTTAGAATAACAGCTCTTTGTTGTCAAGGATTTCCTTTACAGTCTTTTTGATGCCGAGAATTGCTTTGGATTCATCGGTTACAGGAACTGAAGCAAGCTCTTTTTCAAACTCTGCAATCATAGCTTCTGTAGCTGCCTTGTTTGCTTCTTTATCTTCAAGTGTTTCAAGATATTTTTCGCATGAAGCTTTCAATTCATCATTTGGTTTGTCTGTAGGAAAACCGCAGAGGAAATAAGCGTCAAGCTTGAATTTTTCGTTTTCGACAATATCGTTGATTTTTTTGATAAGTTGTTCCTTGTTCATAAAAGCCTCCTAATTTAATTCAAAGCCTTTTTGGCTGTTTCGCACAAAGCTGTGAAAGCAGGTGCATCATAAATAGCCATCTCTGAAAGCATTTTTC
>CAZDQV010000100.1:0-6466 GCA_964507795.1 uncultured Oscillospiraceae bacterium | reverse complement strand
CCATTTCATTTGAACATCCTGTGCAATTTGATGTCATGGAGTAAACTCCTTTCTGATTATAAATTAAATTAACTGATTAGTACTTTAAATATTATAATTTACACAATCTGATATTTCTAATAATGCATTAGAATACATTAATAATGTTTATACAATAAGAGGGTTTTAGCAATAAGAATTTAGAATAGCCTGAGATTACTGGTGCAAACCAGGGTATTCTGATAGTGTTAATGCTATTAGAATATTCCAATATAGTGATAGCAAACTAATATAAAACAGGTTACAATCTATATGAAAGGGATTAAAACCTCTGTTAATCAGCAATGTGAAATTCAGGAGGAAGATATGAACTCATATATAAAGGATATTTTAACTGATGTTAGAGATGGAAAAATCTCTATAGATGATGCAGCACTCGAATTAAAAAAAGAACCCTTTGAAGATATAGGGTATGCAAAAGTTGATCTGCACAGAAAAGCACGGCAGGGAGCTGCTGAAGTCATATATGGGGCGAGCAAAACTCCTGAGCAGATAATAGGTATAATAAATGTAATGAAAGAAAACAATCAGGATACAATTCTGATTACCAGAATGTCTGGGGAAACAGCTAAAGCTGTGGAAAAAATTCATCATATGAAATATTATCCGGATGCAAGGATAGGAATTATAGGGGACATGCCAAAGCCGGACGGAATAGGTAAAATTGTTGTTGCAACAGGTGGCACAAGTGACATACCTGTCGCAGAAGAAGCTGCCCTGACAGCCGAAATGCATGGCAATGAAGTTGTCAGGTTATATGATGTAGGGGTGGCAGGTCTTCACAGGACACTTTCACATATGGATGAAATAATGAGTGCAAGTGTGATTGTTACTGTAGCAGGGATGGAAGGTGCTCTGGCAAGCGTAATCGGCGGACTTGCAGATTGTCCGGTAATTACAGTCCCGACAAGCATAGGCTACGGGGCATCGCTTAATGGAATTTCAGCATTGCTGTCTATGCTTAATTCGTGTGCCAGTGGAGTGGCAGTAGTCAATATAGATAATGGATTTGGTGCAGGATATATGGCAGGTATGATTAATCATATGGAGGTCAAAAAATGAAAAGGTTATATATTGACTGTGGGATGGGAGCAGCAGGTGATATGCTTGCAGCAGCACTGTTCGAATTGGTTTCGGACAAAGAAGACGTCCTGAAAAAACTAAATTCTGCAGGAATTCCGGGAGTGACATTTATACCGGAGACATCTGTAAAGTGTGGAATAAAAGGTACTCATATGACTGTTGATATATCAGGCGAGTGTGAAGAATGCGATGTACACCATGAGCATCATCATGACCATGGTCATCATCACGATTATGATCATGACCACCATCACAGCGGATTGCATGAAATCAATCATATAATCAGCCATCTTGATATAGCAGAGAAGATAAAAAAAGATGTATTTGAAATATATCGTCTGATTGCTGAAGCAGAAAGTTTTGTACACGGGATTCCGGTAACAGACATACATTTTCATGAGGTTGGTACAATGGACGCGATTGCGGATATAACTGCGGTCTGTATTTTGATAGATATATTGTCTCCGGATGAAATAATTGCATCTCCGGTTCATGTAGGTTTCGGACATGTCAAATGTATGCATGGTATATTGCCGGTTCCGGCACCTGCAACAGCACATATTCTGAAGGACATACCTTCTTATGGAGGTGAAATACAGGGTGAACTGTGTACGCCTACCGGAGCTGCCTTACTTAGGTATTTTGCCGACTCATTCGATTCTATGCCAATGATGAAAATGCAGAATATAGGTTATGGAATGGGAACAAAAGATTTTGAGGCGGCTAATTGTATCAGAGCAATATTGGGGGAAAACAATGAGTGTACAGATGATATTATTATGCTTTCGTGTAATGTGGATGATATCACATCTGAATATATGGGCTTTGCAATGGATAGAATATATGAGGCCGGAGCAAGAGAGGTTTTTACCATACCTGTTGGAATGAAAAAAAACCGTATAGGTTTTTTGATTAATGTGATTTGTGACAAGAAAACCAAAGAACAGATTATCAGCAGTATGTTTAAATATACTTCCACAATAGGTATCAGAGAATCTGAAGTGAACCGTTATGTACTTGACAGGAAACTGATAAGTAGGGATACACCTTATGGAGCTGTACAATGCAAGATAAGTGAAGGTTATGGTGTGAAAAGAGTCAAATACGAATATGATGATATATCAAAAATCGCAAAAGAAAATGATATAACACTGGAGGAAGTAATCAAAAATATTGAAAAAGCACATTAATTATATAAAAATTTTAAAAAGGTATATCTGTCGTAACAGACTGTTATATACGAAAGGAGAAAGAATATGAAAAAAGAAATCGATTTTGGTAAAAAACTGGCATTTGGATGTCTGAGACTACCTATTATTGAGAACGGTGAAGCTATGCCCGGATTCAGAGATGACTCTCTTGTAGATGAAGCAACATGGCAGCCTATAGTAGACAAAGGTATGGCAAATGGCTATAACTATTTTGACACTTCATGGTTTTACCACAATGGTAATTCAGAGAGAGCTATAGGTCATTGCGTTGCAGACAAATATCCAAGAGAATCATTCATTTTATCAGATAAAATGCCTGTAAAGTTCATGAAAAAAGCATCTGAGATGGAGAGTATTTTCAATGAACAGCTCAACAAATGTCATGTTGACTATTTTGACTATTATCTGATTCATGCTCTTGGTCATGAAGCATATGAAAAATGGTCAAATGCAGGACTGTTTGAATTTCTTGTAAAGAAGAGAGAAGAAGGTAAATTCAGAGAATTCGGTATGTCACTGCATGAAACACCTGAATTCATGGATATGGTATTAACTGAGCATCCGGAAGTTGACTTCGTAATGCTTCAGATAAACTATCTTGACTGGAATTCTCCTGCAATCAGATCAAAGGAATTATATGATGTTGCTATGAAGCATGGAAAACCTGTTATAGTTATGGAACCATGCAAGGGTGGTACTCTTGCAAACCCTCCTGAAGAAGCAGCTAAATTAATGAAAGAATATAATCCTGACGCATCATTTGCATCATGGGCATACAGATGGGTTGCATCACTTCCCGGCGTTCGCGTTGTTTCAGTAGGAATGCCTAGAATGGAATTCCTTGAGGATAACATGAAGACATTTGATAATTTTGTACCGATGAACGATGAAGAATATGCTATTATCGATAAGGTAGTTGAAATAATCAATGCAAAGACTGCAATAGCATGCACTAACTGCAAATACTGTGAAGAGGCATGTCCGTTCGATATTCCGGCAGGAGATTACTTCATGCTTTATAATGACTATTTCAGAAACGGTGTCAGCACAGACTATAATGATGTTGTTACACAGGCAGTTACATACGGTAACCTGACAGAAAGAAGAACACCTGCAGAAAAATGCGTAGGTTGCGGTCTTTGTGAAAAGGTATGCCCTCAGCATCTTGAAATTGCCACTCTCCTTAAAGAAAAAGTTGTTGATGATCTTGCGATGCATGAACCAAGCAGACTGGTTAAGAGCATGACAGACAAGATGACAATTCCGGGAGAAGAGAAATAAAATAAGGCTTCTTTATAATACAAATAACATATAATACAAGAAAATCCGCATAAGCACAAATTTATGCGGATTTTTTTGTTGAATAAGCAAATATATTTGAAATTGAAGCACATATGATGTATAATTTATTTTGTTGCAGGCTTAATTAAAGGAGGTAAAAGCATGGCAAAATCATTATTCAGAAAAGAACTTGCGGGATTCAGAGCATACGTTGCAGGCAAACCCGTTGAGCAGGTAAGAAGAGAGTACGGTCTTGAGCGTATTGAAAAACTTGCTTCAAACGAGAATCAGTATGGACCATCTCCAAAAGCTATAGAGGCAATAAAAGCCGAGGCAGAAAACATCAATTTTTACCCTGAAGCATCAGGATATGATCTTGTAAATGATATTGCAGCTTATCAGAATGTAAAACCGGAAAATATCGTTATAGGTAACGGTGGTGAAGGCCTTATATGGGTAATAGCAATGACCTTCATAAATGCAGGCGATGAGATAATAGTTGCAGATCCTTCATTTGATATATATAAGATTTCAGGCGATCTGATGGGTGCAAAAACAATAAAAGTGCCATTCAAAAACAAAAAATTCGATTTTGATACTATGGTTGATAATATCAACGAAAACACAAAACTTATATATATATGTTCGCCTAACAATCCTACAGGTAATATTGCAACCAGAGATGAATTGGAAGGCTTCATTAAAAGAATTCCAGACGATGTGGTGCTCATTATGGATGAAGCATATTATGAGTTTGCTGCTGATGAGCCTTCGTATCCGGCAGACAATATCAGCCTTATCAATTCAAGACCAAACACTATTATATTGAGGAGTTTTTCCAAGATATACGGAATTGCCGGCGTAAGGATAGGTTATCTTGTAACATCAGAAACACTGGCAGTAGAATTAAACAAAGTAAGACAGACTCTGGGCGTGAACAGGCTTGCTCAGATAGGGGCAAGAGCTGCTCTCAAAGACGAGGAATACAAGAATTTTGCAATCAGGGAAAACAAAAAAGCAAGAGATTTCCTTATAGAATATTTTGACTCAAAGGGATTTGAGCATTTCGATTCGTATTCGAATTTCGTATGGGTTGACATAAAGGCAGACTCCAAGAAAGTGTTCGAGGAATTACAAAAAAAAGGTGTAGTAATCAGACCGGGATATCTGTGGGGCTGGGATACATGGATGCGTGTTAATACCGGTACTATGGAGCAGATGGAACTTTTTAAAGAAAAACTTGACGAAGTTCTGGCAGAAATATAGGTAAAAGGCTATCAAAACGAGGCATTTCCGATGTTGTAATCGGAGATGTCTTTTTTAATAGCCTAAACACTATCAGCGTATTCTTAGTATGTATTAGAAATAAGGTAAGAAGCAAATTATAATTTAGGTATATAAGCAGAGTAATTATATTGTTGAAAGGATGAAAAAATGTTTAAAGTATTAGCAAAAACAATGACTTTGCCTGGAAAGAGCGAAAAATTTAAAAAAAATATTACTGAATTAGCTCCAAAGACAAGAGCGTATCAGGGGTGTGTATCATATCAGGTTCTTCAGAGCAAGGAAGATTTTGCTGCACATTTTAATGAGCCATTTACAAAAGAGTTTGAGAAGACACTTGAAGGAGTTGTAACAGGAGATGTGGAACCTTATGTGTGTGACTTTGCAGTGCAAACTTTAGGGAGGGATTATTATGTTTAAGGTAATTGCCAGAATGGAAGTTGTCCCCGAAAAACGCGATTTTTTTATAAAAAATCTTGCGGAGCTGTCACTTAAAGCAGAAAGATGTAAAGGGTGCTGTGCTTATGAGCCGGTAATGAGCCGAGAAGAAAAAAATGTATTTTTTATTATAGAAGAATGGGTTAATGATGAATTGTTTAAAGTCCATTTTGAAGAACCTTTTATGAAGGATTTTGATAAAAACTGTAAAGGAGTTCTATTGAATGAAGTGAAAGTTTCTATCTGTGACAGTATTATGTAGAAAACTATTTATTGAATTTGTTGCAACTATTATTAGAAGCAAGATGTATGTGTTGTTAAAAAGAGAAATGGAGAAACAGGAGAAGAAACAAAACTATATGACTGTTCCTGCAGCAATTAGAGAGCTGGAAAAGATTGAAATACTAAAAGGTGCAAATAACGAATATCGTTTAGATTATGCTATAACAGCAACTCAAAAAGCAATCCTTAAAGCTTTTGGATTGACTGCATCTATGATTCAGAGTCAGGCAAATGAGATCAGTAATAATTAATTCAGAATAGAGAAGGAGCAATTTGAAAAAGAAGCCTCAAAACAGAATATTTGTGACAATGATGATGAGGAGATATATTGCTGAAAACTGTTAGAAACGTCTGTGCCAATGACAATAAATTAGTCGGCACAGACGTCATTTTTCAAAAGTTTTTTGGAGTAAGGCACATTGAGTGTTAAATTTTTTAGGAAGTTCACACAATAAGTGGGAAAAAGAACTTTGGCAAGACATAACTTATAGAGAAGCTTATTCCGATTTTAGCACAGAGAGGTATCAGAACTGCTATAGTAAAACATGATGGCCATTCTTTTGCCCCGTAGAAAGTTACGAATAATAAAATGGGTTCGCCGGGCAAACAATGTGAGAAACTGGGTAGATGAAATCATTTTAAATGAATTGGTCTATGTGTAGGAGGGGCTTATGAGATATCGGATTGAATATGCAGACGGAAGACGCTGTAATTTTGCAAACAGCAGAAAAGATTTGTTGGATTGGCTAAAAGCACTGAAAGATGGAAAAATTGTTAATGTCCGAAAAGTGTACAAAAACGGTGTTACGGATTCTGTCATGGATAACTATCGCAAGTATCTGGAAAAA
>CAZDQV010000099.1:0-6686 GCA_964507795.1 uncultured Oscillospiraceae bacterium | reverse complement strand
CCTTTGATAACTGCGCCGTTTTGCACTGTCAGATTTGATGTGCCAGCCAAGCTGATTGTCTTTCCTTGATAGTTATACGATGAAGGATTTGTTACATCTGCTCTCATCACCGTGCCTGATCCGTTGATTGTCAACGTTCCTGCAGTCACTTCCAGCATATCTGTGAATATTGTAACCGCCTCTGTTGTGGATAAGGTATGGTTATTCAGATTGATTGTTAAATCAGTGCTGATAGCCGCTTTACTTGTGAGGTTTACATCACCTGTCAATGTAATCACACTATCTACTGCTTTTGCAAGGAATTCATCACCTGTCATGTCCCCTGCTACTGCAACTGTAGTGGCTGCTGGTTGTGTCTCGCCTGTTAATGTGTCTTCTGTAGCCGCCTCTTGTTGTGTCTGCGACCCTGTGCTACCTCCTGATTCCTCTGAACCAGCATACACCCCCATAGGCATCATACTGATTACCATAGCCATACTTATGACTATTGCCAATAATTTCTTCATGTTTTCTCCTCCTTGATTAAAATATTTAAAATCCCCGGGCAGCACTGCCAATAAAAAAGGCACTCTCTAAAGGTGCCGTACATATGCCATTAAATGATGGCTCATGCAACTGGCTGCCATACTCGTGAGAGCTTCAGGCCCTTTAGCTTTGCGTCTCTGCCTTTCGACAGATTTGCCCTATTCAGTTTATTAATTAGAGCTTAACACCCCCCCCGATTTTGTCAACAGAATTTTCAAAAAACTTTGCTAAGCCTTTAGTATGAACTTGAGTAAACATATCTACTTACACATCTAAACCGTTGGAATATGAAGGTTTGTTGCACATTAAAAAAGATGGGCCTGATGACATCTGCCATCTTCCCATCTTCTCATTTATCAAATAATTTATGCTTCCGCAGCTTTCGCCTCTACAGGTTTTCTCTTTGCTCTCGTATTTATGATAGCACCTGTAGGACACTCTTTGGCACACAGACCGCAATTCTTGCATTTTTCAGGATCAATTGAAGCCAGATTGTTCTCAACTGTAACTGCTTCAAACTTGCATACCTTTTCGCATTTCTTACATCCTATGCAGCCATTTGTGCATGCTTTTCGTGTTTTGGCACCGGAATCTGTTGAACTGCAGTGAACAATGACTTTGTTCTTTGCAGGAGCAATCCTTATAACATGGTTAGGACATGCTTTTTCGCACATGCCGCAGCCTACGCAAAGTTCTCTGTTTACAACTGCAACGCCATCGCATACGCTGATTGCGCCATAGGCACATACAGCTTCACAATCGCCAAGACCAAGGCAGCCGTGTGAACATACATTGACGCCGCCAAACATCTGCTTTGCAGCTTTGCATGTCGAATGTCCCTGATATTCCATCAGGCTCTTTGCTGCTTCAGTGTTACCATTACACATTACTACTGCAACTACAGGCTCTGCTGATTCTGCTTCAACTCCCAAAACCTCTGCGAGTTTAACTGCAAGATCAGCACCTCCTACCGGGCATTTTGCTGTCCCTATGCCAGGGTCTGCTCCAAGTGCCGCAGCATAGTCATCACAACCTGCAAATCCGCATGCTCCGCAGTTTGCACCAGGAAGCTCATTTCTCAAATTGGCAACAGTTTCATCAACCGGTACATAAAAAACTTTTGATGCAACAGTCAGGATAACAGCTGCCACAAAACCGATTGCAACAACCAGTAATACAGGAATTAAAATATTCATATCTTTCGCCTCCTTATCCTACCAGACCGCCAAATCCCATAAAAGCAAGTGACAGGAATGCCGCTGTAACCAGTGTGATAGGCACTCCCTGGAAAGCCTTAGGGATGTCATCATTGCCTTCAAGCTTCATTCTCATTCCTGAGAAAAGAACCATTGCAAGCAGGAATCCGATTCCCGCACCGGCAGAGTTTACTAATGACTGTGCGTAGTTGTAACCTTCATCAATATTTGAAATACATACACCAAGCACTGCACAGTTTGTAGTTATGAGCGGCAGATATACACCGAGTGCTCTGTGAAGCGACGGTATAAATTTTTTGAGTGCCATTTCAACAAACTGAACGAGTGCGGCTATAATCAGGATAAATACTATGGTCTGCAGATAACCTATCCCAAGGTTATTGAGCAGCTGCATGATAGGCCATGTTGCAGCTGTGGCAAGTACCATTACAAAGGTAACGGCAACTCCCATGCCCACTGCCGAGTCAAGTTTTTTGGATACACCAAGGAACGGACATATACCAAGGAATTGAGCCAGTACATAGTTGTTCACAAGGATAATACCTACTAATATAGTGAAATACATTATGCTTCAGCTCCTTTCTTAATTTCTTCTTCAAGTGCTTCTATGCATTTTTCCTGCTGGCAGATGGAAGCCATTGCACAGCCTTTGCAATCAAAGCTGCCTTTAACGCCTTTGCCCTTGGTGAAATGATTGATTGTTGCAATCATAACTGCAAATACGAAGAATCCTCCGGGAGCCAGTGCGATAATGAGCATAGGGTGAACACTCAGCCAAGGAATTGCAAATCCGAGGATTGTTCCGGCACCTATGATCTCTCTGATAGCACCCATAACACCAAGTGCCAGTGTAAATCCAAGGCCCATGCCGATACCGTCCAATGCGGAATCAAGAGGATTGTTTTTGGATGCAAACATCTCTGCTCTTCCAAGTATGATGCAGTTTACTACGATAAGCGGTATAAACAGTCCCAGCGAATCATAAAGGGACGGTACAAAAGCCTGAAGCAAAAACTGTACAACAGTTACAAAGCCTGCGATTACTACGATATAGCAAGGGATTCTTACTTTGTCAGGAATAATTTTTGCAAGCAGTGAAATTACCACGTTGGAACAGATTAATACTATCATTGCGGAAACACCCATTCCAAGACCGTTAAGTGTCGAGCTTGTGGTTGCAAGTGTCGGACATGTGCCGAGCAGGAGCACCAGTACGGGGTTTTCTTTGATAATGCCTTTAGTCAATATGGCGAGTTTACTTACTTTGTTTTCCATTAGTTAGTACCTCCCACTTCTTTGTATTGTTCAAGTGCTGCACATACACCGTAATGTACGGCATTTGATGATATTGTCGCACCGCTGACATGTTCAATATTCTCATCGTCTTTGGCTGTAAATGCGCTGTAGCTGTCAAGTCCCGTATACTGAGCCAGATATTCTGCATCCTGTGCTTTGGTACCAAGTCCCGGAGTATCGGAATGTGCAGTAACCTTAACTCCTGTAATTGCACCTTCAGAGTCTATACCTATCATTTCGGTAAGCAGTCCGCCAAAGGATTTGGATTTGACAGTAACAACCATGCCGGTATTATTGTCTGCAATATAGCATTCTGTAACAAAGACTTTGCCTTCTTCGAGAGTGACCAGTTCGCCATCATAAGGTGTAAACGTGTCTGCCGAAGGAAGAAGCTCTGCTCTTGCTTCATCTGCAGCCGCTTTTGTATTCTGTTCGATTATAGGGGCTGTGATTGAATTGATATATGCAAGTGCCCCTGTTATTACAAGGCAGATCACAACCAGAACCAGCGTAGGTGCAATATATTCTTTAAACTTATTATTTGTCATTTTTCTTTGCACCTCCATACATTCTTTTTTGGCAGAAGTTATCAATCAGAGGAGTAACAACATTCATCAGCAGAATTGAGAATGAAACTCCTTCAGGATACTGACCGTACAGTCTTATCAGCATAGTGATAACACCGCAGCCTATACCGAATATAACTTTGCCCATAGGAAGTATCGGCGTTGTAACATAGTCTGTTGCCATAAAGAAGGCACCAAGCATAACGCCGCCTGCAAGGATATGGAACACTGCCATATGAAGTGCGTTTCCATCGCCTGTTGCAGCATAGTATATAAGGGCGAATACGAATACTGTACCGATAAAGCATACCGGAGTTATAGGGCTTATAACCTTTTTCCAAATAAGGAACAGGCCTCCGATAAGCAGCATGAGGGCACTTACTTCACCCATCGAACCGCCTATATATCCCATAAACATATCCATGTTTGAAGGAAGCTCTCCGCCGCCCTCTGAGAGTATGCCAAGAGGGGTAGCTCCTGTTTCGGCGTCTGCTCCCGTGAAAGGAACAGGCCATGTTGTCATTTCGGTTGCAAATGCTATGAACAGCACGATTCTTGCTGTAATAGCAGGGTTTACAAGGTTTTTGCCTATGCCGCCATAAAGCTGCTTGACTATAACTATAGCTACAAAACAGCCTATTATGGCAATCCAGTAAGGCAGGTTTGAAGGCACATTGAATGCAATCAGAACACCTGTTACCGCAGCACTCAAGTCACCTACAGTCTGAGGCTTTTTCATGAGTTTGTTGTATGCCCATTCAAAGAACATACACGCCACAAGACAGACCAGTGTAAGAGCTATGGCTCTTGGGCCGAATACATATATACTCATTGCAAATGACGGAGCAAGTGCAATCAGAACCATCAGCATGATTCTGGATGTATCAGTCTTTGATACTATATGAGGTGCTGATGAAACTGTTAAATTACTGTATCTTTTCTTGTCCATTACTTAATTCCAGCCTCCTTTACTATTGCTTTTCCAAGCTTGTTCATAAAGCTGAGCGGTCTTCTTGCAGGGCAGATATATGAGCAGCTGCCGCATTCCATACATTGCATTACCTGCAAATCTGAAAGTGCCTGTGCATCCTTTGCTTCATATGCTTTGGCAAGTGCCGTAGGTATCAGCCCGAACGGACAGGCTCTGTGACACCTGCCGCAATTGATGCATGCTGTTTCTTCTTTGATAGCTGATTTTTCTTTGGAGAAAGCCAATATAGCATTATTGTTTTTGACAATCGGCATTTCATCCGATACTATGGCTCTACCCATCATAGGGCCTCCCATGAGGATTTTTCTCGGTTCCTGTTTGTATCCTCCGCAAAACTCTATAACATCGCAGATTCTGGCACCGATAGGAACCATTACGTTCTTTGGCTGCGCCACTGCGTCTCCGTCTACAGTAACTCTCTTGGAAACAAGAGGCATACCTGTTCTGAAATATTTACCTACAAATGAGATAGTTGTGACATTTGATAAGATAACTCCAAGATCTGCAGGAAGTACTCCCGCTTTCATTGTCTTGCCTGTAATCTCATAAACAAGAACTCTCTCGGCTCCTTTGGGGTATCTTGCCTGGAGTTTGAATGTATGAATATTGTTGATACCCTTGGATGCGAGCAATTTGTCTATATGCTCTATGGCATCAGGTTTGTTTTCTTCTATGCCAATATATCCTTCATCAAGACCTATATATTTCATGACCAGCTGACAGCCGGAAATAAGGTCCTCTGTGTCCTCAAGCATGCCTCTGTGGTCAGATGTGATAAACGGTTCGCACTCTGCCGCATTGACAATAAGGGTATGAACATCATCGATATTCTTGGGATTGAATTTGATATGAGTGGGAAATGACGCTCCACCAAGGCCGACAAGTCCGCTGTCTCTGATTGCTTTGATGAATCCCGGCAAATCACTGACTTCAGGAACTTTGATATTTTCGTCCGCTTCCTGTTTACCATCCGCCTCAATTACAACAAGAGTATCAGTTCCTCCCATAGCTGCTCTTTGTTCTTCGATTCCTGTCACAGTCCCTGAAACACTTGAATAAATAGGAGCACTTACAAAAGCATCCACATCTCCGATAAGCTGGCCGACTTTGACGTAATCGCCTTTGCCTACCAGAGGTTTGCATGGTGCTCCAATGTGCTGAGACATAGATATTTTGACAACATCAGGCACAGGCATTACTTCGGTCGCACTGCCGGCAGTGTTCTTGTAATGACTCACATGAATGCTGTGTAAATGTTTTTGACTCATTATTGTGAGACCTTCCTTTCTAAAAAATACAATATACAAAAATACTTCTTACATCATACTACAACCCCAAACAAAAATCCATACTTTTGCGATAATTCAAAAGCTAAAGAAAAGACTCCCACATCAGGAGCCTTATTATCTGTAATCATGTTTTCATTTCATTGTCAGAAAAACTTCTGCGGGTTATATGTCCTCCTCCCATGCATCATCATGCCATATCTTTTTCATTGCTCTACCTCAACAAGTTCATGCTCGTGCATGTTTTTTTCTTCTTGAATATCACTTGTACGTTTTTCAAGCATGGCTATATGCTCATCACTGTAAAAAAGATCTGCTGAAATCTCGAATGGAATTCTCCTTTCATTTGTAACCTTAGTGAGAAAAATATTAATAGCCGAAGATAATGTAAGCCCCATGGCTGCACATGCGTTTTCCGCCTTTGCTTTTACTGTATCATCTACTCTAAAATTAACCTGTGCTATAAATATCAACTCCTTTCTTACAACCATATTGTATAGCACGTGCTTTACGTTGCAAAGTATTTTTTGCGACAATTCAAAAGCTAAAGAAGGGGCTGTCGCACCAACATTTTCTTTCAAGGAAATGTACATCTATCAGGAAATTTACTGTAACAAGGTCAAAAAACTTTCAGACCGCCTCCGCTCTCGTTTTTTTGTCAAGTGATAGCTGCAAACGTTGCAATTTAGGCGTTTTAAAGAAATTATAACAAAAATAAATTTAAGAATTGACGGTAAAAACGGCATGTTATAAAATGGTAGCATAGAAATTTTATGAAAACGCACGGACAAGCCGTCTGGGCTGG
>CAZDQV010000098.1:0-6767 GCA_964507795.1 uncultured Oscillospiraceae bacterium | reverse complement strand
CAAGCTGCAATGGAAAAAACATTGACGACGATTCCATTGGTGTTAAATGATGTGGATGTAATACAGGGAATAGGCCTTATAGAAAGCAGTATGACCCTTTCATTGGAGCAAATGCTGATAGATGAAGAAATATTCAATCAGTGCATGAGAATGAGAGCGGGTATAGATGTGTGTGACGAAAAAGACCTGTTTGATGATATCAGCAAGGTGGCGCAGGGAGGGCATTTTCTGAAGCAGAAATCCACAAGAAAAGCATTCAGAACAGATGAATTCTATAATTCTAAGATGATTATAGGGGACACATATGATTCGTGGAAAAACGCAGGGTCTAAAACAATGTTTGACAATGCTCACGAAAAAGTCTCAAAGATACTTGCATCTGAGCCTGTATCGCCTGTAGATGCGAGTACCCAAAAGGTGATTGAAGAAATAATGGAGGAAGCAAAGGCAAAGTTGTAAAAGACGGCTTTTAATAGCCGTCAAGATAGGCATTTATGATTTTTTTTGCAAAGTCATAATCAAATGATTCGTAAGATATGCTGTTGCTTCTCAGAAGATCTGCCTGGATGTTTTTTCTGTATCGTGCAGGTGTCTTAAAAAACAGTTTTTTGAACTGTACATTCAGATTGCTTCTGTTTGCGAACCCTACATCTGATGCGATTTGATCAACGGTTTTATCAGTATCGCTCAGGAGTCTTGCAGCTTCCTCACAGCGGGCAATTGAAAGGATTTCCGAAAAAGTAAGACCACAGGTCTGCTTTATATATGAAGACAGATAAGAGGGATTCAAATACTCATTTGCGGCTATATCTTTGAGAGTGATTTTCTCTCTGAAATGATCATATATGTAGTCGATTATTTTATATAACCGCCTGTATTCAAGGTGATTGCCACTGGTGATATCTCTCTTGATTATTATGTATCTGTTGCCTTCGACTTTAGAGTATGAATAATTAAGATAATTTAAAAGACTGTGAGTTAAAAGCTGTATGCCTGTTCTTTCAAGCGTGTAATCGGAAAAATCCTCTTTGACGTATTCAGTGTATATTTTTGCAATGAGAAACCTCAGATATTTAATATCAACAGAATATTTGTCTTCATACCTGAATGAATCACAGATGAAATACGGCTGGCTGACAAGGTCATAACCGCCGTCTTCAAATCCGGTGAAGAACTGTTTGTAATGCTCAAGATCTATATGCAGAGTCAGAATAATCGAATCAGGTGTGAGAGCCTCTATTTTGTGAGGATCAGAATTATTGAAAAAATACACATCACCATATGATAATATGTGGTCGTGTGCAGAATCGCAGATTTTCACTTTGCCATTGATAATACATATAATCTCAAGGATGCCTGTGTGCAGGTGAAACGGATAATACCTTATATTTTCAAGGACTGCGCGAATACCGCAACCTGATTTGAAGCCGATTAATTCGTTAAACTGCATAACAACCTCCGCAGTGCATGGGATACAATAGATTCTATAACTTTCAGATATATTTTAACAATGCAAAGATACAAGGTCAATATTGACATGAGTATATGATACATAAAATATAAGAATTAAATACTTTTGAACAATAAAATCAATACCTCTTAAAACAGTACATACTATATTATTATATTAACAATATAGCAGGGAGGTCATTATGAGAATGTACGGCGGCTTTTTGAGCCAGGAGGAAAAAGAGATAATTCACCAAAAAAGCATAGAGATTCTGGAAAACACAGGGATTAAATTCCCGAGCGAAAAAGCGCTTGCAATATTAGAGAAGGCAGGAGCAAAGGTAGATTATGATACAGAAATTGCATATATTTCTGAGAGTATGGTAAAACGCGCGTTTGAAACAGCACCTAAAGAGATTCTGATAGGAGCAAGGAATCCTGAGCATTCAATAACAATACCGGCGGGCTATAGCACATACAATCTGGATGGAACAGGAGTTAATTTTTTTGATTATGACAAAGGCATCAAAAGACCTGCTCTTATTAAAGATATAGCAGACGCGTGCCGGATATTTGAAGAAGTTCCCCTTGGTACTCTTATGTGGGTGCCTGTAAACGCAGATGATGCACCTAAAGGAGCCAAAAGCATAGCAGGCGTTGGAACGGCTTTTGCAAATACGTCAAAGCATGTTTCTGATGAAATCAAGGAGCTGAGGGAGCTTCCTTATGTAATAGAAATTCTCAAAGCTGTAACAGGAAGTGAGGAGAATGTTTCTAAACAGAATGTCTATTCTGTAACTTATTGCACAGTTGCACCTCTTGCCCATGACAAAGATATGCTTGAGGCAACTATGGAAATGGTGAAATATAAAATACCGATGACAGTGCTGCCTATGCCTTGCGCGGGAAGCACCGGACCTGCAAGTCTTTATTCAAATGTTGCAGTTGCAAATGCGGAAGCCCTGTCAACATTTGTGATATTCCAGCTTGTAAATCCGGGCACCCCGATTATATTCGGTACAGGCACAGGGACGCTAAATCCTACAAACGGCATGTTTCTTGAGGGTGCGCCTGAGGTGTCTGTTATGGAATGCTCGATGTCTGAAATGGGCAAATATTACGGTTTTCCCACGGTTGTGGGAGGATGTGTGACAGATGCTGTTGTTCCGGGGACGCAGGCAGTTATAGAAAAGACACTGTCCACCTTGCCACTGGTTGTGTCAGGGGCAGATATAGTGCAGGGAATAGGCCTTGTCGAAAGCAGTATGACACTGTCGCTTGAACAGATACTCATAGATTCTGAAATAGCTCTTCTGTGCAGGAGATTGAAGGAAGGTATAAATATAAGTGAAGAATTCGACTTTGCAGATGATGTTGCAAAAATAGGCCCGGAAGGACATTTCCTCAAACAAAAAAACACAAGGAAGGCTTTTAGAACGGATCAGTTTTACAGGCCTTCTATGATGGATCGTATATCGTATGAAGAGTGGACAAGGCTCGGCTCTAAGGATTTGTATGCAAAGGCGCATGATAAAGTCAAAGATATTCTCAGTGCTGAAATGAAAAACCCACTTGATCATACTACAGAAAAAATTATAAATGAAATTGTAAAAGAGGCCATGGCAAAACTGGCCTGACACAAAAAAGTGTACATAATCAGGAGATTAGGAAGGAGAAATACTATGGAAATTTATGAATTGATGAGAGAGTCTGTTTTGGACGGAGATGAAGATGCGGCGGCAGAGCTGGCAAAGAGAGCTCTTGATGAGAATATGAACCTTCAGGAGGTTATGGATAAAGGATTCCTTTCGGGAATTCAGGAAGCGGGGCGGCTTTATGAAGATGAAGAATTTTTCCTGCCGGATTTGGTATGCTCTGCAGATGCAATGAAATCAGCTCTGGAAATTCTGGACGAAGCAATGAAAAGCGGAAGCAGCGATTCCGCTGCAAAGGTTGTAAAAGTTGCTCTTGTTACAGTGCAGGGAGATGTTCACGATATCGGCAAAACCATAGTTGGAGCAATGATGACAGCGGCAGGTTTTGAAGTATATGATCTTGGCACTGACATTGCAAATGAAGAAGTAATAGAAAAAGTAAAAGAGCTTGAGCCTGATGTTCTGGGACTGTCTGCACTGCTGACCTCTACAATGGAAGAGCAGGGAGCAGTTATAAAGCTTCTTGAGGAGAGAAATCTCAGAGATAAAGTCAAAGTTATAATCGGCGGCGCTCCGGTCAGCCAGGAATGGGCAGACAAAATAGCGGCAGACGGTTATTCTGACAATGCAATTTCAGCAGTGAAGCTTGTTGAATCACTGGTATGCTGATAAAAGAAAGAAGGTATAGTATGGATATGAGAAACTGGCTTGAACAAATAAAGACATCACCTGTGAGAAAACCGATGCCTGTGCTTTCTTTCCCTTGCGTGCAGCTGATGGGAATAAGCGTAAAAGAACTTATTTCAAGTTCAGATAATCAGGCGAAAGGCATGAAGGCTGTAGCTGACAGAGTGGACTCACTTGCATCTGTGAGCTTTATGGATTTATCCCTTGAAGCGGAGGCGTTTGGAGCCGAAATAAAGGTTAGTGATACAGAAGTGCCTACGGTAATCGGCACATTGGTAGAAGACATTGAGGCTGCAGAGAAATTAAAAACACCTTCACTTGAGGACGGCAGAGTTGGAATATATATAGAAGGGATGCAAAAAGCTCTGAAGCTCATAACTGACAGACCTGTTTTTGCAGGAGTAATAGGGCCGTTTTCACTGGCAGGCAGACTTGCAGATGTAAACAAAGCATTTTTGTATTGCAAAAAAAACCCGGAGCTATTGCATATATTGCTTAAAAAAGTAACCGATTTTCTGATCACATATATTAAGGCATACAAAGAGATTGGTGCTGATGGCATTGTTATGGCAGAGCCTCTTGCAGGCATGCTTTCTCCAAGACTTGAAGAAAAATTTTCAGAACCGTATGTCAGAGAAATTGCAGAGGCTGTCAGATCCGAAGATTTCATAGTAATATATCATAACTGCGGCAATGCGACGATTAAAATGGCAGAATCAATATATCGTACCGGCTGCGATGCGTACCATTTCGGCAATGCTATTGACATGAAAACAATGCTTGAAACATTCCCTGATGATAAAATAGTTATGGGGAATATTGATCCTGCAGGTCAGTTTACAAACGGAACCACAGAATCCATAAAAATTGCAACAAGGGAGCTGCTTGAAAAATGCAGCGTTCATCCAAACTTCCTCATATCATCAGGGTGTGACATACCGCCTGCTGCAAAGTGGGAAAACATAGATGCTTTTTTTGAAGCAGTGAAGGAGTTTTATGATAAAAAATGAGGTTTTTGTATACAAAAAAGAAGATGTACTCGGGGAGGCAGGAAAGTTCTTTGTAAAAGCCTGCGGATTTGATTTAGAGAAGCAAAAGCATCAGAAAATGCTAAGTGAAGCGACAGAACTTCTTGACAGAGAAAAAAGAAGCTTTGAGATGAAAGCCATATGCAGCGAGCTTGCAAAGGAAGTATTTCATAACAATATGCTTGAGGTGGCAGGCAATACCATATCCTGCAATTATTTCGGGCATATAGATGAAAAAAAAGTGACCCGCATACTGATAGCTATGGTGACGGCAGGCGACTGGGAGCTTGAAAGCGCTTCAAAATCCAGGTTCAGAGTATATATGGATACATGGGGTACGGCTTTTGCAGACAGTGCTAAAACGCTTTTTGAAGAAGCAATAAAAAAGAGGCTGGGAGCAGGTGAATATCTTTCAAACCCTTTCGGGCCGGGATATTACGGCATACCGTCATCTGATATAAAAAAGCTTGTTTCAGTAATTGACACGGGCAAAATAGGTGTGTCTTTGAACAGCGCCGGCCTTATGATACCGCTAAAAAGCATAGCTGCAATATATTTTGTGACATCGAAGCAAAGTATAATGCCTCCTGTAGCCTGCAGCGAGTGCTTCGGCAAAATAGGAGGATGCAGAAACTGCAGTAATTATATATCAGCCATGTAGCTTAAATATCACCAGACAGCGTGCTCGAATACAAAATTATACTTTTGGATAACAAACCTTATCCGAAATTATATTTACGGTGTTGCTGCTCTCTGATATGTTGTGGATAATGGAGGTAAATGAAATGACAGAGAAAGAAAAAATGCAAAATCAGATGCTGTATGATGCAAATAATGACGAGAGCCTGCTTGCAGAAAGAACAGCAGCAAAAGATATTTGCCATCAGTTCAATCAGCTTCTTCCATCAGACAAAGAAGGCCAGTACGAGACTATAAACAGGCTGCTTGGCAAAACAGAAGGTGATTTTGTAATTATTGCGCCGTTCTGGTGTGATTACGGCTATAATATTGAAATAGGAGAGAATTTCTTTGCAAACCATAATACAGTTATTTTAGACGAAGCAAAAGTATGCTTTGGCAACAATGTATTTATCGCTCCGGACTGCGGTTTTTATACGGCAGGACATCCGATTGATTTTAAGCGACGCAATCAGGGCATGGAATATGCATATCCTATTACAGTGGGAGATAATGTCTGGATTGGCGCCGGAGTTCATGTCATGCCCGGAGTTACAATCGGAAGCAATGTGGTAATCGGAGGAGGCAGCGTAGTTGTCAAAGACATTCCTGACAACTCGGTAGCGGTTGGCAATCCCTGCAGGGTGGTTCGTGCCATTACGCAGCAGGATCAAAAAACCTGCTGGGATAGATAAACAGGCAGCAGGTATGCCGGATATCGTTAAACAAATTCGTATACGCTGTATTTGATTTTGCATTGTGTACGGATTGTGTTAATATATTTATGTAATTGAATAGCGGTTTTATGTTCTTTTCGCAAGAAAAGCCAAGATGGAAACAGGTGCAAATCCTGTACGGTCCCGCCACTGTAATGAGGGAGTGCTGTCTATTATGTCACTGGGCAACCGGGAAGGCAGACAGTGTTACGATCTCTGAGTCAGGAAACATGCATAAAACAGTGATTTAACCCAACGGAGAATTGGAAGGAAATCAGTACCTTACAGGCAGCAGAGCAAAGCCTTTGCATTTATATGCGCTGTTAACATTAAATATCCGAAGGGGAGAAATATCATGATGTGTTTCTTCCCTGTTTATTTTTTGGAGCAGGGCAGATAAACATCCTTATTAAGGTGGATTTAAACAGTTCTCTATAACTTAAAACTACAGTGATTAAGGAAGGAGAGACGATGAGAAGGAAAAAAGTTATAACTAAGGTAATGACAATGCTGCTTACATTTGCAGTAGTGCTCAGTATGATGCCGGTGGGGGC
>CAZDQV010000097.1:0-6825 GCA_964507795.1 uncultured Oscillospiraceae bacterium | reverse complement strand
CCGTGAGCTGCCGCTATTCGAGGCCAGCTCGATATGGGCATGCAATAGTAAGATTGGGGAATAAATTTATAGTTATATTTCTTATAGAAAAATTCTCGCAAACTGCATGAAAGGTCGGAAATGAGACGTTTCCACAGCAAATTCGATAAATAAAAGTTATCAAAAGACAAGAACATATAGAAAATGTACCAATATTTTCAGCCCAAGTTGTGTAAATGGAGAATATATTATTTCTTTTTGATATAAGTTATAATTGCTTCATGAAATTGAGGGGAGGCTGGAGCTGTGCTTGCAAAGCTGAAAATGAGGTTAGATAAGAAAGAGGAGCTGTCGTGGCAGATGGCTTCTCTGTTTCATGGTATGTTGATGGAGCTGCTGCCAGAGGACTATGCAGCTGAGCTGCATGAATCTAAGCGTCACCCATATACTCAACATATTGAAAAATATGGTGAGGATTGGTACTGGATTGTGACAGCCTTGAATGAAGATACAGCAAATAAAATGTTAAAGGGCGTATTGATGAATCTTTCTGAGTTTGTGATAAAAAAACATCAACTATCAGTACGTATACTTGAAAAAACTTATCAGGAAATGTCAAATCAGGAGCTCGCACGAGCTTTTTATCAAGAACAAGCAAATCGCTATATAACAATACAATTCGTTACGCCTACCGCGTTCAAACAAAATGGCAGATACATGAATTATCCTGACATTCGGTCGATATATTCTAATTTAATGAACAAATATGATGCTTCGAACGCAGAGGAAAGCATGAAGGATGAGGACACTCTGGAGCAGCTTACAGAAAAGACAGTATTAAGTCGCTATGAATTACGCAGTACAGTTTTCTGTATTGAAGGAATAAAAATACCGGCATTCATTGGAAAAATGACATTGCGAATAGACGGAACCCAGACGATGACTAACTTTGCAAATATGCTTTTTAATTTTGGACAGTATTCAGGAATCGGAATAAAAACTGCGTTAGGTATGGGTGCGATTCGGCTTTTAGAAGGAAGGTCTGATGAAAATGGAAGATAAGCAAATAAAACTTATAATCGGAAGTCTATTACATGATATAGGTAAGATCGTATATAGGGCAGGCGATGGCAGACAGCATAGTGTCAGTGGATACGATTTCTTAAAGGAATTGGGATCATCATTTGACGAAGAAATCTTGAATTGTGTGCGCTATCACCATTCGATAAATCTGAAGCATGCTTCAATCAGTAACGATGCACTGGCGTATATTACATATTTTGCGGATAATGTGGCAGCAGCAATGGATAGAAGGGAGAGTTCAGACGGCGAGGATGGCTTTGATAAAAATGTCGCACTTGATAGCGTTTTTAATATTCTTAACGGGAATAATGGTAAGGCACATTACGAGCGGAGAATGTTGAATCCTAAAGCAGAAATTAACTATCCAACTACAGAAAAATGTTCGATGGATGAATCCTTCTATCAGGATGTTGCAGCTCAAGTCAAGGATAATCTTAAGGGAATTGAGATATCAGAGGAGTATGTTAATTCGTTGTTGTCAGTATTGGAGGCGACTACAAGTTATATTCCATCATCAACCAGCAAAAGGGAGCTGGCAGATATTTCATTGTTTGACCATGTAAAGATGACAGCGGCTGTAGCGGAGTGTTGTTATCAGTATATGAAGGAAAATGAAATTTCTGATTACAAAGAATTCCTTTATAAGGACAGCACCAATAGTCTCTGGGAACAGAAGATGTTCTTGCTGTATTCAATGGATATGTCAGGAATCCAGAGCTTCATCTATACTATAGGAAGCAAGGGAGCATTGCGCGGGTTACGTGCAAGAAGTTTTTATCTGGAACTTATGATGGAGCATATTATTGATGAGCTGCTTGATAAATTGAATCTGTCAAGGTCGTGCCTGATTTATAGCGGTGGAGGTCACTGCTATATGCTGCTGCCCAATACGAAAAGAGGAAAAGAAGTAGTAGATGAACATAACAGGGAAATAAACGGCTGGTTTCTAAAGAATTTTGATATTGCTTTATATGTTGCCGATGGCTATGCAGAGTGTCATGCGTCGAATCTGAAGAACGAACCACAGGGAAGTTATAGTGATTTATTTAGGACTGTTTCGAAGGCCATATCTCAAAAAAAGACACATCGCTATGGGCCGACCGAATTGATAGAATTAAATAAACGGCATATAGCAGGACGGGAAGAATGCTGCGTGTGCCGAAGGATGGCGAAAATAGATAGTAATGGAAGGTGTCCGATATGCGCAGCACTTGAGAGCTTGTCTGGAGACATTTTATACAAGGATTACTTTATTATCATGATCATGGGTGGTGAAAGGAATGAAGCCTGCTTGCCATTACCGGGTGATAAGTATCTTGTCGCAGGCGACAAAGCTAAATTGTTGAGATTAATGGACAGCTACAACTACGTGAGAAGCTATACGGTAAATGATGCATGTACTGGCAAGCATGTGACAACAAAATTATGGGTAGGCAGATATACAACGGGAGATACCTTTGAAGAACTGGCGCAGAAGGCAGAGGGAATAGAAAGAATTGCTGTGCTTAGAGGAGACGTTGATAATCTGGGACAGGCATTTGTAAGCGGTTTTAAAGATACTGCAAATGGAAAATATGAAACGCTGTCAAGAACATCAACATTGTCCAGACAGCTGTCATTGTTCTTTAAGCTTTATCTTAATAAAATCCTTGAAAAAGGTAATTCAAGCAGGTTTTCAAAGGACGAAAACAGACAAGCGTGTATCGTATATTCTGGAGGTGACGATATCTTCATTGTAGGAGCTTGGAATGATGTGGTAGACATTTTCATTGATACCAGAAACGCCTTCGAAAAATTTACAGAAGGGACACTGACAATATCAGGTGGAATAGGAATATATGATGCCAACTTCCCTATAAATCGAATGGCTTTGGAAGTAGCCAGACTGGAAGATTATTCCAAGGAACTGGAAGGTAAGAATGCTATTACACTTTTTGACGAGACCGGTCGATATGAATGGAAGACATTTATTGAACAGGTGGTGGATGAAAAATACCAGGCCATCTATGATTATATGACGTTAACCAATGGTAGAGGAAAGGCGTTTTTATATCATTTGCTGGAACTAATAAGAGATAACGGCACGAAGTTTAACCGGGCTCGATTCGTATATTATTTATCCAGGATGGAACCAGATCCAGACGCAGATGAGGATGAAAGGAATGCATATAAGCTATTTTCGGAAAAAATGTATAAATGGTCACTGTCTGGGGATGAACGCAGGCAGGTGGTGAGTGCGATTTATCTATATGTATATATGCAGCGAGATAAGAAAGGGGCAGAGTAAAATGAATATAGGGGAAAAGCAAAAACTGGTTATCAATGAAGAAAATTATGTAACTGAAGCGGAGAACGCAATAAAGAAATTGATAGCAGAAAAGGATCCGAAGTACAACAAACCACTTCCGTTAGTTACGACTTCAAAAATCAGAAATCTACTTGCAATGGTCTCTGATATCTACAATGATGTGCTTAATGTCAAGGATGAAAAATTATCTTCCGAGGTAATAGGAAGAATTAATTATATGAAGCTGAGATTCTACTATGAAGCAGGAAGGGAAGAGACAGTAAAGCGATTATTGAAGACAGCGGGTGTGTTTGATGTTATTGACGGTATCGGAAATAGCCGAAAGAATTACATTCTGTTTAGCAGATACATTGAAGCATTAGTAGCATTTCGCAAATATTATGGTGGCAGAGACGAGTAGGAGGAAAAGTGATGTTCGCAAAAATAGAAATTACAGGTACGCTTGAGGTTAAAACAGGACTGCATATAGGTGGTAATGGTGCATTTGCAGCTATTGGAGCAGTAGATTCCCCAGTTATTCGTGATGTAAGAACGGATGATCCGATTATTCCGGGAAGCTCATTAAAAGGTAAGATGCGATCTCTCCTTGCTAAAATGTATAATACTGATGCAGCTGCAACTGTACCTGATGGGGATGACGAGAAACTGACAGCATTATTTGGATCATCAAGAAAAGGAAACGTACATGTTGGACGTTTACTTTTCTCGGATATGTTTCTTACTAATAAGGATGAGCTGAGAGACCTTAATATTTACAGAGCTACAGAGGTTAAGTTCGAGAATTCCATTTCCAGGAGTACAGCTGTAGCCAATCCGAGACAATTAGAGAGAGTGATCAGAGGGGCAAAATTCGGATTAGACCTTATGTATGAGTACAAGGATGATGAAACCATGCTGCAGGATTTCAAAATTCTAAAGAATGGATTTAAGCTTATACAGTATGATTATTTGGGCGGCAGTGGTTCGAGAGGATACGGTAAGGTTGCCTTTGATGATATTGACTTAGAAGTGGTTATTGGTGATATAGATGACGATGTAGTAGAAAAATGTAGGGAAATGCTTTTGAATCTGCAAGGAGATTACCATGAACTATAAAATTTATAAGCTTTCATTTACAACATCTGTGCATTTTGGAACGGGTGTACTTAATGAAAGTGCCACTGGTTTATGCGCAGATACACTTTTTTCGGCATTATATATTGAGGCAATGAAACTGGGAATTGCAGAGGATTTTTATAAGGCTGCGGATAGCAATCAATTATTTATATCAGACGCTTTTCCGTTTGTTGATACTAACTATTTTCTTCCAAAACCTATGACCTATGTAGAACCTAAAGAGAATGGAAATTCCAAGATAAAGAAGCAGTATAAAAAGCTTAAGTATATACCAGCCGACAGAATGAAAGATTATCTTCAGGGAAACGTAGATCCTGCAAGCTGCAGCCTCCATATGCTGGGTAAGGAGTATAGCCAGGTAATGGCATTTGTTCGACGAGAAGAAGTGGAAGAGACGTTACCGTATAGGGTTGGAAATTATCTGTTTAATGAAAAATGTGGATTGTATGTTATCGCTGCATTGGAAAATGAAGATGTGCAGTATATGCTGGAGGATCTTTTCGAAAGCTTGTCATATACAGGGGTTGGCGGTAAGCGCAGCAGCGGCAAGGGACGATTCGAATTAAAAAAAGGCAAGGACAGCGAAAGCATCAATGAAATGCTCAAAGCAAATACCGGACGATATATGCTGATATCATCGGCACTACCTAAGGCGGATGAAATGGAGAATGCCCTGATGAATGCCTCGTATCTTATGCAGAAACGATCTGGATTTGTATATTCTGAAAAGTATGCTGAGGATCAAATGAAAAAACGCGATTTGTATACGTTACAGGCAGGCTCTTGCTTCAATCATCAATTCATGGGCGATATATACGATGTTAATGAAAATGGAGCACATGCGGTGTATCGTTATGCGAAGGGACTGTTCCTGGGGGTATGAGTATGCAGAATTATTTAAAAGAATATCAGATGAGGATAACGGCGCTGGCTCCTATTCATGTTGGAAATGGCATGAAAATTGGGAAAAAGGAATATATCCAGCAAGGAGCAACGCAGCCGGTAATTGTTCCTGATACAGCTAAGATGTTTTATACGTTGCGTCTTCTAAAGAAAGATCGTGCATATGCAGATTTTATGCTGAATGAAAGAAGAATGGGACTCGGGCAATGGCTGGAGGAACAGAAAATCTCAAAATATATTGATTCATGGAAACGATATAGCATGGATGCAGGTGATGCATTCGTCCGTAAAAGTACAGGCAGAAGAGACGCTACGCCTAAGGAAATAATGTGCTTCGTGAAAGACGCATACGAGCAGCCATATATTCCAGGAAGCACGTTGAAGGGAATGCTGAGAACAGCGCTACTGTGTTGGAGAGTTTATAAAAATCAAGATAGATACAAACAGGAGTTAATGAATCTTTCGCGTGCAGCCGATAATGGAGGTTCAAGAAAGACATATTTACAGAGGGAAACAGATGCATTGGAGACGGCTGTATTTCACACTCTTGGCAGAGATGACAGAAAGCAAGGTAATGCTGTCAATTCCATAATGTCCGGATTTGTTGTTAGCGATAGCAAACCAATCTCAGAAAAACAGCTTATGCTCGCACAGAAGATAGATTATAATATGTTCGGTGATGAAAAATGCCTTCCTATACTGAGGGAGGCAATAATGCCTGGAACACAGATAGATTTCAGTGTGACGATTGACAGCACGATTTGTGATGTTACAATTAATGAGCTTATGGATGCTCTGGAGTACTTTAAAAAATCAGTATTCGATAATTTTTATGCTAAATTTAAAAGAGGATCCACGGTTGAAGGAACAGTTTGGTTAGGCGGCGGGACGGGCTTTTTGTCTAAGACTATTTTATATCCGTTATATGATAAACAAGCTGTAAAGTTGACGGATATGGTGTTTCAAAATACACTTGCCAAAAACTACGATAAGCATAAGCACTACGATGACATTGCGAAAGGTGTAGCTCCTCATGTCTGCAAATGTACAAGGTATCAAGGCAAATTGTATGATATGGGAGCAGGAAAAATAGAAATCCTATGATTTTGCACCGCGCCAGTATTTATGCGGCTTCTAGCCGATTTAAGAGTAAAAAAATGAAGGATATAGTCAGAAAATATTTTGCACCGCAAAGTAGCCGATTTGGCCGCATAAATACTGGGCTTCAGTGAACAGGATTCAGATTCATCATTCCCCGAGTGGGGACGGAAACTCGTTGTGTTCTTTCTTTCGTCTGTCTCATCGACTAATTCAGATTCATCATTCCCCGAGTGGGGACGGAAACTCGTTGTGTTCTTTCTTTCGTCTGTCTCATCGACTAATTCAGATTCATCATTCCCCGAGTGGGGACGGAAACTCGTTGTGTTCTTTCTTTC
>CAZDQV010000096.1:0-6857 GCA_964507795.1 uncultured Oscillospiraceae bacterium | reverse complement strand
TAATCAAAAAGAAATTCACGGTTTCAAATATCGCATCCAAGATTACAATTTCGTCAAACAGCTCTTATCCGTCTGTCATGACACAGGGAAATTCGTTTTCTCTTGTAGGTACTGTGAATTCGGCAGTAGAGCTTGATTATGTCAAAGTGGGCATATGTGATGCTGACGGCAACTGGCTTGACGGGTTTTACAAAAAAGTTAAGAATATAAAGGAGAAATCATTTTATCTGTATCAGGTGGACGAGGATATTTCTTTTGGAAAGCTCGCGCCGGGGAATTATAGATATAGAATTTATGCTAAGGATCTTAATGGTACAGGCAAAACTGTCAGAAATAAAAAATTTACTGTAGTTTCAAAATTTGATATAGATACGACGACTACAGGCAGCAGCATATCGCAGGAAATGTACGATGCAATAAACGCAGATGCCGTGTTCATCGCTCAGAAAGCCGGAAAAGGCGGCTGCACAGTAGTTTCAGCGGCAATGATGGCAAGAAGAAAAGCGATAATGAGTGGCGTTTCTGAGAGCACATGGAGTCTGCTGACAGAGAATAATCTCAGGGCGGACAGGAGTGTATGGGCATATGGTGCAGGGCTTTTCAGAAGTTTTTCAATACTTGACATGGATATAAAGCAGGTGAATTTTGACAGCGATGATACGACTGCAACGAAAAAAAAGAAGCTCATATCACTGCTCGAAAAGCATCCTGAAGGGATTGCCATATATTCCAAATACGGCGGCAAGGCACATGCGGTTCTTCTCACAGACTATATTGACGGAGTGTTTTATGTGGTTGATCCTGTATATGGCAAAAAAGTCACAATGGCAGACAGTACACTTTACAGCAAGGAAAAAACTCAGACAAGCAGGCTTTATGCCCTGCATTCATACTGGTATATCAAATATTAAGGAGATAATGGGATGAGCGAAAACTATAAATTCATAAATCACAGCAAATGCGAGTATTTCCCGTGTCACAGGACAGACCGGCCTGAAGATTTCAATTGCCTGTTCTGTTATTGCCCGCTTTATGCCCTTGGTGATTCATGCGGTGGCAATTTCAAATACACAGAAGGCGGCATTAAAGATTGTAGTGATTGTATGATTCCCCACAGCAAAGGCGGATATGAATATATAATGCAAAATTTTGATAAAATAATAGAAATGGTGAAAAAGTAAATGAAAACAAATGATAATAGCAGAGTGCTTGTTGGCACGCTTTGTATGCTCGTTTCCACAATATGCTACGGATTTATATCTACTGTATCTATCAAAGCACTACATGCCGGTGCGGCAACAGAGACGATATTGTTTGACAAATTTCTTTATGCAGCGATACTTATATGGGCATACATATTTATTAAAAAAACACCTTTTAAGATAGAGAAAGCTCAGATATTGATGCTTGGTGCTGCAATTGTTTCATACAATCTGCTGGCATTGTGCATATATGAGGCATTTAATTACATTCCGGGCAATCTGACTATTGTGCTTAATTTTACATATCCGTCGATGATAATAGTGTTCGAAGCGTTGACAGGTAAAGCAAGATTTTCAATGATAAGGGCGGGCTCAATCCTGTTTTCTATAATAGGATTTATACTCATAGTCTGCGAAGAGTCTGTAACCTTAAGCACATTGGGAATTATGTTTGCCATAGGGGCAGCGCTTTCACAGGCCTGTTACGTCATAACTTTAGGATCAGACAGGGTTAAAGCGATTCATCCTATAGCCGCGGCAGGTTATGTTACAGCAGGAGCAACTGTTTTCAACTTTGTGAGAACTATTGCTTCAGGAGAGCCTCTGTTTACAGCCGGAGGAGAGCAGCTCGTGTGGACACTGGCACTTTCATTTTTCTGTGCATTTCTTGCAATTGTGTTGTTTTGCATAGGTGTCAATATGATAGGCTCAGGCAGGGCGGCAGTGATAAATACACTGGAGCCTGTGGTGGCATGTATCGCAGGATATGTATTCCTTAGCGAGACAATGACGTTTACGATGGCTCTCGGGTGCGTTGCAATAGTGATAGCCGTATTTATAATTAACTTTGATGGCAGGATTGCAGATAAGATGGACTAAAACTTTGTGTTGCAGCAGAGTTTGTGATATAATTATCGCTAATATTATTATTTTGGTGGGAGAAGAAGATATGATTAAATATGAAAGTACGAGAGGAAGCAAAAAAACATTAAGTGCTGCGGCAGCAGTAATACAGGGAATAGCAGAGGACAAGGGACTTTATGTTCCAGATCATATTCCCGCACTTCCTTTTGAGATAAAAGACATGCAGGGCAAACCTTACAAGGAGATTGCATCAGCAGTAATAGGAGCTTTTTTTACTGATTATACAGCAGATGAAATCAGATATTGCATAGATGGAGCATATACTGACAAATTCGAAGCAGAGGAAATAGTACCTCTTGTAAAAGCAGGGGATGCATATTATCTTGAACTTTATCATGGCAGAACTGCCGCATTCAAAGATATGGCACTGTCGATTCTGCCTTATTTGCTTACTACAGCAATGAAAAAAGAAAACGAAGATAAAAAAGTATGTATTCTTACTGCAACATCCGGAGACACAGGCAAAGCAGCATTAGAGGCTTTTGCAGATGTTCCGGGGACAGAAATAATTGTATTTTTCCCTGACAGCGGAGTGAGTCAGGTACAGGAAAGACAGATGATTACGCAGGAGGGAGCAAATACTCACGTGTTTGCAATCAAAGGCAACTTTGACGACGCACAGACAGGAGTCAAAAGGATTTTCAATGATGATGCATTCGCTGCAAAGCTTGCAAGTTACGGATGCAAGCTTTCTTCGGCGAATTCAATCAATATAGGCAGACTTATTCCTCAGGTTGCATACTATGTATACGCATATGTCAAAATGGTTGAAACAGGTGCAATTAAAGACGGTGAGAAGATCAACATAGTAGTTCCCACAGGTAACTTTGGGAATATACTTGCTGCTTATTATGCATCGGAAATGGGCATTCCGGTTAACAAGTTCATATGTGCATCAAACAAAAACAAAGTACTTACAGATTTCATAAACACAGGCACATACAGCACAGACAGAGAGTTTTATCTTACAAATTCACCATCAATGGATATTCTCATATCATCAAACCTTGAAAGACTTCTTTATCATCTGTGTGACAGTAACGGCGATGAAGTAAGCCAGATGATGGAAAGCCTCGAAAAAAACAAAAAATACACTGTAAGCAAAAAGATAAGAGAGGGAATGAAGGGTTTCTACGGCGGTTCATGCAGCGTTGAAGAGACTGAGGAAACAATAGGCAGGATGTATGCTGATTATAATTATCTTATGGATACGCATACAGCTGTTGGATGCAAGGTGTATGAGGACTACAGAGCGGCAACAGGAGATGACACCCCGACTGTAATAGCATCTACTGCAAGTGCATATAAATTTGCACAAAGTGTTGCAAAATCAATCGGTATCAATGAAGACATGAACGGCTTTGAATTCATAAATGCTGTAAGTGCAAAAACAGGAGTAAGAGTGCCAAAAGGACTTCAGAATCTTGACAAAAAAGAAATCAGGCACAAAGATGTCATTCAAATCAAAGATATGGCCAAAATGGTTGAGCAATCGGTGAAATAGAGGAGTTGATATGAATACTACGACTATTTTTATACTTCTTGCAATATTTACAGTTGTATACCTTGTTGGAACCGTTAAAGTGAGGCGGGCAGAAAACGCAAAGGAATATAAGCTGTATTCGGCTCTCAGATGGATAGGCCTTGTAGCGCTTGTGGCTATTGCTGTTCTGGCAATGGTAATGGATTAGCAGCAGACTCAGAAGGAGTAAATTATGCTTAGAGAACAGCTTGAGAAATATGTGCCATACAATGAACAGGAACTGCGCGACAGGAATGTAATGCTGCAGATTATGGATACTTGTGATGATTATCTTTTCAGATCAAATGAAATCGCACATTTTACCGCGTCCGCATGGATTGTAAATAATAACAGGAGTAAAGTGCTTCTCATTCATCACAACATATATAACTCCTGGACCTGGACAGGAGGGCATGCGGATGGAGAAGAAAACCTGCTTCAGACGGCTCTTAGAGAAGCATCAGAAGAAACCGGGCTCCGAGACCTTAAAGCTATAGATGACGATATTTTTTCATTGGAGATAATACCTGTGAGCGGGCATATCAAACGAGGCAGATACGTTTCGTCACATTTGCACTTTAATATCACATATCTGATAGAGGCTGATGAAGAGGAGATTTTGCGCATAAAGGCAGATGAGAACAGTGATGTGGGCTGGTTCAAACCTGAAGAGATAAACTCTCTTTCGGATGAAAAGTGGATGAAAGAAGTCGTATATGCCAAATTGCAAAACAAGCTGGAGGTAAAATAAAATGCTCAAATACATACTTACGGCAGTCATAATAATATGCCTTGTAATATATTTTTATGCCACGTCAAAAAGTAGTACTATCAAGAAAACCGGTGATCTGCGGCCAAGCGACGCTGAGAAAAACAGAGTAATATTAGACAGACTCAACAAAGTAAAACTGGTGGCGTCGTTAATATTAATCGTAACAGCGATAGTAACAATGATTATATAAGTTGTGCGCAAACAGTGATTTAAAATCAGAGAAACCGATGGAGAAGAACAGCAGCTTCACAGGGTGGCACCGCAGGAAAAGATAAAGAGATAGAGGACTTTGGCAGCTACTGGTATGACAATCCGAATACAAAAGCAAACGGAGAATTTGATTGCGTCATTAAGCATACAGGTGAAATGTATGATTTTTATGAATGCAAATATTTCGATAGACCGATGACATTAGTAGAATGTGAACAGGAAAGAAAGCAGCTGGAGCTTATACAGGGAATCAATGTCTCCGGAATCGGATTTATCTGCACAGGAGGATTTGACTTTGAAGATGATAAAGGGTTCATACTGATTGACGGTGATAGCTTGTATCAGGAATTCGAAAGGTAAAAAGATTACTGTTGACGTAGAAGAGGTTTGCAAATTGTGAAAAAACCCTATTTTGAAATATTTTTTTTGTAAATAAACACAAAAAATTATTGACAAGCAACAGATGATGATTTAAAATCAAAGAAACCGATGAAGAAGAATAGTAACTTTTGTCTGGATATCACAGAGAGTCGCAGATGGTGAGAAGCGATATATGGAGCAGATGTGAATGGACTTCCGAGGGCAAACCCAAAGCAACTTGCAAGTAGGGGAGACGGAGAACCCTCCGTTATCAAAGGCAACCATATGTCAGTATGGTAAGAGGGTGTGTGATGCACCAAGCCGGGTGGCACCGCAGGAGATTATTATATCCTGTCCCAGCATTAAATATGCAGGGACAGGATTTATTTATGTAAAGAAACAGGAGGAGATTAACATGACAGACAAGCAAATACCTTACAAAATATATCTGGATGAAAACGAGATGCCAAAATACTGGTACAATGTTCGTGCAGATATGACAAACAAACCGGCACCGCTGCTTGATCCTGCAACAGGTAAGCCTATGAGTGCAGAGGGACTTGGCGTGGTATTCTGTGAAGAGCTGGTTAAGCAGGAACTTGACAATGATACAAGATATTATCCTATTCCAGAGGAGATTCTTGATTTTTACAAGATGTACAGACCAGCACCACTGGTAAGAGCATATTGCCTTGAGAAAAAACTCGATACACCAGCAAAGATTTATTACAAATTTGAAGGAAACAACACAAGCGGCAGTCATAAGCTTAATTCCGCAATTGCTCAGGCATATTATGCAAAGCAGCAAGGGCTGAAGGGTGTTACAACTGAAACAGGTGCAGGCCAGTGGGGAACTGCATTGTCAATGGCATGTGCTTACCTTGACCTTGAGTGTGATGTATATATGGTTAAGGTTTCATATGAACAAAAACCGTTCAGAAGAGAAGTTATGAGAACCTACGGTGCTAATGTCACACCTTCGCCATCGATGAATACAAATGTCGGGCGAAAAATAAATGAGGAGTTTCCGGGGACAACAGGCAGCCTCGGATGTGCAATTTCAGAGGCTGTAGAGGCAGCCACAAGCAGAGAAGGTTACAGATATGTTCTTGGCAGTGTTTTGAATCAGGTTATGATGCATCAGTCCATCATAGGTGTCGAGTCTAAAATTGCAATGGATAAATACGGCATCAAACCCGATATCATCATAGGATGTGCAGGAGGCGGATCCAATCTCGGAGGTCTTATTTCACCATTTATGGGTGAAAAACTGAGAGGTGAGGCGGATTACCAGTTTATAGCTGTAGAGCCCGCATCATGCCCGAGCCTTACCAGAGGTACTTTTGGTTATGATTTCTGTGATACAGGCAAGGTTTGCCCACTGGCCAAAATGTATACCCTCGGTAGCGGGTTTATTCCATCGGCAAACCATGCGGGAGGCTTGAGATATCATGGTATGAGCCCTATACTGTCACAGCTTTATCATGATGGATATATGCAGGCAAGAGCAGTTGAGCAGACAAGTGTATTTAAAGCTGCAGAGCAGTTTGCGAGAGTTGAAGGTATACTTCCGGCACCTGAAAGCAGCCATGCGATTAAAGTCGCAATAGACGAAGCACTTAAATGCAAAGAGACAGGAGAAGAAAAAACCATACTGTTTGGACTTACCGGAACAGGGTACTTTGATATGTTTGCATATGAGAAATTCCACAATGGTGAAATGACAGATTATATACCTACAGATGAAGAACTTGAGGCAAGTTTTGCATCAATGCCAAAGGTAGAGTAACATAGATTTCCTGAATAAATAATGGGTCACTCTAAAAAGTTGTGGGATTTGATACCGCATTTATTCCACGGTCCTCTT
>CAZDQV010000095.1:0-7043 GCA_964507795.1 uncultured Oscillospiraceae bacterium | reverse complement strand
GCGTTCTGCAGAATCATGCTTTGTAGAATACGCGATTGAAATTTAAACAGCTTCTTAAACGGAAATTAGACGGAGGCTAATAGTGCAAGCTAATAGTGCAAGCTAATAGTGCAAGCTACAACAAATCTAAACGTAGTGTATCTTGACAGGAAATATAGAGTCAGTCCTCCTTATTGTTTCTATTAGTCAGGACTCCAATACCGAATAGTTAGGACTGGAGTACCGAGTATATGGTACGGGTGTACCAACTGATTGGTACTGGGCATGTCACTATATGTCTTTGCTCCGAGAGTATATGGACGTGTTATGCGTTACGTTTTATGTTGAGAGTTGGGACATTTCAAAAAAGAATGTATAACTTTGACCGTGGAAGCCGTTGGCTTCCTTTTAGGGCTCACTCGCGAGGCAACAAAGCATCAGGGACGAAGAGCAGTGGGAGCTGAAGAGCTATTTCATGCATTTTGCACCAGAAGGCACTGCCTGAAACGAATGAGTAGAAGCTGAACAAGAGACAAGCAAAAGAAGGACGAGCAGGCAATGAGCTTGCAAAGCCTGTAAGGGACAAAACGACAATGGAAAACACCAATACACTCAACAGCAATAGTAATTCCGTTCATTCCAACTTCTTCACGAATAGGGATGGAAACACTCTCATGAAAGAGTTTGAAGGAATTCTGCAGCATAATCAGGCCATTACCAATCTTGATGCTATAGTGGGATTCCTTCGTGCATCAGGTTATTTCTCTTTGCGTCCATTCTTGGATAATATAAACAGGGTGCGCGTACTGATAGGTATCGATGTGGATAAATATATTGCACAAGCAGCGAACCAAGGGAAGATATTCTTTGGTGCTGAAGAAGAAGTAAAAGAGGATTGCCTGCGCAAAATACGTCAAGATATAGAAAGCTCCCACTATACGAAGGAGGTAGAGTCCGGCATGTTCCAAATGGTGCAAGACTTGATAGATGGCAAATTGGAACTGCGTGCCCACCCGTCCAAAAAGATACATGCCAAGATTTATGTTCTTTACCCAGACAATTTCAACCAATATTCGCAAGGTATGGCCATAACAGGTTCAAGCAACTTGTCTGGAAATGGTCTTGGTGTATCGGAAGAGAAACAATATGAGTTTAATGTCAAGCTCGACAGATACGATGATGTCAAGTTCGCAAAAGATGAATTTGAATTATTGTGGGAAGAGTCAAAAGGTTGCGAGATTACGGCTGAGGATGTAAAGACATCCATTGACAGAACTTACCTAAAGGGGGACGTCTTGCCTTATGATCTCTATATTAAAATGTTGATGGAGTATTTCTCTGATCGCGTAATGGCTACTGACGAGAACGATCCTTTCGACATGCCTGACGGTTATTCGAAATATAGCTATCAGATGGATGCCGTAGAGGAAGGCTATCAAAAGCTTATCCGCTACGACGGCTTTTTTCTGGCGGATGTCGTAGGTCTGGGTAAGACTGTTATTGCAACGATGATTGCCAAGAAATTCCTAATTGAGAACGGACGCGACAAGACCAAGATTTTGGTAGTCTATCCCCCTGCAGTAGAACAGAACTGGAAAGCCACGTTCAAAGATTTTGGCATCGACAAGTATGCCAACTTCATTTCAAACGGCAGCCTATCCAAGATTTTGGACGACGAAAACTACAACTACTGGAATGCCGATGAATTTGACCTTATCCTTGTCGACGAAGCTCACAAATTCCGTTCTCACACTACAAATGCCTTCGAACAGCTTCAGGAAATATGCAAGATGCCACGTATAGAGAACGGCAATATTCCAGGCTACAAGAAGAAGGTGATGCTTATATCAGCAACCCCAATGAACAACACGCCTGCCGACATTTACAACGAGATACAGCTGTTCCAAGACCCACGCCGTTGTACTATTGACGGCGTTGCAAACTTGACGGCGTTCTTCTCGCCATTGGTCAAGGAGTTCAAACGATTGAGGCGAGAACCCAACTTTGACGTTACCCAATTCAAGAAACTGGCTGAGCGTGTACGCGACAGAGTTATCAAGCCCCTAACAGTGCGCCGTACAAGAACCGACATCGAGAGCATTGCACGTTACAACAAGGACATTAACGGTTTCCCAAAAGTAGAACGCCCTAACGAGAGCCGTTATGAGCTAAACGAACATTTGGCAGACTTGTTTGAACACGCCATGCTTACACTTGACAAACATCTTACTTATGCCAGATACCAAGCTATCGCTTACCTAAAGCCGGATGCTGCACCGGGATTGTACGACAATGCTGAAACTATAAGCCGCAGCTTGGCAGGAATACGAAAGAACGGACTTGTCAAACGATTGGAAAGCAGTTTCTACGCATTCCAAGTATCGCTAAACAACTTCCGTCAAGCCAATCAGAATATGATTGACATGTTCGACAACGACAAAGTGTTCATAGCGCCAGACCTTGACATAAACCTTTTGATAGAGGCCGGATTCAGTGATGAAGAAATAGAAGAGAAACTGAATGCCAAGGCAGAAGACAATCCTAAGAATGCTGTGTTCACAGCCGACGATTTCAAACCGGAGTTTATTGATATGCTGCATAGCGACCAGAAGACTCTTGAGGGACTGTGTCATGATTGGGAGAATATCACAGATGAAGATGACTCCAAGTTTGCTAAGTTCAACGAACTACTGAAGCATGAGCTATTCAGGCAAGACCGCAATCCAGAACAGAAGTTGGTCGTGTTCTCCGAATCGGTAGATACCGTAAAGTACCTTGAACGACGCATCAACCGTAAGGATGTGTTGGTCATCTCAGCCAACAATCGCAGTAAGCAATTCAAGACTATCCGCGAGAATTTTGACGCTAACTACAAGACGCATCTCAACGACTACAACATCCTGCTCACGACTGATGTGCTGGCAGAAGGTATCAACCTGCATCGTGCCAATGTGATTGTGAATTACGATACACCATGGAACAGTACACGCTTGATGCAACGCATAGGTCGCGTGAACCGTATCGGTTCAGCCTCGAAACACATCTACAACTATGTGTTCTATCCGTCACGTGAAGGTAATCGCGAAATTAACCTCAATCAAATAGCCTTGAGCAAGATTCAGACATTCCACACCACTTTTGGCGAGGATAATCAAATCTATTCGCAGGAAGAGATACTCGACCGCGACCTCGACAAGCTCTTCGATGAAGGAATGAAGGCACAAAAGGAGGAGCGCAATCAGGAACTGCCTTTCTATGAGGAGTTGCGCTCACTCTATATGAACAACCGAAGAGAATATAACCGCATAGCCAAAATGTCTTTGCGTAGCAGGACAGGTCGCGAAACACGTACGGTAGAAGGTGTTACATTGTCTGGCGACACCCTTGTGTTCCTAAAGACCAATTTCCGCAAGATGTTCTTCCTTGTATCAGAGACCGCCGAGGAAATATCGGTGCTTGATGCTCTGAAATATTTCAAGGCTACGCCAGAAGAGCATGCTGTCGAGCGCATAGAGCAGCATCACGAACACGTCAACAAGGCGCTGAAGAAATTTCGCAGTATTCGTGATGAAGAACAACGGGCACAAGAAACATCGCATGACGAACAGACCGCCTTGGGAGCACAGGTAAGCACAGCCATCAATTTGCTGAACAATTTCCTTCATAAGATTGACGACAATGACCTGTATATAAAGGTGGTACAATTGAAGACTTTGGCAGAGCGCGGTGTTATCACCTATATACCGAAACGTCTGCAACGCATACAGAAAGACCTGCGGCGTACAGGTGGTAAGGCACGTATAACCCCCGACGAGGCATTGGAAGAAATCACACAGATGGCAAACAAGTATGCGCCTTACTACATGGCGCAGGAATCTATGTTGAATCAACAGGAGTCTGTGGCAGAAATCATTCTTTCCGAATCATTCAAGTAAACGTAAATCAGTTTCCTATGGACTACAAAAATATAATAGAGGCAAAATACAACCGTGAGGCATGGCAATCGTTGCTGCACGACATATTTCTCAACAAGGTAAGCTTCTGGACAACTCCATCTTCTGTCCAGGTTAATAGCCATCTGGCTAAAGAAGCCCTTAACCTTGGCAAGATTTCCCTTTCTGATGGCGAGTCTTTAGCCATCTATGAAGTGGAACTATCCGACAAGGTTGACATAGAGCGTAACCGACGCGGCATACGTGACATGCTTACCTCCGATTGGCGCGACATGGGTTATGCCGGTGCTTTCATGTTCTGCCACCGCAAGAACGAAAGCATCTTGCGTTTCTCTTATGTCAGCGAGACATGGGGATTCAATAAACAGGGAGAATATGAGAAGATTTCCACCAACACCAAACGATACACTTATCTCTTGGGCGAAGGACGTGGATGCCGTACAGCCATCGAACAGTTTGGCGCACTGAAAAACAGTAAGCTCGCACTGAGTGACGTCACTGCAGCATTCTCTGTCGAGGCTCTCACCAAACAGTTCTACAAAGACCTCTTTGAGTGGTATCAGTGGGCAGTGGAGCCAGCTTCCGGCGTATCATTTCCCAACAACACTTCGGTGGAAGAAGACGACCGCGAAGATATTGAGACCAAGATAATTCGCATGATAACCCGTATCATGTTTGTGTGGTTCATAAAGCAAAAGCAACTGGTGCCAGACCGTATATTCGACACAGAGTTTCTGCAGACCGTTCTGAAGGACTTCGACCCATACAGCACCATCGCAGGCAACTACTATAATGCCATTCTGCAGAACCTCTTCTTTGCCACCCTCAATCGTGCCATCGAGGATGAGCAGGGCAGCAAGCGTCGTTTTGCCACCAACGTAAAGAAAGACATCAAAACTCTTTACCGCTATGCTGAAATGTTCAAGATTAGCGAAGAGGATGTGATTAGGCTCTTCTCTGAAGTTCCTTTCCTCAATGGTGGACTATTTGAGTGTCTCGACAAAACTCGAACTATCGACGGAGTGGAGAAGGCCTACAACTATGATGGCTTCAGTCGCAACGACAAGAAATTTGCCGATGGCCGATATCGCAATCGCGCCATTGTTCCAAACAATTTGTTCTTCGAGCCAGAGAAGGGACTCATTTCCATCTTGAGCCGCTACAACTTCACTATAGAGGAGAATTCACCCGAAGAGCAACAGGTAGCACTCGACCCCGAATTGCTGGGTAAAGTATTTGAGAACCTGCTTGGTGCTTACAACCCCGAGACGAAAGAGACGGCACGCAACCAAAGTGGCTCATTCTATACTCCACGTGAGATTGTGAACTACATGGTAGACGAGAGTCTTGTGGCTTATCTAGGTGACACACCATTGGTGCGCTCGCTCTTTGCTCCTGACTTCAGCTATGATGCAACACAAGCAACAGAATACGCCAAGATAGCAGACAAGCTGAAGAACATCAAAATACTCGACCCTGCTTGTGGATCAGGAGCTTTCCCCATGGGACTACTCAACCGCATGGTCGACATTTTGTGCCACATATCGCCCAATGAGGACGTCTATAGCCTCAAATTGGCTATCATTGAGAATTGCATCTACGGAAGTGACATCCAGAGCATAGCCGCACAGATAACCAAACTGCGTTTCTTCATTTCACTGATTTGCGACTGCGACAAGGATGCTTCCAAACCTAATTTCGGCATTCCTACATTGCCTAACCTTGAAACGAAGTTCGTTGCTGCCAACTCACTGATAGCAAAGAAGAAGAAAACTATCGGAAACCTCTTTGAGAACCCAGAGATAGAACCTACCAAGCAGGAGCTTACACAGATTCGCCATGAGCATTTTTCTGCAAAGACGGCTAATCGCAAGAGTACATTGCGCGAAAAGGATAAGGAACTTCGTGAGAAACTTGCTCATTTGCTTGCCGACGACAACAACTTTGCACCTGAAGATGCAAAGCAGCTTGCTGCATGGAATCCTTATGACCAGAATGCTGTGGCAGAGTTCTTCGACCCTGAATGGATGTTTGGAGTAAAGGATGGCTTTGATATCGTGATAGGCAATCCGCCGTACATTCAGTTGCAGAACAATGGTGGCGAACTGGCGCAACTGTATGCGACATGTGGGTACAAGACTTTTGCTCGTACTGGCGATATTTATTGCCTATTCTATGAGCGTGGCTATCAGTTGCTGAAGCAGGGTGGACATCTATGCTATATAACTTCCAACAAATGGATGCGTGCCGGCTATGGAGAGGGAACACGCGAGTTCTTTGCCAAGAACACAGACCCACAGTTGCTCATCGACTTTGCAGGAGTTAAGATATTCGAGAGTGCTACTGTCGACACCAACATCCTGCTCTTTGCCAAGGCAAAGAACCAGCATAAAACCCTTTGCGCTGTAACTAACAAGCTAAACAAAGACAGCGTAAAGAATTTGAGCGTTTTCGTTCAGCAGAACGGAACGTCATGTGACTTCTCCGACTCAGACTCATGGGTAATTCTATCTCCTATTGAGCAAAGTATCAAGCGCAAGATAGAGGCAGTTGGCACCCCACTGAAGGATTGGGACATCAACATATATCGTGGAGTGCTCACTGGCTACAATGAAGCATTCATCATCTCGACAGAGAAACGTAACGAAATTCTTGCGAATTGCGCTGACGACGCAGAACGCAAAAGGACTGCTGAACTAATACGACCCATTCTTCGCGGCAGGGATATCAAGAGGTATGGTTACAACTGGGCAAACCTGTGGTTGATTAACCCCCATAATGGTATAAAGGGTAAGCTGGAGCGTATTCACATTGAAGACTATCCCGCTGTAAAAGCCCATCTTGACCAATATTGGGATAAAATCTCAAGGCGAGCCGATAAAGGAGACACACCATACAATCTACGCAATTGCGCTTATTTGGAGGATTTTTCTAAACCAAAAATCCTATGGAAAAGGGTCGGGTCAATATTACGATTTGCATACAACGACAACGGCTCTTTTGGATTAGACAGTACATGTTTTTCTATAGGTAGTGATATTGAGTACATTTGTTGTGTGCTCAATTCTCCAATGGGACATTATTTGCTAAAAGACTCACCTAAAACAGGGA
>CAZDQV010000094.1:0-7285 GCA_964507795.1 uncultured Oscillospiraceae bacterium | reverse complement strand
ACTTGCGTTACTTATTTTTATTTCGTTTCCATATTCAGAGTACATTACTATATCACGAAGCTCAGCTCCTATTGTAACTCCAAACAGACCGACCATCGGTGAGGTTGTATCTATGCTTATGTTTTTAATGGCATAAGAGTTTCCTACATATGAACCTGCGAAAAATGCACAGTACGCGTCATTAGTATTTGATTCACCGTTATAAAACATACTTCCTATCGGTGTAAAGTTACTGCTTGTCTTTGTTTCAGAATCATAACTATCCATATCATGAGTCTGCTCCCAATAAAACTTGCCTGTCCCGGTCGAAGAATCTGTATCTATATATTTAAGATACGTGAAATTATAATCTTTGTAGTATGTTACATATTTCCTTTCCGTCCGTGACCATTCTGTTGTAGCATCTCCGGCCTTGCTGACTACAGTAGTCGCATCCAGATTATCACTGTTCCAGTTAATATACTGCAGCTGCTCTGCCGATCTCACATCATACTCTGTACCTTCCGTGCCCGGAGTATTTTCATTGCCATCATACCCCACTTTTTTTGTTAAAGCAGGACTGTCAAGCTTGAACGAATTTGCAAAGAACGGACAAACAGTGTATTCGTATGTCTTAGTGGTGCTGTCTTTAGTATAAGCAAGGTTCCATGTACCGTTTGCCACATTTTTATTCAAATACAAGTTTCCTGTGCTGTTTCCTGTCGTATATGCAACAAAAGTGTATCCTGTAACCTGACTTGACAGTTCCTCCTGCACAGTTGTGTTCTCTGTAGGTTTATTTGCAAAGCTTGTCATAGTAAGCTCTGCACTTGATCCTTCTTTATAATAATAACCATAACCATAGTCGGTTACAATCCCGCCATCATCGTGGGCCGTGCAAAGAGAGGAACCGCCTATACCGTCATCTCCCTTGATACCAAGATACCTGAAATGATAACCGGCATTAGGCCCTCCTTCCTCGTATTCCCAATAAAATACTCCTACATCACCAAGCTGTGTTTCAACAGGCCAGTTACCATAATGTACGTACTCACCATTCTTGGTAACAACGGCAGGATACTGATATATATCCTCCTCGGTAGTCTTACTATGATAAAGTGAATTTGATGCATTACTTATCCGTCTATTATTGTTTCCAGCAATGTCCTTAAGTTTTGTAGCCTTTGTTGATTGGGCTCTTGTATCTCCCGCATCAATCTTGTATGCACTGAGTTCTCCGACATAGTAATATGAACCGTCATTGAGATAATATGAGTTTGTTACAGTACCGCCTGCCGGAGCAAATCCATACCCTTTGGCATTACCTGATATTGTGATTGCGACAGCACAGTATGTAGTGTTTAATCCTCCTGTGTTTTCACCTGCAAATCCTGCTGCCGATGCAACAGTATCTCCCTTGGCCTCAGCTATTTTAACTCTGCCTATTGAATAACATTCCGAAATATGACCTGTATTCCTGCCTGTAAATCCACCCACGCCCATTGTAGCGTAAGTCTCTGAAACCTGCATAACAGGACAATCTGATGAACACTTCTTCACAGTACCGCTATTGCCTCCAACAAGTCCGCCCGCAAAAAGCTCACTGCTCTGATAAGCTTTTAAGTTGAATGTATATCCTGCAACTGCACAGTTAGTGATAGTTCTGGTGTTCATGCCGCAAAGCACTCCCACACGGGCTTTAGCTTTACTGCCCTCTATATTTTTGGTAACTTTAACAAAGCGATTAGTTGTTCCATCGTAATCATTTGCTATAACTATGTTTTGGAGTTTGCCCTTGTTGTATCCGAACATACCTGCATAATAGTTTTCTGAAGCTACAAATGAAACTCCTTTTATGATATTACACATACCGGTATATGTCGCCTTGAAAGGTTTCTCTCCGTTTACACCTATAGGTGACTGTGTATCTACAGCTTCACCTGATTTATAGTAATTCGTCCAGTCATAAGTGCCATAATCTATATCAAGCTCCTGCCAATATGTGCTGCCGGCAGTCTTGTCTGCATATGTCTGATAATATAGTGACATGCTGTAAAGCTGCCTTGCTGTACGCACATACACATCGCTTACAGTGTTAGGTTTAGATGTTGTAACTGTCTTTGCAAAGTGAGGGTTATAATAGTACAACACTCCATCAATTTCAATTTCCTGATAAAAGCCAGCAGATGCATATGTCGTATTTACAACCTCTTTCGGGAACTTCAAAAGATAGTATCCGACTCCCTTTGCCGAAATCTTTACTGCATCATCAGCATTGAGCTCCACAGTATCGTCTTTATTACTTCCATACTTTACAGTAATTTTCCCTGACGGTTTGTTTCCACTGTCATATATAATACCATATCCGTCACCCAACACAATTTTTGTATCTTCAAGTGTATTAAGGTTGGCACCGTAAACTCCGCATCCGCCTCCTTCATAATCCTCATAGTATACAGGTTTACCACTCTCAAAGTCAGCCTTCCAGTCACCGTAATGCTGCAATTTGGCAAGCCTTGGGAATGAATAGTCAGTGAGACCCTGATTCATCAGATTGTATGCAGAAGTGTTGTCTCCGCCTGTCTCAGAGGTAAAGTTTGTATCAAGATAATTGACAAACTCAGTCCTTTTACTCATATCATCGTAGGTTTTACCCTGAAGTTTATTATCTTTCCCCTTGTTTATATTCCCGTCTCCAAGGTAATATACATCTTTGACGGTTGTAAATCCGTTACTTACAGCATATATGTTTTTTGCATACTTATTCTCACCTTCATATGGCATATATGCACACGCTGAATATGAATCCTCCATTGCTCCAACTTTTTCAGCAACAAACCCGGCAGCCGTATTGCTGGCATAAATATATCCCACACTATAGCAGCTCTCAATGCTGATTGTGCTGCTGTCTGCTGCCGCACCAATCAGTCCGCCTACTTGGCCACCGTAAAGATAGCAGTCAGCATACGATTCCTGCAACGTCAGAGTGCCAGTCGCATATCCTACAAGCCCTCCTGTAGTGCCGGCTTCCGCTTTGCCTGCAACAGTAGCTGCAAAGCTTTCCTTAATCGTAACTTTTCCATCCGTATATCCAACAAGACCCCCAATGTATTCAGTTTCAGAATTACCGGTTATCCATTTGTCTGTCTCATCTTTACCTTCAAGGTCTCCTTCCTGTTTGGAAAGATATACCTTGCACCCGGAAATTTCAACACTTGTTTTTGGCTTAATATTCCCTGCAAGTGCTCCGGCATGAGTTCCTCCTGTAATCTTGGCACCCGAAAGCACCACATCAGTCAAACTATCGCCGCTGAATGTGCCAAACAGTCCAGTCTTGGTAACAAGACCATATATCACAGTATTCTGCGAGTGTCCATCCTCTCCGGTAAACTTACCTGTATAGCTTACAAGGTTATCATTTGTAACTGCCTCGTATACATTATCACCATACAGTGAATACCAGTCATCAACATTATCTTCATCATTTTCAAAGTGAAGGTTGTTTTCCTGAACACCCTTGGTTATATCTATCTTCTTTTTATTCTTCCCTTCCTCGTTGATTCCAGAACCTTCATCAAGGTTTTGCAGATGTCTGCAATATGTAATCACTGCAGTATCTTTATTATCATCCTCACTGCTATTACCACTATTCCTTATCTCAGCAAACAGGCTGTTTGTTTTGCCCTCCACTGATTTATCGTCAACAAGGTCACTGTCACTTTTGGCAGTCACAGTTACAGTGATGTCTGATCCTGCCACAAGGTCAGGATATTTTTCCTTGAACCGGTTGTCTTTCTCTCCCGACTTATTCATCTTATCAAGCACAAGGTCATAAGTCAGTCTGGTTCCTTTGGCCACAAGCTTTGCTGTCTCTATTTCTTCAGTTGCTTCATTTCCAAAGCTGTCTTTTATCTTTACAGTAAATGTGACATTACCTTCAACCATTCTGTTGCACGAAATGATTGCATGAAGTGTCTCCTCGTTATATATCTCCATCTTAGGATCAAGGTCATCGGTCACGATGTTTGCAACAGCATCTCCGCCGTAATATCCTACCCATGCTCCGGCTTTTTTGCGCTGTTTTTTGTCACGCAGCGTATCAAAGTCATTCGGAGTGTATTCCATGTCCTTTTCACTGTAAAATACAGCATATACACTGCCGCTTGCAGGGTCATACTCCACAACCCAGTTGTTATCTCTGAGTTCTTTTTCAACTCTGGACTCAGGCAAAATAACAGATGCGATCGACTCTACCGATGAGCTGACATAGTACAAATCTTTGTCTGTCCTTTTGCTGTCTGTCGAGTCACAAGGTATGAGGTTAAGAGGCGCTATCGCTGCAGTTTCTGTACTGTCTTTTTCATCAGGCGTGTACAGGTCAGCCCTGCCGCTTGCCGTCAGCTCCGTCAGACGGTTTTGAGCCGCCATATATATGATCTCCGCCTTGCTGTCAAGCTCACGCTGTCTCAGTTCTTTTTGGATTGCAATCACCCCTATGATTGAAAGCCCAAGCAGCACTGCGACTATAGCTACGACAAGCAGAGTCTCAAGCAGCGTGAAACCTCCCTTGTTCCCTGATATTTTGTTTTCCCTGTGTCCCGAAATGTTTCTCATGATTATCTGTTCGCCTCAAAGAATGTAATACTGATATACGTTGTAACCACACTTTTGTCTGTGGCATCTGTAGTCTGTATTGTCAGGTCGTCAATCTGCATAGCATACTGTGACTTGTAGAGCTTGTCTATAATTGCTCTTGCCTGTTTGTATGTGGATGTCTCGTAAGTGATGCTTACAGGCCTCCTTACCACAGTGTCTTCAAATACTATCTCGCCAAAATCCATCGAATAATCTATGGTGCTTTTCATAATCCTGTAAAGCTCAGGCATCAGATTGGCACTGTTATCATATGCCGCTATAGTCCTCCTGATACCTTTGGCTTTGGCTTCTTCTATTTCTTTTTCCATTATGGATACACGGGCAGCCTTGATCTGATTCTGTTCATATTCAAGCTGCACTTCGGATATGAACAGAATCAGATCAAGGCTGCATAATGTAAACAAAAGTGTACCGTGACCGCCGGTTTCAGGCAGCTCGTAGGTGATTGCCGCGTTTGTAATAACCAGAGCAGGAATGGATGTCGAACCGCTTTGATATCGAGATTGGGTGTAATTTTTGGTCACTTTATTGCTATCGATATTCTCAGTTTTACCGTCCTGCTTCAACGCGGTAAATTCCCAAGATGCAATTTTCACCGGGTTTCCATCTTCGTCCAGTGGCATATGATCCATTTCAAAGGTATACAATTCATTTTTTATAAAACCGTCACTGACAGAGTATGTTTTCGTGAACGTTTTACCGTCATCTGTGTGACAGGTAATCGTAATACTTTTGACATTTTTCTTATCCTCGGAGCATTTTATCGTAAACTCCGCCTTGGCCGCATAGCTCTCGGTGGTGTCGGTATTCTCAGAATAGCTAACCGTATAGCCATCCGGAACATCGATCTCCTCTACGGTATATTGAATCACCTGTACATTGTCGGAACTGTCTACTTTTGCGGTTTCAAGATCGTCAATTTGGATTTTCCAATCGTTATCTTCGTTCAAAATATAGGTTTTTCCAGTGTCAGACCCGTCCGCAAAGAGTCGGAAGCTGACCTCTGGATTATCCCAAGTGGGGGCTGTTTCCCAAACCTTTCGAACAATCAGACTGGATGTAGTTCCTGCTTCAACCGTATCCACCCAAACTTTTCCCGATTTTTTTAACGCACTTACTGCTTTCCTTGTCGTTTCGTCGCAAAAATTTTTATTTTTGCTCGACACACTCTCCGGAGCAAAGGTAAGCTTTAACGTTCCCACATAGTTTCCAGCTTGATTTGGCGTGAAAATTTTTGAAATATCAGGAAGTTTACCCGGAACACCATTTTTGACCGTTACGCTTCCAATGTCCACGCTTGTCCCATCCGGCAGTTCCCATATATAGGAAAGGGTTCCGTTAATTTGTGGATAGTTGTCCAGTAACCCTTCCACCTGTTTCGGGATCTCGCTTCCAAGGTCTTTCAAGTCAACATCGGTATTCACCAAAACTGTTGTTTTCTCTCCATCCACTGTAGTGTAGCGTATGGGGACATTAACTTGTGGTGTATCAAAACAGCTCACATCATAGTCTTTTGTTTTCCCTGTTTCATTACCGTCTGCATCAAGCACGTCATGCTTGTAGGTCAGCGTTGGCGTTTTCACGTTTGTGTAAACGTTGTTACTACCGATATAGTCTTCCTTTGCAACAATTCCAAAATGTAACGTACACTTCTGACCATTCACCGCTTTCCCAAAGTTGTACGTAACCGTAGTCGTTCCGTCTTTATTCTCGGTGAAATTCAGATCATCCTTAGTCAGCGTGATTGTTTTCTCTGCGGAACCATCCTTATTGGTAATGGTTGCAGTGATTGGCTCGTCCTCGTTCAGGATGAACTCCTTCTGGATGGTATCCGTCACCGTCACATCTTCCACATATGCATTAGGTGCATCAATGTCGATTCCGTTTATACCCATTTCTTGTTCAGCAATCTGTACCAGATACTGGTATACAAGATCTTCCGTGGCAGCAACATATTTCTCCGTAAAAGCGGTGCCATTCCCCTCTGAATAGGACGTTCCCGATGTATTACCAGAATAATCCAGCCAAGAAAGCTCGCCATTTGCAGCATAGGAAGTACCATTATTGGTACGGATACCATACACAGAATCAATCCCACTGCTGGCAAAAGTACTCCACGGAAGCGTACAAGCATAGCCGTTTTCTCCATTAGTGTTTTCTGTCGGGCCACCGATAACGACCGCTACCTTCCGGATATCATCATAAGGAATCGTCTCGTTGTTGTTATACTTGAGCTCTGCAAGGTTGTTTGAAAGATTTTTTACCGCATTCTGCAATTGGTCGGAATCGTAATGCACATGCTCGCAATTGCCAAAACTGTCCCACTCCAAGATGGAATTTCGCAGTATATCATAATTATTGGACACATACAGTCCGTTTCCTTTTTTATCGCTTCCCGTAAACATGGATTGCGACTTGGCATGCTGTGTTTCTGTAATTCCAAGAACCAAATTGTTGCCAGGATACTTGTTTTCCATATAGTCCACAAAACGCAGCAGTGCCTGTTTTATGTCATAGAGTGTGGCAAGCTCTGTATTATTTGCAACTGCACCAACCTCCGTGGAGCCGCTGCCTGCCAATGCATTGGCATGTTTTAAATCGAACATTTGCCAGGATGTCTGAATCTGCAGGATAATTGCAACAGGTCCCA
>CAZDQV010000093.1:0-7635 GCA_964507795.1 uncultured Oscillospiraceae bacterium | reverse complement strand
CCACACGATAGTTTATAGCTCAATTTCTCTAACCAACACGATAATTTACAGTACCCTTTATCTCTCTACAAAATCCACATCTATGACATCATCCATCTCTGCTTCCATGGCTTTTTTGAGCCTGCTTATTTTTCTTGAGATATATAATAGTGAAACTATATCCGCTATGCCGTCAGCTATAAGGAATATGCCTGCAAACGTCATAAGTGCAACTGCACTTGCAAATGGATTGAATATGACAACTATGCCTGCAACAACCATTATTATTGCAGTAAAGAGTATAATCCACCAGCCCTGTCCTTTGATTCTGAGAAGGTCGACTGCATACTGAACTTTGAGTACACCGTCAGCAAGCATTATAATTCCTATGATGGTAACCATAAAGCCTGCAAGGAACTCCGGTTTGATAAATATGAATATACCGCCTGCAATAAGTATTGCACCCTGTACAAGACCATAAGAACCAAATATATTGACTCTGCTGGTTCTAAAATATCTGACAAGTCTTGTAACGCCCCATACGCAAAGGGCCGCAGCTATTATATAGCATATGGTAACCGTGCTTGCTGCAGGAAACAGAACAAATACCAGTCCCATAACTATCAGTGCCACTGCCATAAATATTATTTCGCGTTTGATTCCGTATATTTTTTTCTTTTCCATTGTAACGCTCCCTATTTTGCTGTATCAGTTATCCACTGTCCTATTTTGTGTATTACTTCTTCGCCTGTGCTTTCGGGGCCTCCATTATGAATCTCATGATAAAGATTTGGCCATTCCACATATGTGCATATATTTCCTTCGTTCTTTGCAAGCTTACGTGAGCCGTCCACATCACATATCTTATCCGCATCACCGTGCATCAGCAGCAGAGGTTTTTCACATCCTTTGCCTTTTTTCTCCCATGTGCCGTCATAGAGTGCGTTACCTATCGAAAAGCCTTCTATTGCTGTCTGCAGGCTGATTTTGTTGTGAGTCATAGGATCATTACTATATCCTGATACAATTTTGGGATTACCAAGTATGCTTTCATCTATATCTGAGCCTATTGTAAGTGAAGGCATCAGCCTGGACATTATATTCACTGTATGATAGAGAATTCCTGTAACAGGTCTTACAAGCCTGATCCACGGCGCTGATATGACATAAACAGACGGCACTGCATTCAGCCTGCCTCTATATCTGTAATCAAGGCCGATATTGCCTCCCATGCTGTGCCCGTAAAGGATAACAGGCTTGTCAGGATAATGCTCCATCGCATATTCAATCAGGCCATCTATATCCGAAAGCACGTCAACTCTGGGGGCACAGTGGCCTGGTTTGCCTTCTGTAGCACCATGACCTCTCAAATCCATACCTATCATTTTGATTCTATATTCTTCAAGTATGGAGGCCATTCTTTCATATCTCAGAAAATATTCACCAATGCCATGTATGCAACACATTATATATTCTGGATTGCTGCAGGCAAACTCATAGGCTTTGAGCCCCTGGTGTGATGATTTTATGATTATTTCCCGGTGCATCCTCCTACACTCCTTTCATTTCATAACACTACTAATCCGAGTTGTTACATTATGAGACCGTTTACCTTCACTGCTATTGAACTGCTCCTGATAATATATTATTTTAATTTTACCGCTGAACCGGTAAATAAAATGCAAAGGTGAATAAAATGAACAAAATATGTTGCATTTGCGGCGCGGCCTGCGGAGAAATCGCGTTCAAGGGCGAATATATCTGCGACAATTGCGCTCACTTTTTAAAAGAAAACTTTTAATTTTTTTGAGTTTATCTCACCCTATAATTTAAAACTTTATGAACAATTTAATATAATCGTCCTACCTTAAATTTCTTATTGAGAAAAGGATATTAATTTAAATATGTTCGGACGGTTTTGCTGGTTTCGAATTTTTTACTTCAAATGCGGGTTCAGCGGCCTTTCCCCTTTTGTTTTTCTCGGTTGATTCTCCTTCTCGTTTTGGGTTTCATCACAGAAAAACCGAATTTCCCGATAGGCTGACGTTTAAGTCCGAAATATTCCCCATGGTTATATGCCACAAGAGCCGCCTTATCCAGTCTGATACGGCCGTCTGAATCAATATAGCGTTCATCAACGTGAACCTTGAGGATGTCTGCTATAAACATATCATGACTGCCAAGCTCTATAACCTCACGGACATGGCATTCTATGTTTACAGGTGACTCTTTGATCATCGGACAGCTGACGATTTCAGCCTTTTCGGGCGTCAGATGCATTTCTTTGAATTTATCCCTGTCACGCCCTGATTTGACACCGCAATAATCAGTTGCAAAAGCAAGCTCTTCGCTGCACAGGTTTATTACAAACTCTCCCGTATCTCTGATTATATCGTGTGAGTATCGTTCTTTTCTGACCGATATATATGTCATCGGCGGGTCTGAGTTTACTATTCCTGTCCATGCAATTGTAATAATGTTGGGTTTTTCGCTGCCGCAGCTTACCATTACAACAGGTACGGGATTAAGCATTGCTCCGCCTTTAAATGTTTTTTTGCCCATATCACTTATCCTTCCTGAGCTTTTCTATTATTGTCTGGAATTCATCAGGGAGCTTGCTGTCAAACTCCATATATTCTCCCGTTGACGGATGCACAAATCCAAGTGTCTTGGCATGAAGCATCTGTCCCTGCGCACCATAAAGTGGTGTTTTGGGGCCGTATACAACATCTCCCAAAAGCGGGTGTTTTATGTATGCCATGTGTACTCTTATCTGATGAGTTCTGCCTGTTTTCAGTACAGCTTCTATAAGCGTGAATCTGCCAAACCGTTCAAGTACTCTGTAAGTCGTGTATGCTTCTTTGGAATTGCTGTATGTGACTGCCTGCCTGAGCCTGTTTGACAGATCTCTTCCTATAGGTGCATCTATTGTCCCCTCATCTTCTTTAAAATTGTTGTACACTATAGCCTGATATGACCTTTTAATTGTGTGCTCTGCAAGCTGTTTTGCAAGGCACCTGTGAGCTTCATCAGTTTTGGCTATCATCAGCAGGCCGCTGGTGTCCTTGTCTATTCTGTGAACAATTCCCGGCCTTATAACGCCATTGATGGAAGAAAGCCTGTCTTTACAATGATACATTATGGCATTTACAAGCGTGCCTGTATAATTGCCTGCCGCGGGATGAACCACCATTCCCTTGGGTTTGTTTACAACAAGCACATCATCATCTTCATATACGATATCAAGAGGTATATTCTCAGCTGCCACATCAAGCTCCTCCGGCTCCGGCACCATTACTTCTATAATATCGTCCGCATTTATTTTTTGTTTTTTTTCTGTGCATACCTGTCCGTTCAAACTGACGTTGCCTTCTATGATAAGCTTTTGAATCGCATTTCGTGACAGGCTTTGCACATTTGCAGCGAGTGCGGCATCGATTCTGCTGCCTTTCATATCATCTTCAGCTTTTATTCTTATCAGGTTTTCCATTCTTCCTACCGTCTAAAACAAGCAAATAGAGTATAATAAGGCCGCAGCCTGTGCATACTGCTATGTCTGCTATATTGAATACAGGATTCCATATTTTAAAGTCAATAAAATCTATAACATATCCATAAACACACCGATCTATGAGATTGCCTATGCCGCCTCCCGCAATAAGGGATATTGCCACAAGTTCTGTCGCTGCCAGTTTGTTTTTGAACAAAACAATAATGATAATTCCTGCGATTATCATAAGTGCAGGAAAGCCTATGAGGAATATGCTTTTGCCTGCCATAATTCCAAAGGCTGCACCGTCGTTATGTATATATGTTATATGAAAAAAACTATCTATTACCGGAATTGTTTCACCTGTTATCATACTCGTGCTCACTATATGTTTGACAAGCTGATCAAGTATAACAGTTCCTGCAATTATAAATATCAAATACATAGAAAATACGGGGCTTATCCGCCCCTACTCCTCTTACCTAATGTTAACCATGGTTTTGGATATGTCAGCCTTGGCATGTGAATCACCTGCACTGCCTGCACTGATAGTCTGATCTTTTTCCGGGAGAGTTCTGACGATTTCGTCCGCCTCTGTAAAAATATCTGTGCTGAGCATATCAAATCTCTCAAGCTCCGCTTCTAAAAGGTTCTTGTATTTTTCTCTGAGAACTGTAACTCTGCTCCTTATATTCTTGCTTTCGTCCATAAATCTCTCAGATGTTTCTCTTGCTTCACGTCTGATAAGGTCAGCATCAAGCTCTGCATTCTTGAGAAGTACTTCTGCACGTTTCTCAGCGCTTGCTGATATTTCATTCATAAGCCTCTTGGCTGTTTCGAGAGTATCCAAAACTTCGCTTTCGGTACTTCTGCTTGTAGCAAGCTCTTCTTTGAGTTTGCTGTTTTCTTCTGAAAGCTCTTTGTTTGTTCTGATGAGGTTCTCCATTTCGAGAATTATGAGATTTAGAAACGTATCCACTTCTTCTTCTTTATATCCTCTGACTCCTCTTGTAAATTCCTTTTGCTCTATATCAACAGGTGTTATCATTATATATCCTTTCTGTTATGCCAGCATCATCACAACTCTGAGCAATATGTCTCTTGCAAGCACAATGACAAGACATGCCAAGAGAAGTGACCAGTCAATCATGCCACCACTGAATTTTGATGTTAGTTTTCTGCATGGGGCCACGAGAAATTCTGTAAGCCCCGCTGATATCCTATATATGGTCTGAACCCATGGTCTGCTGCCTCTCATAAGCCACGAGCAGAGTGCTCTCACAACCAAAAGTCCAAACAGTACATTGGAAATAATAATTATTGCTTTGGCAACTAATATCATCTTTACTCCTTATCTTTTTAACTGACTGCCGAATTCAAAACCTTTGTGCTCCACGCTTGAATTGATGTCTACGTTTTCGGGAGCAAATACGAATATATTGTTTGCAACCTTTTGAACATTACCGTTTAATGCATATGTTGCTCCGCTTAAAAAGTCGAAGATTTTTCTGGCCGTATCTGATTCGAGTCTCTCAAGGTTGACTATAACGGGCTTCCTGCTCTTGAGATTGTCAACAAGTTTTGGTGCCTCTTCAAATCCTTTTGGCTCCAGAACAACCATCTTGAACGGATGTGTATTTACAGTAGTGCCCTTTTGCATATTAACCACCTTGCTTTCTTTGATTTCGCTTCTGCGGGGTTCGAATGAAGTACGAGGCTGAGACTCTCTTCTTTCCATTCTGTTTTGTGCTTCCATTATTTCTTCTTCTGTGATTTCATCTTCATCAAATTCCTCAATACCGATAAGATCCTTAAACTTGTCTACAAAACCCATAATTTCCTCCTATAATTTTTTACTGTAGTCTCTTTCACCAAATATCGCAGTTCCGACTCTGATGAGGTTAGATCCTTCTAAAATTGCAACTTCATAATCATGGGACATACCCATTGACAGATATTTAAAATCCAAATGTTCATGCTCTATGCTGCCATATTCATCATACAGCTCTTTGACTTGGGCAAAATAGGTCCTCACATCTTCGGGGTTCTCTGCAAACGGTGCAATACACATAAGACCCCGAATTCTGAGACTGGTACATTTATCAAGAATTTCTCTTATCATATCTCCAGTCTGCTCTGTTGCAATACCGAATTTGCTCTCTTCCTGTGCGGAGTTTACCTGAATAAGTATGTCCATCGTAATACCATGCTGCATGGCACGTTTGTTGATTTCCTCTGCCAGGTGTATTGAATCAACAGAATGAATCATTGAAACCTTGTCAATTATGTATTTGACCTTGTTTGTCTGAAGATGCCCTATCATATGCCATCTGACAGGCTTGACCTTATCAAACTTGTCCATTATCTCCTGGACTTTGTTTTCGCCGATGTCTGTAACGCCTGCATCTATCGCTTCGTTAATCTCGTCTGCCGTCCTTGTCTTGGTGACGGCACAAAGAAGTACATCTTCAGGGTTTCTGCCCGATCTGATTGCCATATCTCCTTTGATTCTATTAACCGTATCTATGTTTTCTCTGATGCTTCCCACCTGAACACACTTCCTTTCGTCATGGATTTCTGAGTACTTCATCATAGATTTTGATGGTAGATACTGTTTTACCATCATCGTCATAATACTGGCTTGCAGTCAGAACTGATTTTTTTTGGCCTTCAAGAAGTATCTGCACCGGCTTGAATACATATTCCCCAGCAGTGCTTTTGACATAAACACCCTTTTGTCCGTCTTTTTCTGTAATACAACTGTTTTCGAGAACAAGGCCTGAGCATGTGCAGGTTATAACTGTCACAGTTCCTGTTCTGAAGCTTGCAAGTGATTTGTAATATCTGTCGCTTGCAAGTATTACTCTGAATTTATCATCCTGCTGTGCAATACTCTCGATTTCAGCCTCGATTTCACCGTCTTCGAACCTGACTGTAACCGAGCTGCCTTCTTTGTAATCAGATGCTGACTCTTCATCTATCCAAAAAACCATATACCATTTTTCGTTTTTGTATATCTTGTAGACAGGTTCTCCTCTGGCAACTGATTTGCGTGACAGATTTACATAGCTGTTTTGAATATCCTCTACCTGATCAAAAGTCATCTTTTGGATTTTTTTGTGGGTAAAAGTACTCTCATATCCATCAACAAAATAACTTATAACTCCGTTGGTTGCTGTAGTATAGCTGTCTGTCTGTTTCGCGGATTTACCCAGTCTCTCAAGAAGTGACGAATATTCATCTCCCGCCTCTCCTGAGCTGCTTCCTGATACATTGAGAACTTTGGTGCCTTTGCGGACTTTTTCGCCTTCATCAACAAGATATTCCGTATCTCCTGAACTGCCTGCAGTATATACTTTCTCTGTCCTGGCTGCATAACACTCTACTTCGTCCGAAATCTCCATCGTGCCGTGCTCCGCAATTACTGTCTTGGTCATCGTATCTGAAAGCTTTGGAAGCAGATAAATGACAAAGCATAATACAAGCACTATGAGTATATATATAACAATGAAATTCTTTTTCTTCTTTGGTCTGGTCATAAGTATACCTCCAGATAATTTTACTACAATATACTGTATATTTCAATTGTTTTAGCTCAATATTCACACAAATATCATGCCAAAAATGAAACATCCCCTGCACATCACATCAATTGCGACATGCAGAGGCTTCTCACATTTCACTCGTTATCTTACTCTGCTCGCATATTTACAATCCGAAAGAGCAGTCTTTGCTACAATATTACCTGATTCATCATATACCATAATCCGGACTTTGTAATAGTACCTGGTCCCTTTACTGCCTACTGTATTGATAAACGTATCAGTATCTTTTTCTATCCTGGCTGCGTAACCCGATGATTTCTTGGTCGAACGGTAAAAACGATATTTGACAGTATATCCTTGTTCCTTGAAATTTGCTATTATTACCTTCTCCTCATCACTCAGGTTAAGCACCACCTTAATATTGCTCTTGGATGTCTTAGAGGTGCGAGCCTTCATTGAATCAAGCCCTGCAACAGCATCTTTAACCTCTGCATCAAGGGTTGCCTTAGTCTTCTCAAATGTAACTTCTATCCTGTCTCCTGTTCTGAGACCCGTAACGGTACTGACAGCGCCTTTCTCTATATCATTTACCTTGACCGAGGTGATTTCATATCCCTCATC
>CAZDQV010000092.1:0-7993 GCA_964507795.1 uncultured Oscillospiraceae bacterium | reverse complement strand
ATATCATAAAGTTTTTCACTTTTCAAGCAAACATTTTACATTTCCAATAAAATTAATGTTTTTAATTATTTCTTACTGAACTGTAACTAAAATTAAAAGCTTCATAAAATCCATATTTGGGTACAAAAAATGGGTAAAGCCTTGAAATTTGTGTGTATAATCTCTTGACTTCTCCCATAAAATGTACTAAAATATATATAGATAAAGGAAATCCGCATTTGGCGGTTAGCCGAAATATTGATAAAATAATCACTTATCCGACCAAGACAGAGTGATTATTTTTTTTTGCTCTTAAAGTACCTTATTAGTTTCTTCAAGAGGATGCTAAGTATCATAATAAAAATCACATCAAATATGTAATCATTTTGTACCATATGCACCACCTCCTCTCGAACATTTTAAAATGTTGTTTGGAGGCTAACCGCTCTGCTTATTTCCTTTATCTTCAAAAAGCATATCATAAAGTTTTTCACTTTTCAAGCAAACATTTTACATTTCCAATAAAATTAGAAGTTTCTTTTTCTCTAAAGTTAATCTTGTGTAATTATCTTTTTCTTTTATATACTCTTCTTTGCTTCGTGCAAATATTTCTGTGCTATCGTAAAACGGAACATCGACAACTGAAACATCAAACAGTTTATCTATCTTCTTTATAACTCTTATATTTTTTTCATAATCCCATTCATCTTCGGCAACTGTAAAAGCAAAACTCATTTTGTCTAGTAATCCTGCTTGTATTGATTTATATATATCCCTATTTGAACTTGTATCAATTAGTTTTGCTTTTATTTTTAGTCCTTTATCATCAACTTCAAGTAATAGACTTTTGTTTCTAGTTCTTGCAAGTAGGAGATAATTATCTTCGTGATTATACTTCATACAAACATCAGTCATATCGCACCCATCAAATGCGTTTCGTTCAACCGTTTCTGTCCAATAATGTGTTGCAGGTGAATCAAAAATAACTGCATATCCCTCTATAGTCATTTCTTCATTTTCTGATGCTCTTACTTCGAGTAATCGTATTTCTTTTTTATTCTTGATCATTTTCATCCTCGCTTTCTCCAGCTTGATACTCATCTGCAATATCAGCATTTATCACATTCAATGTTTGGATTCTTGTTTTTCCATCCTCTCCACCAATAGGAGGCATATCTAAAATTGCTCTTGCTTCATCTAATGTGTAAAGTCCGAGTATTGCAAGCTCCTTTAATAGTTGTATCTTTGTTGTAGTTTTTGCATATTGGATACGATCGACATTAAATATTATTTTGTGTCCGCTTCGTATGGCATCTTTAGTAAATATTTTATTTGTAAATTCAAGTGAAAACTGAATTGATAATGGTTCAATAACACTTTCAAAAAATGCATTCCACTCATCATCTGTAAATTTTGATTTTATAATATCTTCATTGATATTAAAATAATTGTAAATATTTTCTTTTGTATAGGCTAATTGTTCAGGAGTTAATGTAACTGGTGTTGTATTTACCTCTTGAAATTCTGCTCTTTGGTCTATAACTGCAATTCCACTTTCATTTTCAATAGTCATAAAATCTTTCACAAAATTATCTTTGAATTTTATTAAGTCAGATTGCTTTAGCATATTCTGTGTAAATTTCAATATCCCACGAAGATATGAACTAGTCTTTATGCTATTTTCAATTCCTTGCATTGCTGTATGAGCTACCTCAATTGGTGTTTCAAGTGCTATATTCGAATCTCCATATATTTCGTGCTTATCATAAAATCTGCGTAAGTGTATTAAATCTTCATAAGGTATCACATATTCTTGTCCATTTATAAATTTAAATTGCAAATAAATATCGTTATTCTTATCTTGAAGCAATTCATATGAATTTGCTTCAATAGGATAGAAACCTGTTATCATTCCAGCATTATCTTTTTGTATAAATATAAAAGCATTATTGTTTTTATAAAGTAACGTTATTACTTTGTACAAGAAATCATATGTATTCATAAGCGGATTTGGATTTTTTGATAGCAAAAATTCAATTTCTCCGTGTTGGTGAATAATATTGCCATTAAATTCTTTAATGTGTTTTGGAAGCATTTTCGCCCCATGTGTAGCTATGGTATTTATACAAGTTTTTATCAAATAATAATCCGAATAATTTTTTCCTACATTCGTAAAAACAGGAGTATAGGAGCTTAGCATTTTCAGGTATGTATTTTCTGTTTGTTTCGGCTTTTTTTTACCAAATATTTTTTCATATAAACTTCGTTTTTCCATCTAGTCCTCCAACAAATTCATATAATCTGTATACTTTTCATTTAACACACAATACGCAATTATAAGTGAAACTGTTCCATCAATTCTTGCTCGTTGCTGTTGTCCTTTTACTGGTCTAATATTATCGTTTTCATCCCTCTTTACAGAAGTGTTTGTCAAGCACCACTTTAGAACAGGATTATTATTGTAATTAACTTTCTTTTCTACAAGATCTGCTTCAAGTTGCTTCATTGGATTACTCATTGTTTTTGCACCTTGCCTTACTTCTTGCATTGTAAAACCAGAGCTTTCCATTTCTTCAACCCAATATTGAGAGTTCCAAGGGTCATATCCAATCCAAAGTGGATGAATTAAATATTCTTGGTGCATTTTTAAAAACCATTCGGTTACCATTGAGTAATCTACCTTTGCACCTTGACACAGCGTTACTAACTTTCGTTTGTTCCAAATATCATAAGGAATTTTATCATCTTTGATTCGCTCTTGAATGTGTGCTTCAGGCATAAAGTATTGTTGTATTACATATATCTTTTTATTTTTATACACAATTAATGTTGCACAAGTAAGGTCAGTTGTTGATGATAAATCCACACCACCAATTGCATAGCTATCTCTTAAATCTGCAATATCGAAGTTTTCTGTATTATCTGCAGTTTCAAATGTTAGCCATTTTTCTTCTGATGTCATTCGTATATTAAAATCTTTGCAAAGTAGGTTTGTTAATTCGTTTGGATTATTCTTTGCTCTGTTCACTTTTGAACGAATGTCATCTAGCTTCTTTATTGTTCCAAGCGAAGGATTTGCCTGATACCACATTTTTTCGCTTTGCCAATATTCTTTTTTATCTAACTCATAAACGATAGGAAGTATGCTTTCATCTGTTATTCCACCTTGTATATTTTCATAACCTTTAATTAGCCCCTCGATATATTCGTACTCGTTATCAAAAACTGACTCCCTTACTGTACCCATAGTTGATGTTTCAAAAAGAAGTGGCTGTTCACGAGCTGACATTGAGTCGTACATAACATCCATCAAATTTTTATCTTTCCATGCGTGCGTTTCATCAGCTGATACAAAGTAAGCATTCAAACCATCCAAGCTATTTGAATCGCTTGCCAAACTTTTGAAGTATGAGTCCTTGCTATTATAGAACAATCCATTTACCAAAGTTTTAATTCTTTTACGAAGGGCAGGACTTTTATTTACCATTCGTTTAGCTTCATCCCAAACGATTTTTGCCTGGTCTTTCTTTACTGCAACTGAATAACATTCGCTACCTGCTTCGCCATCAGCTGTTAAGTGATACAAACCCAAAGCAGAAGCTAATGTGGACTTACCGTTTTTTCTACCAATAAATAAAATTACTTTCTTATATTTTCTAAGCCTTGTTTCTTTATCTACAAAACCATACATTGCTTGTATCAAAGCCTTTTGCCATAGTTCTAGTTTTAGAGGTTTATTAGCCCATTTACCTTTAGAGTGTCTACAAAATTTTTCTATAAATTCAATCGGTCTATTTGCTTTTTTCTCATCAAAAATATATGTCTTGGTTTCATTTTCTTCAGTTAGTTCGTTATAATAAGTAACTTCATTTGCCATTTTCAAATCATTTACTAACTTTTTATAAACAACTTTTACTTTATGGCTTACCTCTATTTTTCCTTTTTCTATTTCTCTATAATATTCCTCTATATACGTCATTCTTCATCTTCACAAAATCTATCAAATTCATCTTCAATGGTTTGTGTATCACTTGAAAGTAAGCACGATAGTTGTTTTATTACCACCATATAACTTTTTAACATACTTGTATAAGTTTTTACTTCTACGCTATCTTTGTATCCTGATTGATTCATTCCATTTTGATATTGCTCTTTGATACCTTTCTCTGTTATTTCTTTTCTTAACTCTTCTAAAGTTACTGATAGGAAACCTGCATTTTCTATTAATGGTCTTGCAAGTTCTTTTCGTTCAGGTGGCATTGCTTCAAAAAGTTTTGATATTCTTTCAACCTCAAGTTTGACAAATCTTGCTCGGCTTCGCTTTTTATTTGTTTCTACTTTTTCTATTTCATCGGCAGTTAATTTATTTATTGTGTTTATCGCATTTACATTTCCATTAACAGCTTGTCTATAAAGTGCTACTGCTATTGCAGTTTCGTTCTTTATATCTTTTTCCTTAATTCCAAACTTTCGAAGTTGCTCTGCAACTTTTTCAGGTACTGGCATATTAAGGACTTCATCTATTCCTTGCTTCATTGTTTTCTTCATGACATCATTCCTTTAAATTCTAAAATATTTGAGCAATTTCGTTGTTAAACTTCACATCGGCAATGCTCAACGTACAACTCGTACGTTTCCGCTTACCTCGTTCGTTTGCCTAGAACTTACTTCAACTATTTTAGAATTTTGATAGCAGTTTCTCCAGTTAGCTTTTCCCAGCGGTCTATAATTACATCGCAATATCCTGGATCAAGTTCCATCATAAAACAAGCTCGGTCTAGTTGTTCGCAAGCAATTAATGTTGAACCACTTCCGCCAAACAAATCTAGAACTTTATCATCTTTATGTGAGCTATTATTTATTAGCCTTGCCATAAGTTTTATTGGTTTCATTGTTGGATGCTCTTTATTTCGTGTTGGTTTATCTTCGTTTATAACAGTGGTTGGAACTTTATCTTCAAATATTTCTTTTAGCAAACTCTTCATATCTTCTTTTTTCATTGAATCAATATCTAACTTATCTTCAAAGACTGTACTTTTTGTTCTGTCATCTATAAAGTAATGGCTCGCACCATCTTTCCAACCATAAAGGCATGGCTCATGTTTCCACTGATAATCTTGACGACCAAGTACAATCGAATTTTTATTCCAAATTAGATTTTGTCTTATTTGCCAACCAACATCATTACAAGCTCCTCTAAAGTTATATCCCTCTGTTTCGCCATGCCAAATATAAAACGGAGCACCTTTTTTCATAACCTCATTTGCACACTTAAATGCAGAAGAAAGAAAAAGCCTAAAGCTATCTGAATCCATGTTATCGTTTTTTATTTTTAATCCATTTGAATTTTCAACATTTACATTGTATGGTGGATCTGTTAAAAGCAAGTCCATTTCATTTCCTTGAACTAATCTTTTTACGGTTTCAATATCTGTACTATCTCCACAAAGCAAGTAATGTTTATCTAATTTATACATATCTCCAAGTTTTGTTTTGGGTTCAGTCGGATATGTATCATCTGCATCATACTCATCTTCGGTTACATCTTCAACGTTAGTTGCATCTTCTAAAATATCAAAACCGAAATCTTCCATATTAAAATTTGTTAGCTCCGATAGTTCCTGGTCTAACAAATCAAAATCCCATGTTGCAATCTCTGATGTTTTATTATCTGCTAACCTAAAAGCTTTTATCTGCTCATCGGTTAAGTCATCAGCGACTATACATGGGACTTCTTTTAAATTTAATTTTTTACTTGCTTTATAACGAGTATGTCCTGCAACAATCACATTGTCTTTATCTATAATGATTGGAACTTTAAATCCAAATTCTTTTATCGAATTTGCAACATACTCAACTGCATCATCATTATTCCTTGGATTTTTTTCATAAGGAACAAGCTCTTCAATTTTCTTATAAATTATTTGCATAACAACCTCACTTATTTTCGTTGTAATTTTTTGTTTTTTTAACTACGTTTTTTGTGATTTTTTGTATCATAATTTTGCACTTTTAACAGTCTTTTTAAATGTTTATATAAATCTTTCTTTCGCTTGTAGCTCTTGGTGTTTCGAATTTCTTTCTCAAGCTCACGAATCTTATTTTTTATCACATACCACACCCCCTTTAAAAAAATCTCATTTTTATAATTTGAATGCCCTCTCATCGGTCTCCAAGCCTTGATAAATCAATAGTTTGCTGGGGGGGTTCAAGTTTCCATCTTCATCAAAATTGTAATCTGTTTTATCTTTAAAGTGTTCTTGGTTATGACATTTCCTACAAAGTAGTTCCAAGTTATTAAAGTTTAATGTTATTTCAGAATTATTTATATTTCGTGTTGTTATATAAATCTTATGGTGGACAATTACTCCAGCAGATGCACATCGTTCACACTTACCGTTTCTGTATGCGATATAGCTATCTCTTGTTTTTTGCCATGCTTTTGACTTATAAAACTTCTCAACTTCCTTACTTGCTCTTTGCATTCTTTAATACCTCTTTTTAAACATAAAAATAAGGAGCCTATTTAAAAAGCTCCCAAATTTCTATTTATCTCTATAATGTGAACCACACTGTGCTATCTCTAGTTGATTATTCCTTATCCTATACACAATTCGATTTTTCTCATCAATTCTTCTGCTCCAAAAGCCTGATAAATTTCCAACCAATGCTTCAGGTTTTCCTATTCCATCATAAGGATTTCTTTCTATATCCTTAATTAAAGTATTTATACGTTTCAAGATTTTTTTATCTTCCATCTGCCAATATAAATAATCTTCCCACGCATCATCTTGCCATATTTTATTCATCCTCAACCTCTATGAGTTCATGTTCTTTACCTTTACTAGCATTCAAATCAGCTATCGCCTTTTCAAGTCTTTTTATATTGGCAGAGCTATAAAAAGGATCTTCTGCAGTTATTTCAAAAGGTATTTTTTGCTCTTTTACTGCTTTTTTGGCAAAAACACAAAATGCAGTTGTCATTGACATTCCTATCTCATCACAAAATGCTTCAAATTTTTTCTTTAAGTCTTCATCCATTCTAATATTTATACTTGTTTGTGACATAATAATCGCCCCCTATCTTTACTATATTATACACATATTTGTGTACATTGTCAACATTATTGTATGCAATATATAGCAAAGATATTCTTTATACCTATCTTCTTTATTTTAAATACCATCAATTTTAGTACGAGTTCGTGTTCATCATTTATCTTTTTTGCTATTATAATATTAACACACCTTAAAAGTTTCATTCAATTCCATTTAGTTTCATCATTCAAAAATTCTCTTTTTTCTATGCTAAAAATTCCTTAAAATAGTCTAAAATGAAATGAACTAAAAGCTCTAAAAAGCTTGTAAATAAAGCATTTCAGAGCTACAATACACAAAACGTTGAAAGGAGTGGTTTTTATGATAAAATTAAAAACTATTTTTGTTAGAAAGCCTATGGACTACAAACATTTACTTTATGAGCAAAAAGAATTAATGTGCAACTTTAATGCTACTATTGAAGAATTTAAAATTGATACTGTGGTTGAATTATCTCATAATGAATTTGAAAATTTAAAATCTAATCTTTTAGCTGACCGTAATTTTTGCAAAGAAAACAATGGCATCTTTCTTGTTAAAGAGCAAGGAACAGATGATTATTCAGGGTTTATAGTTGATGCTCAAGGTTTCAGCTATCCTCGTTATGTTGGTATACCAATGCAAGAATCTGAAATAAAAAAATGTCCTCGTTGTTCTAAATACTACATTGAGCCACCTGCTATTTCTCGTAAGGATAATAAGACAGAAATTTGTCCAGCTTGTGGTGTTGAAGAAGCATTTGAAGCTATCGGCATTGATAGAGACTTTCTAGATTTTCTTAGCAATGTTCAATCCGCTTCTGATAAGTATAAAATTAGAGTTACTGTTGAACAACCTGGAAAAGATGATATTGTCATTACTCCATATGAAGAATAAAAAATGCCTGCAGTTGATTCCCTCTTCTGCAGGTTTTATT
>CAZDQV010000091.1:7526-8601 GCA_964507795.1 uncultured Oscillospiraceae bacterium | reverse complement strand
TCAAGTGAAGATGCTCCATCCGAAGCTTCGCTTACTGCCGCAGTGTAGTCAGTAACTCCCTCGCAGAATGTGCTGTAGCTGTCAAGGCTTCCTTTGAGCTGCCTGATATATGCGTCTTTTATTTCACTCTTTTGCTCTGTTGTCAGATCTTTTACGGCAGTATCAACAATCTTTGACTTTTGCTCATCGCTCATTTCGGTAACGCTGCCTGCGATAAGAAGTTGCCCTTCATCGCCTGACAGATAGTTTTGTGCAGTTTTTTTGTCCATGCCATTTCCCTGCAACTCCGAAAGCAACGCCTGATAGGCGGCTTCCCGGTACAGAGCGTCAGCGTTTGCAGTCATATATGAATCATATATATTATCAGCATTTGAACTGATATATGCTGAATAAACAGCTGCGTTTATGGCGTATTTAACTGAGAGAGTGTAACTAACAAAAGGGCTGCGCATTTTTTGGATAAACAATGGTTTATCCATGAAGGGCGACAGTCTTTCTTTATACTTTGTAAAATCCAATGTATCAATATATTCTCTAAAATTTTGTTTTTACATTTTTCATGTTGATTTATCTGACCAGCAAAAGAGATGCCCTGTAAAAGAGCATCTCTTTGTTCAAAAGGAATTATCTAATTTGTCCATGTCCTGCAGGTGTATTTGCACTGTTTCAATGCCGACTGGCATACCAGATTGCCGTCAGTGTCATAAACAGCAACTCTTACCTTGTAGTAATATTTGGTTCCGGTTTTACCCGAAGTGTTTATATAGGTTTTAGTCGTCTTGGTTGCCTTGAGGCTGTAGCCTGAGGCTTTGCTTGTCGAACGATAGTATTTATACTTTACAGTGTAGCCCAGCTTTTTGAGTGCAGTTATGTCATCGCTGTCTGTTTTTGCGGTAACTCTGATATTGCTCTTTGTGGTTTTGGAGGAAACCGCATTAAATGACATATCGCTTATGATGTTTTTGGCCTGAGTTAATGCTACTGTGTTGTCTGTGCTTGTACTTGAGCTTGTGTTTGAGCTGGCGCTGGTAGCTGTACCTGTCTGATTCTGAGGCTGTGCAGGAGGCTGTTGTCC
>CAZDQV010000091.1:0-7426 GCA_964507795.1 uncultured Oscillospiraceae bacterium | reverse complement strand
CCATTTGGCTGACCCTGTCCGGGCTGCTGTCCCTGACCCTGCAGGCTTGTAACTGCCTGCGCAGTTCCCGCACTTGTGCTGTTTACATAAAGAGTATATGTGCTTCCCTCTTTCAGATTCTTAGATGAGAATATTACATAGCCGGCGTTTCTTACAGCTTTTGCGCTGTAGACTGTGTTTCCGTCAGAGTCTTTGATTGCGATAGTGCTGCCTGCTTTGACAGTGGTTGCAGAAGCATTTCCCGGCTGCTGCTGACCGTTTGCACCGAATATGACAACTGCCTGTCCTGAGCCTATATTATTACCCATGCCGGAAGCTCCCACTCCGAGGACTGTGCCGCCTGTGATACTTAATGCTCCGTCGCAGTCAAGAGGCTGATTGTCACCGCTTGAAGCTGAGAATATTTCAACTGTGCCGCCTGAGATTGCAATTGTGCCGTTGGAGTCGATTCCGTCGCCTTTTTCGGTATTGATGTTAACGTTGCCGCCTGAAATATTCAGAGCAAAACTATAGTTTGTCAGATCCGAATTGGCAGCGTTCATGCCGTCATCTTCAGATGTTATGTCAATGTTACCGGAGTAAACGTTAAGCGTTGCCGCTTCAAGTCCCTCACATGACTTATTGATAGTGATAGCAGGGCCGTCAGTTCCTGTTTTGCCTATATTCATGGTATAGTCACAGTGAATTGCATCGTCTGCAGCGCTTATTGTAATATTACCGCTCAGAATGTTCAGCTCCTGCTCTGCGTTTATACCGTCATTTACATCAGCGGTGATATTGAGGGTCACGTTCTTAATTGTCAGAGAAGCCTTTCCTTCACTCTCAGTGGTCGCGCCTGATTTGATACCGTTTTTGCCTTTGGCAGTTATGTTGATTGTGCCTGTGCCATCGATAGTGACATTTGAGCCGTCTTTGCATTTTATAACGGCGTTTTCTGCATTTTCATTGTCTGTACAAGTTTCGTCATTGTTATTTTCCGAGTCTGTCAGGCTGTTTGTTGTGCCTGCGGCTGCGATGATTTTAACCTCGGTGCTTTTGTTACACGAAATCGGCGCCGTGTCGGAGCTTGTCAGGCTCAGACCGTCAAGAACAAGGGTTACACCTGTTGTTTCCTTTTTTATTTTGATTGAGCCGTCGCTGCAGCTTCCCGAAACTATATAGGTTCCCGCTTTATTTATGGTAAGGGCAGTTCCCTCTATCTTGTACCCGTCATAATCACCTTTTGTAGCAGTAATTTTTGAATCGGAAAAAACAAAGCTTGTAGCTCCGGCTGCAGTGTATTCGTCTGTCGCGTATGCCTTGCTTTCTGACAGCATCAGAGGAGCAAGCGCCAGCAGAAGTGATATAATCACTGCAATTGCCGTTCCCGTAAATATTGTTTTGTGTTTATTCATTTTGATTAACCTCTCTTTCCTGATCTGTTGGGCTTATTGTAACAGCTCACCTTAAAGCCAACCTAAAGGGAAAAAATAAATTTTCTTTAGGTACGTTTTAGGTTTGGAATATATAATCCGGATAAAAGAAAAAAGGAGGTCACTGATATGGCAGACATAATACAGACAAATTTCAAAAGATATGAAAAGAAATATATGCTGACCGAGCGGCAGCAGGAAAATCTGATGAAACAGATAACGCCTTATATAAAAGAAGATAAATTCGGCAGATACACAATATGCAACATATATTACGATACAGAGGACTGGGAGCTGATAAGGCGGTCGATACAAAAACCCGTATACAAAGAAAAACTCAGAGTCAGAAGCTACGGGGTTCCTGCAGATGACGACAAAGCGTTTATAGAGATCAAGAAAAAATACAAAGGCATAGTATACAAACGAAGAATTACGACCGAGGCAAAAGATGTGGAGCCGATACTGACAGGCGGAAGCGGTATCGGAATAAAAAAGAGCGATGAGCAGATAAGAAATGAAATTATGTGGTTTCAGAATTTTTACCGCACGCAGCCCAGAATTTTTATAGGCTATGACAGACAGGCGTTTGCAGGTATAGAGGACAGCGGACTCAGGATTACTTTTGATACGAATATAAGGTGGAGAGATGAGGAGCTTGATTTAAGGTGCGGAGATTACGGGCAGCCTGTACTGCAAAAGCAGCAGATTTTAATGGAAATCAAAATGCCGGGTACCTGTCCGCTGTGGCTTGCTCATATACTCAACGAGAGCGGCATTTATTCGACTTCGTTTTCAAAATACGGCACGTGCTACAAAAACTTTATAATAAACAGGGAGGGAATTTTAAGTGCTTAATTCAATTATTCAGTCAGAAATAACAATGACATCATTCCTTATATGCACAGGAGTATCCATACTTCTGGGAATAGGAATCGCTTTAATAAGTATGTTCAAAACAAAATACAGCCAGAGCTTTGCGGTGACGCTTGCAATAATGCCTGCTGTGGTGCAGCTTATCATAATGCTGGTAAACGGCAACATAGGCGCAGGTATCGCAGTTGCGGGAGCATTCAGTCTTGTCCGTTTCCGTTCGGCTCCGGGCAGCGCCAGAGAAATAGGCTCCATATTTCTTGCTATGGCGACAGGGCTTGCAACGGGCATGGGCTATGTGGCGATAGCGGGAATTTTCTTTGTGATTATGGCGGTATTCATGATGGTGCTTTCGGCGGCGGGATTTGGCAGCGGCAGCACAGGCGAGCGGATGCTCAAAATAACCATACCCGAAAACCTTGATTATGAGGGGCTGTTTGACGATTTGTTTGAAAAATACACAGAATCCGCTTCACTTGAAAAAGTAAAAATGACAAACGTGGGGACAATGTATGAGCTTAGCTACGATATCAGACTCAAAGGAGAAAATGTGCCGAAGGAATTTATAGACCAGTTAAGATGCAGAAACGGCAATCTGAATATAGTGTGCAGCAGAGCCGCGGCAAAGGAGAGCCTGTAGGAGTGTTGATTTAGCAGACGAATTGAGATATAATTTGAAAAAACAGAAGGAGCAGGATTTATGCGTTTACTTATTGCAGAGGACGAGCGAGATCTGGCAGAGGCGCTTACTGTGTTCTTTGAAAAGAACAGATTTACGGTGGAAGCGGTAAATGACGGCATTTCAGCCTATGACTATGCCGCATCGGGAGATTACGATGCGATTATTCTTGACATTATGATGCCGGGCAAAAACGGCATAGAGGTGCTTAAAGATATCAGGCGCGACGGAGTGAGAACGCCTGTTATGATGCTGACCGCCAAAGGTGAAAAAGACGACAGAATCACAGGCTTTGATTCGGGAGCTGATGACTACCTGCCTAAACCCTTTGCCCCTGACGAGCTTCTCAGCAGAGTGCGCGCTATGATGCGCAGAAACGAGGATTACAAGCCGTCGCTTCTGACATTCCAGGATATATCGCTTGATACAAACAGCGGAGTTTTGAAAACAGCAGACAAAGAGGCAAGATTAAGCGGCAGAGAGTTTCAGGTAATGGAGCTTTTTATGCGCTCGCCCAAAGTGGTGTTTTCTGCGGATAAGATTATGGAATGTGTCTGGGGCTGGGACAGCGAGGCGGAAATCAATGTGGTCTGGGTGCATATTTCAAACCTGCGCAAAAAACTCAAGGCGATAGGCTCCGAGGTTTCAATTGTTGCAAGCAGAGGAATAGGATATATGCTGGAGGCAGGTCGTGATTAAGGATTTACGCAAAAAATTCATACGCATTACAATGCTTGCGGTGGCAATGGTTATGATACTTCTCTGCTTCATAGTCAATACCGCAAACTATCTGTCGGTCAATTCCGAGCTAAACAGCAAGCTCGATACAATATGTCAGAATCAGGGGACGATTCCTGTTCCCGAAAAAGACGGCAAGCCTCCTGAAAATGCAGGCAGAGAGCCTTTTTCCAGAGAGGAGCCGTATTCCACCAGATATTTTGTTCTCAAATTTGACGACAGCGGCAAGCTGTCAGACAAAAGCCTTGAACATATTGCAACTGTAACCGAGTCTGATGTAGATGAGTTTCTTGAAGTAGCAGTCAAAGCAGGCAGCGGATACGGATATTATTCGGGGTACAAATACTATGTGGAGCAGCAGGGTGAGGCTCGCAATATAGCGATATTCATTGACTGCTACGAGGATCTGAAAAAAATATATACGGTGGGGATTCTTTCAATAGCTGCAATGGCGGTATGTATAGTGCTTGTGTATGTGATGGTGGTAATGCTGTCGGGCAGAGCCGTAGAGCCTATGATAAAAAACGAGCAAAAACAGAAACAGTTTATTACCGATGCGGGGCATGAACTCAAAACTCCGATAACAGTAATTGCAACAAGCCTTACCGTACTCGAAATGGAAGTCGGCAGGCAGAAATGGATAGACAGGGCCATGCTTCAGACCGAGAAACTCAAGAACCTTGTCAACTCCCTTGTCAGCCTTGCCAAGATGGACGAGGGCGCGGGGAATCTCAAAAAAGACACATTCGATATAAGCGATGCGATAGAGGATACCGCCCGGTCCTTTGAGGATTTTGCCAAGACACAGGGACATAAGCTCAATATTTCGGTGGCGGACGGAATCAGTTATACTGGAGATGAGTATGCGGTAAGACAGCTTGTCTCTGTCCTCATAGACAATGCGGTCAAATATGCCGAGCCTGATACCGATATATATTTTGAAATGAAAAAAGAGAAGAAAGGAGTCAGCATAAGCACGAAAAACGCCTGCAGCGGCATTACTGCAGAAGATACCAAAAGGCTTTTTGACAGATTTTACAGACCCGACAAATCAAGAAATTCGGCAACAGGAGGATTTGGCATAGGGCTTTCGCTTGCAAGAAGTATTGCAGAGGGACATGGCGGCGCAATATCCGCAAAGCTTGCAGAGGACAAGATAATAGAATTTACAGCCGAGCTGAGGTAATAATTTACGCAGATTTTACATAGAAACCTCTTGTAATTTAACATGAAGGTGATAAACTTTTGAACAAAGGAAAGAAAGGATGTATTTATGGAAACATTAAGAAGCAAAAAAGGTTTCATATGCGATATGGACGGAGTTATATACCATGGCAACAAACTGTTGCCGGGAGTCAAAGAATTCGTTGAGTGGCTCTACAGAGAAGACAAGAATTTTCTGTTCCTGACCAACTCATCAGAACGCTCTCCGAGAGAACTGCAGATAAAACTGGCAAGAATGGGTCTTGAGGTTGACGAAAGCCATTTTTACACAAGTGCCCTTGCAACAGCCAAATTCATAAGCAGTCAGTCACCGGGATGCAGTGCCTATGTTATAGGCGGGGCAGGAGTTGTGACAGCGCTTCATGATGCGGGCATCACTATGAATGATGTTGATCCTGACTATGTAATTATAGGGGAGGGCAATACATACAATTACGAAAACATATTAAAAGCAGTGAAGCTTGTTATGAAAGGCGCCAAGCTGATTGGCACCAACAGTGACCTGACAGGTCCTGCAGAGGATGGAATTATTCCTGCCTGCCGCGCCATGATATCGCCGATAGAAATGGCAACGGGACAGCAGGCATATTTCGTAGGCAAGCCGAATCCGCTGATGATGAGAACAGGGCTTCGCATACTGGGAGTGCACTCGGAGGACGCGGTTATGATAGGCGACCGTATGGATACAGATATAGTTGCCGGAATAGAAACAGGGCTTGATACGGTGCTGGTGCTTTCGGGAGTGACAGACAGGAGCGAAATAAAGAAATTTCCGTACAGACCAAGACTGGTGCTTGATGGTGTAGGGGATATACCCGAATAAGAAACGCAGAGAGATAAAACCCCTGCGTTTTATTATGCCTGCAACTTGTTTTAACATATGTTGTGAATAAGTTTTGCAGATGTTGATTTACCTGTTTTTTATTGCGTCTGTGGTTTATGACTGCTATAATTATAACAAGGGTGCTACCATAACGGTAGGCGGTTAGTCCTTCAGCAGAGGGACTGTGACCCTCTGATTACATAGAAACCTGTAAGGGAATCCAGTAAAAAGGAGGGCTTGACCAATGAGTATTGTGGATTTCATTGCAGTTATGAGCTTCGGCATCACCTGCTTTTGTGCCGGATACACAATAGGTAAAGATAATAACAAGACACAAAAATAACCGCCCAAGACTAGCAAACTTAGCGGTTATTTTTAACTAAAGTATGCGGACTGACCGTCTGTCGGTAGCCCCTGTTTCTATATTTATATTAGCACGTTTTCGTGAAAATGTCAAAAATTTATTAGGTTATGCAAATATAGAGGATATATTGAAATGATAAAAATTGATGAAATGGGTCTGCAATTATGCAGGATGCAGGCAAAGGTCTTTGAAACATCTCTGTCAAAAACGAAATGCAGCTCTTTGATATTTATGAGGAGATTTATGAACTCTCAGGTGGCACAGCGTATGGATGCCGGAGGATTTCTTTTTGAAGCCTGTGATGTTAATCAGATTATTGAAGAAGTGGATACAGAGTTTGGCGAGAGTTCTTACGGCAGTGAGAAGTACACAGAGAATGAAATGTACTGGATAGGATATATATATCGTTACTGGGCATATACCTATCAGCAGACCAGCAAACAGATATACAGATTTATCAAGCCCAAAGAATTGCGCGACCTTTATTATCCTTACCATTCTCTTGATCCGGCGCAGGCAATCGAAAGGATTTTAGAAGCCAGAGGTGTGAGGGAAGATGACCTGACAGCACGAGGTGTGCGGCTTTTGAGGGAAATTATGAACAGGGAAAGTCAGAAGTAATGGAATATACCCGAATAAGGAACGCAGAGATATAATAAAACTCCTGCGTTTTATTATGTCTGCAACTTGTTTTAAACATATGTTGAGAAGAAGTTTGCTTGCAAGTATGCGGACTTGACCGTCTGTCGGCAGCTACTGTCCTATATTCAGTATAGCACGTTTTCGTGAAAATGTTAAAATTTTATTAGGCTATGTAAATTCGCAGACAGCAGAAATCCTCCGTATGATTTATATATCGCGCGGAGGATCTGTTAAAAGAAGAAGGGTATTTTCAGATTATCTGAACAGGTCAAGGAACTTCTCCCACAGCGAACTTGAGCTGCCTGTTTCAACTGTATTGCTTTCAGCTTCGGCTTTTTCGATTGCAGCGGTTTTGATTACAAACTGCAGCGATTTGACATTGGTGTTTTTGTTTGAGGTGAAAGAAACAGTTCTGCTATCTTTGCCGTTTATCGAATCAAGTACTTCGGAAATTTCTTTGTCTGCATCATCTGAGAATTTGTCAGCTTCCTTTGCAAACTCCGCAGTACCGGTTTTCAGTTCCGCAGAGCCGTCAGAAAGTTTCTTGGCACTATCGTTTAACAGTGAAACGGAATCTTTGAGCCTGCCTGTATTTTTGTGAAGTGCGGACAGGCCGCTTTCAAGTGAAGATGCTCCATCCGAAGCTTCGCTTACTGCCGCAGTGTAGTCAGTAA
>CAZDQV010000090.1:0-8628 GCA_964507795.1 uncultured Oscillospiraceae bacterium | reverse complement strand
AACACCCTCCCTTTTGTCAATACCTTTTTTTGATTTTTTTAAAGCTATTTTTTGAGCCTGTTGAAGCCATGTTTTTTTACCTTTTCCCAGTAAATTAATGGTCATATTCGCTGGTAAAATGAAGTACTTCTCCCGTATCTTTATCTATCACAGTATCATACTCCATCCCATTACAGTTAAAGCTCACTTCATATGTGCCCTGTTCAAGTTCCACATCCATATCATATACATCTGATGCATTCACTCCTGCCTTTTTCAATGCAATTTCTTTTGCTTCCTCTGATGAAACAGCGGCCTCACCATTACCATCGACACTGTATGAACCGGTTGCGTCTTCTTTTTCATAACTCAGGATATTTCCTGTCTGTGCATCAATTTCAAAGCTGTATTCTGTGTTGTCCGCATAAAAATCAACTTCATATTTAACAATGCCATCATCTGATTCAAGGTTCACATACGAATTTGTCACGTCAGCTTCCTTAACTCCGGCTTCTTTGATTGCAGCTTCAAGCGCAGCTTCTTCACCTATTACATCTTCTGTTATCTGCTGATTGCTGTTTGTTTCCGTATCCAGGGTTTCCTGATTCTGATTGCTTCCATTTAACGCTGATACAGCAAATATTGCTCCCCCTATAACTATAACTGCAATTGCTATCACAAGTGCTATTTTAAGATTTCTGTTCGCCTTGTTCTCATTTGCTTTAACTTCCTGTACTTCGTTGTTGATATTATCTTTCATTTGTTTTACCTCCATGTTTGTATCTTTATATATACAACACAAGAAAAATGCATTTTATTGCACAAAAACAAAAAAAGACAGATAGAATACCTCTACCTGTCTCAAGATATTCAATTACAGTAATCCGCCTATCTGTACAAACAGTGGAGCGAATACCAGTGAAATGATAGTCATCAGCTTGATAAGGATGTTGATTGACGGTCCTGATGTATCCTTGAACGGATCTCCTACTGTATCGCCAACAACTGTAGCTTTGTGAGTATCTGAACCCTTGCCACCGTAATTGCCTTCTTCAACGTATTTCTTGGCATTGTCCCATGCGCCGCCTGCATTTGCCATCATGATAGCAAGAAGTACTCCTGCTGAGAGCGCTCCTGCAAGCATTCCGCCAAGTCCTTCAACGCCAAGTACTATACCTACTATAATAGGTACTACGATTGCGATAAGTCCCGGAGCAATCATTTCTTTGAGAGCTGCACCTGTTGAGATGTCTACGCATTTAGCATAGTCAGGTTTTTCGGTACCTTCCATGATGCCTTTTTTCTCTCTGAACTGTCTTCTTACTTCTTCAATCATCTGGTTTGCAGCTTTACCTACTGAATTCATGGTAAGTGCTGTAAACAGGAACGGAAGCATTGCTCCGATGAATATACCTACAATTACAATAGGGTTTAACAGGTCAACTACTGTTAATCCTGCAACCTCTGCATATGATACAAACAGAGCCAGTGCTGTAAGAGCTGCCGAACCGATGGCAAATCCCTTACCTATAGCTGCTGTAGTGTTTCCTACTGCATCGAGTTTGTCTGTGATTTCTCTTACTTCCGGAGGAAGTTCTGACATCTCTGCAATACCGCCGGCATTGTCAGATACAGGGCCGTAAGCGTCTACCGCTACTGTCATACCTGTTGTTGAAAGCATACCTACTGCTGCAAGGGCAATACCGTATACGCCTGCAACAGCGTAGGATACAATGATACCGATGCAGATGCAGATGATTGGCCATAATGTTGACATCATACCAACGCCAAGACCTGAGATTATAGTTGTTGCTGAACCTGTCTGTGACTGTTCTGCAATTCTTTTAACTGATTTGTAATCTGCTGAAGTATAGATTTCAGTGATTTTACCTATTGCTATACCTACGATAAGTCCTGCAATTATAGCCCATGCGTATGAAAGGCTGTGAAGCATTGCGTTACTTAATATGAACGATGCGATAATAACTATGGCACCTGAGATATATGTTCCCATGTTAAGAGCTGATGAAGGGTTGCCGCCTTCTTTACCTCTTACAAGCAATATGCCTATTGCTGATGCTAAAACACCTATAGCTGAAAGAACAAGTGGGAATACAGCTGCTGCTGTCTCTGAGAATGCTCCTCCTGCTTCTGTTGCTGCAACTGCAGCAAGTGTAATAGCTGATATGATTGATCCTACATATGATTCGAACAGGTCTGAACCCATACCTGCAACGTCACCTACGTTGTCTCCTACGTTATCTGCGATAACTGCAGGGTTTCTAGGGTCATCTTCAGGTATGCCCGCTTCAACTTTACCTACAAGGTCTGCACCAACGTCTGCAGCTTTGGTATAGATACCGCCGCCTACTCTTCCAAACAGTGCCATTGATGAAGCGCCAAGGCCGAATCCTGTCACGCATTGCATAACTGTTGCAAGGTCAAGTACGCAAAATACAATGCCAAGGCCGAAAAGTCCCAGGCCTGAAACGCAAAGTCCCATAACCGCGCCTGATCTGAACGCAACTTTGAGGGCTTTTGCCATGCCGCTTTTTTGTGCCGCATTTGCTGTTCTGACATTACCCAGAGTTGCAACTTTCATTCCAAAGAAACCTGCAAGTACTGACAGCAGTGCACCTATAACATAAAGCACGGCTGTTACCCAGCTGCCCAATGCAAATCCTATAATCAAGAACAGTACAACTATAACTATCGCCATAGTTTTGTATTCTCTCTTTAGGAAAGCCATAGCGCCTTCGCGTATATGACCTGCGATTTCCTTCATTCTCTCGTTACCTTCGTCAAGTTTGCCAATCCATGCGGCAAGTGCATATGCCACTATAAGACCGACAAACGCAGCGACAGGTACAAGAATTGCTAATGTGCTCATTTTTAATACCTCCTCTGCACTTTTTCACACGACTATAAAAGGCATCGAACGATAGATATTCTTATAGAACGATACCTTTTATAGAAAAAAGCACATATTAAATTAATAATAATTTAAAACAATTTAATATATATAATTATTCCATTGCAACAAGTACCAATGAAAGAACTATAAAAAGAATACCGGCTACTGTTGTAACCTTATTTAATATCGCGTCGTATTTCCTGGCTCTTTTTTTGCCGAAAAGCTGCTCAGCACCACCACCGATGGAGCCTGAAAGACCTGCACTGTTTCCTGACTGAAGCAGAATGGATACAATAAGTACTATGCTGGCCAGGCCAAGTAATATCAATAAAAAAGTATTCATCTTAATACCTCCTGAATAAGTAACCATTAGAGTTTAACACAAACTGGCATAAAAATCAATAGGTTTTAGTGCACCTATTTGTCGAAATTTGAATATTAATATGCAGATTATTTATACCTGGCAACAAAAATACAGACAATTAGTTGTGAAATCCCCCAAACTATCAGCCTCTCTGCCTTGTAATCTCATTAACATTCTGTTTCAGTTCATCACTGAAAGGAGCAAGATCTTTAAATGTGATAACCGAAAGCATTATAAACCTTGCAATATCATAGATAGCTTTAGATTTACGCATCTCAATAAGCACACCCGGATGCCTTTTGTCACTTTTAACCTGTTTCTCGAGCACCCAGAATTTCTCCGAGGCAGGCTCATCACTGCTGAGCATCTCAATATATTTATCAATAAGCCTTTCCATATATCTTTCCTGCCACTCTGGCACCTTCTCCATGTACAGCTTCCAGTCACACTTCGATATATCCATCACTACCTCCTATCCCATTGTCAATTCAAGAAAACCATTCTTACTGATTTCTATTCCACTATTGCACAGCCGTATATACCTGTCATCATATAATTGCTCTAACAAAATTCTCTTTTCTTTTTCTATGCCATAATGCAATAGCCTGTGGCATATCGGACAGAGACTGACTATGTTTGCGTATATATCTAAACTGAATTCAAATTCCTTCTGATTAGTAATCGGAATCAGATGATGGGCCTCCATATATTGCTTATTGCTGCTTTTAGCTGTAAATGTAACATGATTCTTATCAGCTTCACACATAAAATGTGCAGCCTTGATGGATTGGGTTTTTATGATTGAAGATCTTTTGTATCTACTTTCCTCCACGATTTGTGGTTCGGAAGCCTCAACTGGTTTATCAAGATCCGAAAAGGAATATGTCGCTGTAAAAAAATCATCCCCCTGTGCAAATCTGATATAGTTATTCAATGCAGCACTATACATATTATGCCCTACGGAATCCTTTAACAAAAAATCTGCATCGTTTCTAAGAAAATCTTTTACTACGCCCAACTCTTGCAATCCATTAATTTCATATATAGAGTCTTTAATCTTTCCCTTCTCTTGCAGGATTTTAGTAATAGCCGAAAGTCCTCCGACATAATGCTTAACCGAAGCCTCGCTGAGTTTCCTCACACCTCTCAGATAATTTTTGTAGTGTTCCTTCAATGCATACTCTTGTTTCATCTTGCACCCTTGTTAATTTTAAACTTTCTCTATTCCTGTATTTTCAATCTTCATTGCATAGTTTTCAACACAAAGCTTCAGTTCTTCCATGTACGAAAAATCCCTGTCAAATAAACTCTGATAGCATCCGTCCAAAGGATATTGTTCCTTTAGCAAAGCTCGTATATCACCAATGGACAATTCTCCGTTTTCAACAATGTAAAGGATATCCTCCTTGAAAACTTTTTCATATGAAGCCCTGATTATATCTTCTACAGGCATATGTTTCAATCTTTCAATAAAAGTCCCATACTCCTCTGACATACGTGTATAAAGCATCTGATTAAGTTCATTCTTCATTTGTTCATCCTGCATAACCCTACCTTTATCCAACTGTTTACCCCTCAAAGTAATTGTATATACTCTCCTCAACCTCATCCTTCATATTGAATATGATATTAACCACAGGAAGCTCCTTACCTTTATCATCAGTAATTGTCTTCTGCATGAATTCAACAGGCTCCATGTCTCCCATATAGTAAAAGTCTGTACCTTCACCATCGCTTTTTTTGACAAACAATAACATCCTTAATCCAGAAATTTCATAATTCCTAATTGTCTCAACCTCCCTGTGTTCCAACGTCACACGGTTTCTTGTCATCCAGCTAAAACAATTTGGATTAATGAACGAATCCTCATATTTGGTGCTGCCTGATATGTCATCATTCTTATGATATGTAACAAATATCGGGCATGTATTATACTTAATCCTGTAGCCATACATAGTTGACTCTTCGTTTTTATCCCATCCAAGTATCCTGCAAACATCTTTGCGTGAATATTTTTCATAAAGCATAAACCCATTGCGAAATCTATCTTTGTCGAAGCCTGCCATCATTTTTTTAGTGCAATAAGAAATCATATCTGTAAGATATGTATCAAGAGGACCAGCATTTATCCTGTCGAAATACACCTTGTTCATAGTGATTTTATCACCTTCAACAGATATATTCTGCTTTATATCGTATGCCGCTATATCAGACTCTTTCATAAACTCCCCATTAAGGTTATTCACTACAGAATACAAAGCTTCCACATCAGGTTCATATCCAAACCCGTCATTTACAAGTGATTTAAACTCATCAATTTTAACCTGTTGTTTTGCCTTGAGAAGTACAAGTAATGCAGCCTCTTCAAATCTTTTGCAGTTAAGTATCTCTGATGAGTAAAATGCAAGAAGCCTTTTGTCCTCAGGTTCCATATCTGGGTGGTTTTCATTGTCTATACTTTTGACAAAGTCATAGTATGAACTCTTGTTTTTGTATTCAACAAAAGCAAATGGTTCTCTGCCTCCTTGTTCGAGGAAATCTGACATCATAGGATTTCTGCCCAGGCGATATTTCATAAGTTCATATTCTTTTTTGAGCTCTGCTTTAGTTGAAAGGTTAGTTTCTTCTATCGATTTATATATGCGCTCTTTGGTAATCCTGTCAAAGCTTATAGTCGAGCAGCCTGGTATTGTACTGCTCCCCGTATTTATAAGCTTGCGAATGGTATCTTTGTTGTATGAACGTTCTCCATATAAAGCTATGGGAACAAGATAGTTGTTGCTGTAGTTGCCTATGAAATCTATTACAGTCAAGTACTCTTTGCCTGGATATTTTCGTAAGCCTCGCCCAAGCTGCTGTACAAATATTATCGCAGACTGTGTGGGCCTAAGCATTATGATCTGATTAATAGATGGGATATCTACACCTTCATTGAAAATATCAACAGTAAAAATATAATCGAGGTGTTCATTACCATCACTTTCAAGCAGCTCTATAGCTTTTTCTCTTTGCTCTTCAGTATCAGCTCCGCTTAATGCAACAGTTCTGTATCCTCTATCGTTAAAGGCCTCTGATAATTCTTTTGCCTCTTTGTTTCTACTACAAAAAACAAGTCCTTTTATTCTGTTATCTGAGCAACTGTAGTACTTAGCATTTTCTATTATATGAGACACTCTCTGCTCGCATACCAGCTTATTGAAATCACTGTTGTCATCAATAATCTCACCATCTATTGATATTTCTGTGACTCCAAAATAGTGAAACGGAACAAGCATGTTTTCTTCAAGTGCTCTGTGCAGTCTAATTTCATAAGCAATATTGTAATCAAACAGAGAGAATATATCAAAGCCATCCGTTCTCTCTGGTGTAGCTGTCATTCCAAGCAAAAACTCAGGTTTAAAATATTCTATTATCTTTTTGTACGATTGAGCTCCCGCTCTGTGCACTTCATCTATAATTATGTAGTCAAAGTCATCTGGAGCAAACCGCTTCAGGTTATCGTCTTTTGACATGGTTTGCACCATTGCAAAGATATAATCATAGTCAAATCTTTTGTTGCTTCCTGAGAAAACGCCTGCATTGATATCATAACCAAGCACGCGCTTAAAGCTTTCCATTGCTGCCCTTGCTATGTTTTCTCTGTGCACAAGAAACAGCACTTTTTGAGCTTTGAACTTCCTGACATCAAAAGCAGACAAGTAAGTCTTGCCTGTACCTGTAGCAGATATAAGCAGAGCCTTTTGCTTGCCTTCTTTCCTCAAAGCTTCAAGTTGCCTTAAGGCTTCGTATTGCATTTTGTTTGGATTTATTTTTTGTAGTGCAATTACAGGAGTTTGTTTTTCTATTGTTTTAACCTGTGTATATATTTTTTCGTATTCTTCAATCCACCCTTCTGTAACCTCTGTTGCATTTTCAAATGTGCGTTCAAACTCTTTGAAAATATTCTGCATTACAGAACCGTTTTTAAGAGAAGATAATTTTAAATTCCACTCTTTGTTCTCTGATAGCGCCTTTTGGGTAAGGTTGCTTGAACCTATAATAAATGAATAGCTGTCTTTGTATCTAAAAATATATCCCTTTGCATGAAAATCTTCATCTGTCACGATTTTTAACTGTATATTTTTGAATTCCAAAAGACGCCTGAGGGCTCCCGGCTGAGTAAAATTTTGATACTGTGACGTTATGATTTTACCTTTAACACCTTTTTCCTCAAGCTCTTTTAATGTATTAATCAGTGATACAACACCGCTGTCTGTAATAAATGCTACAGAAAAATAAAACTCATCACACGTTCTAAGTTCGCTCTCTATACTCGTAAGGACTTTCATTCCTCTTTTGTAGTCATTCACAAGAAGTTTTGGGTTGTATTTCTCAATAGATTTCATATTGCAGTCAATAAAACCATTGGCCAGACCTGCTGCAAGATTGGTACTGATATCCATCATATTTCTCCTCGCTTTATTAATGCTTCAACAACAGGCCTATCTGCCGCTGCCCAATCAAGTTCTCCAATGCTTTGTAAGGATTTCCATACAGCATTTACATGCTCCTTTAATACTATACGACGCTCTTTCATATTGCATATATAGCAATGCATCCTTATATTAAAATCCGGGTATGTATGCTCCACCGTATAAAAATGCTTCATAGAATCTATAGGGATGTCAACCTCCATCTCCTCTATAAGTTCTCTATGCAAAGCTTCTGCCGCCGTCTCTCCCTGCTCTATCTTGCCTCCCGGAAACTCATATTTATATGACACATATTCATACTTTCCTTTGTTTCTCTGTGCACACAATATCTCGCCATTGTTAACAAGTATGGCACCTGATACTTCCAACATATTATCTACCTTTACCCAGTTAATTTCCCTTACCGCCAGGGCTCTCGCTGAAACCTTTGATTCAGATAAGTGCCAGAGTAATGTATGTCCCCACTCCAGCATCTGTTTTCATTTTGCGTTCAAAAACATTTTACTTGTCCCGTCATTAAAATGCAACCGATATCCTTGTACAAACAGAATATAATTTCTCAAATTTCCCCTTCAACAGCTTTTCAGCCTGTTTTCACATACACGCAAAAAAGTATAAGTTCCAAGTTGGTTCCAAGTTATATTTATATTTTAGAGTCATTCAGATGTAAACCATCTTGCGGCACTCGTATTTCCTTCGCAGAATACCATTTTATCTTTTTTGAGTTCTTTCATCTATTACAAGGAAATCCTCTGAAATAAATACAGCCCCCATCTCTGAAGGCTGCACCTTGTTCAAATTGATTCCCTATTAACTCTTTACCTCTTAACTCTTCCCTACAGGCTTATTTAATATTGTAAAACGCATCTTTACCGGCATATTTTGCACTGCTGCCCAGA
>CAZDQV010000089.1:0-8657 GCA_964507795.1 uncultured Oscillospiraceae bacterium | reverse complement strand
TGGATATCCGGATGATGAATATTTCTTTTTGAAGCTGTTTGATATCAGTCGGAAGGACTATGCCCGCAACCTTCCATCCCACAAGATTTTAGAGTGAGGCAAAATTGTTAGAAACGTCTGTGCCAATGACAATAAATTAGTCGGCACAGACGTCATTTTTCAAAAGTTTTTTGGAGTAAGGCACATTGAGTGTTAAAATTTTTAGGAAGTTCACATATACCCCTTGACCAAATCAGAATCAAGGGGTATATTTTTTATAACATCAGCATTGGAGAAATTATTCAGGAGATTGCAATGATAGAAAATCTGGTAACAACATCAATAAAAAAATTACCGCACGACTTCCATTGGCATGAAGCATTGGAAATCAATTATGTTTTGCAGGGAAGCATGGATATTGCAATTGGGACAAGAATAATCCACGTAGAAAAGGAAGAGCTGGCAGTTGTAAATTATGGAGATTCACACAAATATGACAACTGCAGCGACGATTTGATTTATGTGCAGCTGCATCTGAATATAGATGATTTTGAAAGATATATACCAGGAATTTCAACTGTGATTTATAAGTGTGAGCCGGGAATAAATGACCAGATGGCACAGGATTTGAAAAAGGAAATAGAGGCCCACATTGCTAATGCATCATATCTTATACATTTTGATACAGGAAAGGAAAACCGCGAAAGTCTTATTGTTTATTCCTGTATAGAAATTTTGAATGATTTGAAGCTGGGCTTTAAATATGGAAGAAATGAACTGGCGGTGACAGAAGAGGATTATGTCTGGGATAGGATTTGGGAAATAGTTGAATACATGTATGATAACTATTCATCCAAAATCACATTGAAAACGGTTGCAGATTATGTGTCTCTGAATGAAGCATATGTTTCAAGATTTTTAAAGAAACATACGAGAAAAAGCTTTGAAAAACTGCTGTCTTTTATCAGATCAGAGGTATCTATTCGTTATTTGCTGAGTACGGACTTGAGCATTACGGCAATTGCTTATGAGTGTGGATTTTCGGCACCCCGATATTATAACGCAGCTTTTAAAAAACACTACAATTGCAGCCCTCAGGAATGGAGGAAAATGAATAGACCTGCAGGTTTAAAGATACATGAAGATAATTTTTTCAAGCAGCATATTGAAGATGGAATTGATATTGAAAAGGCAAAAGAATATCTTGTTCAGCATAGTGCATTGCTGAACAATGAAGTTGCAGAACCATTATACTATGTTGTTAACGTTAATGACGATGATCTGATTATCAGTAATACCTCAAAGCAGCGAAGAAATGTAATTATTACTATTGAAGGTCTCGAACCGGGGCAGGTATGCAAATTGTCTGTAAAACAATTAAAAACAGAAATTGATAACGTGAATAATCCTGACAAGTGTTAATTGTCAGGATTATTTTTGTGATAAATAGGAGCGAATGTGCGTAATTGTGATGTACAATTCTGCGAATTGTTATGTTTTGTCATAATGAATAAAAGTATAATAATCATAAATCAAATATAAAATTGGGGAGGAGCTATATGAAAAAAAACTACATGGATTTTCTCAATAAGATAAAAGAGATAGATCTGACTGATTATCAGACAAAAATTGTAGAAGAATATATTGCTATTGGCGATCATCCATTATATGGCGGCAAGCATGCAGGCAGTGATGCTGAAAAAGAAGGTGCTGCATATATTGCCAGTAAAATGAGAGAATTAGGTCTGGATAATGTAGAAATGATTCCAGTAAAGTCCGACCGCTTCCAGTTCAATGATGCCACATTGCAGAATGGAGATGGAAGTGTAATAATTAAGCCTTATGCTACAACGACTGCAGGAACGTCGGCAGATGGCATTACTGCAGAAATTGTCGATGTAGGACAGGGCTTTGTGGCAGACTATGATGCGATAGATATTGCTGGAAAAATAGCACTTATCGTTATTCAGATGGATATTGAAGATGTCAGTCCAATGGTAAATGAAATCATAAATGAAGCAGCAAGACGCGGCGCTGCAGCCATCATTGTAGCAAATGTCGGTGGAGCACTTGAAGAAGATACGATAACAGCAGTTCCACATTATAAAAAAATCGATATACCAATCGTATCTATAAGCAAAGCTGATGTTGAAAAAATCAAAGCTTATACCGGAGAATGGAACCTGACTGTGGATGCAGAGTTTAAACCGGGAGAAGGAACTACTCACGCAGTTGTAGGTGAGATAAAAGGCCGCAGTTCAGAAGAAAGAATCGTGTACACAGGCCACTTGGATCATTATTTCAGATGTATACAGGATAATGTGTCTTCTGTTGTTACGATTTTGGCGATTGCCAAGATGATGAAAGATACAGGGTATCAGCCGGAACACACAATTACATTTATAACAGCTGGGGCGCATGAATTAGGAAATGCTAATTCTGCATCATCAGATTTCAGGGGAATCTACGGACTGTTGCATGAGGCTCGACCTGATATTTTAGAAAGCACTATTATGGACATCAACTTTGAATATACCGCTTTAGCTGAACATGATCTGAGAGTTGTACCATCACATTCGGTTGCAAAAACATACCTGGATTTTGCAGCTGGCATGCCGCAAGAAATGCCGGGATTTGATAGAGTGGCCAACGATGTAAGACATGGAGACTTTTATGCGATTGCATGGTGCGATGCGGCGGTATTCACTATGAATGGAATCCCGGCAATGGTAAATGACTGCATGTCCGATCAGATTTATACAATGGATTCGCCATATATGGGACGTGATCATTCTCAGAAAGATAACTGGGATGCATATGACAAAGATGCATTGAAATCCAATACATTCTGGTATGCAGGATTGGGTGCATATTTTGACAGCAAACCTCTTATGGAACTTGATTTTTCAGGATGGATGGATGCGATCGACTTCGAAGAGGAAGAAAAACAATTTGCAGCTGCTGCAGAACTGGATTTATCTGTTTTCGAAGATGCTCTGGATGCTGTTAAGGCACAAGGCAAGACTATGTACCAGAAAGTAACAGAATATAATAAGGTCCATGAAGTAGGAGCAGAATCTGCGAAACTTAACAAAGAGTTGATTGATATCCATAAATTGATCAGCAATAAGGTGGATCAGGTCAATTCCCAGATGATAAAAATAATAGCACCGATGTACAAATTCTATGGATGGAATCTGGCACTGATTATGGAAGCAGTTGAGCTGATTGAGAATGGAAAGATCGAGGAAGCAATAGAAAAGCTTCTTGGTGTGGATATTACAGCTGTCTCTTTCCTGTTTGGGAAGAATGCCGGTGCAGAAGTAAGAGAATTTGTTGACGGAAAGAATGCAACCTGGACGAAAGGTAAAGGCGGCGCTTGTTTAGACCTCTCTGATACCTTAGATAAAGAACCGGAAGAAATGTGTCAGATGCTCTATGCAGAAGCGGAAAAAATCATGATGCTTTTGATGGAAAATATGGGCGAGGTAATAGAATGTCTGGCAGACGCAGCTGAAAGAATGGTAGCATTCACAGAAAAAATCAGCAATTAACGAGGAGGCAAGATTATGACTATTTTAAATAAAGAGATTTTCCCTGATAAAACTGAAATTTTCTCCTGGATCGAAGATTTATGTCAGTGGGGACATAGGAAGACAGCTACACCGGAAGGAAAAAAATCAGCTGAATATATAGCAGGTAAGTTCCGTGAGTTCGGCCTTGAAGATGTGAAAATTGAAGAAGCTCCAACTCTTTGTATGGATATGGAAGAATACGCTCTCAAGATCGATGGTGAAGATATTGAATGTTTCTATGCAAATGGAACAAATAAATCTGATGAAACCGGGACCTTTGAAATGGGACTCAATGGCGAAGAGTATGAGTTTGTTTATTTGAATGCCGGTGATGAGAATGATTTCGAAGGCGTAGATGTAAAAGGAAAAGTTGTTATTTGTGACATTCTCTTTCAAGATCTGGACATAGAAAAACTGGCAGCACTTTATGAAGAAAGTGAAATCTATGACCCAAATGGGGAAATGAAAGTTCCGGGTAGAAAGTATAATATCTACTCTCCTGGCAGCTGGCCGTTCAACTATTATAATGCTATGGCAGGAGGAGCAGCAGGATTTGTAGGAATTTTAAAGGATTACTATGATGATCCATATTGGTATAACGAAGATTATGAAGGTATCGCTAATCCAAAAGATGTGACTTACATGTCGCTTCCTGCTATGTGGATTTCCCGCAGTACCGGTGAAATGTTGAAAGAAAAGCTTGCCCAGAAAAAACTGATGGGAAATATGAAGATGAAAACCACTTATGCATACAAAACTGCACTCAATGTATGCGGTAAGCTTCCGGGAAAATCACCGGAAATGATCGTCACACATTCTCACCACGATGCAGTTTTCCAGGGCGCAGTTCAGGATGCATCCGGAATATCCACAATGCTGTCTCTGGCAAAATATTTCTCACAGATCCCGGCTGAACAGAGAGAAAAAACAATGATGTTTGCCGCAACTGATACCCATTATACGGATTACAATGGACATATTGAGTTCATCAAAGAAAGAGCGAAACTGGGCGAAGAGATACTGATTGATTTATCTATAGAGCATATAGGTGAGGATATCTATTTTGATGATGATTACAATGAATGCAAAGCAGGTGGTGTAGAGCCGAGAATTGCATATATTACGGATGTTCCGGGACTTCAGGATATTGTAAAAGAAACATTCAAAAAATATGAACTGACAAAGACTATTTTTGCGAAAGTGCACGCTGGAAATGCAAATCTTGAGGGCGCCATGTTTGAAGAATACGAATACTCAGATGCAGAAGTTATTTCAGATGCCTGCTGCTTCCATGCGACAGGAACACCTGTAGTCAGCATCGTGTCTTCTCCGATGTATCTGTATCATCCATCCGATACTCCGGCAAGAATTATGCCTGAATATATTGAGAAAATTGGAATGGCATATGCAGAGATCGCTGTGAAAGTTGCAGATATCATGTAACTAAAATAGAAGGGAGTTGTGAATTATGGCTGAAAAATTAGCAAATACAATCGATGTATCGAAGAAAAATAAAATTATAAGCTTAATTTTACTGATTATCGTAGGAACATTTACGAATTATATATATGTCTTAACGGTTTATGTACAGCCATTGAATGAATTCCATGGCTGGTCCATGAATATGATTGTAACTGCTTTTTCTGTATCATATATAGTAATGATACCGGCTTATGCAGCAGGGGGATGGGTATCTGCCAAATTTGGAATGAAAAAGATTCTCGTAGTATCGGCCGCCGCATATGGTTTATCAATTTTATTCAGTGGATTGGCAACATCGGTATATGTGTTTATTTTCTTTATGGGAATCCTTTCATCTTTCGCAATGTATGGCGTGTTCATGGCATCGCTGATGCTGATCAATGTGCTGTATCCGGAAAGAAAAGGCACCGCCATGGGACTGTTGTACGGATTTCAGACTTTAGGTGCAGCTGCATTTTCACCATTGGCAAATTTCTTTATCATCAACTACAGTGTTACTGCAGCTCTCATAATACAGGGAGTGATATTTACTGTGATCATGATTGTCTGCAGCATATTAGTTAAAGACCCGACAAAGGGCGATAAGGAACTGATGGCTAAAATTCAGGAGGAAGCTGATGCGGAAGAATTGGCAGAAACTCTGAAAGGAAAAGCTGAGGCTCCATCATTAAAGTGGAAACCATCTCTGAAGACTTCCGGATTATGGTTGCTGATCATTTCAATCATCCTCATTCAGATGTTTGGTAATGTTCTTGCTTCCGATGCAGTCTATCTGGCAACAACTTATTACGGTGTTTCATCTACTACCGCTTCATTAACAACAACTGTCTTTTATATTGCGGCAGCAATAGGAGCAATAGTAATAGGTGTCGTTTCAGACAGAATTGGTTCTTATAAAACAACCTATCTGCTGGGAATTATTGATGGTATATTACTGTTTGTTCTGGCAATAGCAGGAACAGAAAACTTTATGATATTTATTATAATGGCTTCGATTCAAGGATTTACATATAACGGTATGTGCACTTTGACACCGGTTATGGTTACAGATACTTTCAATGCAGATGATATGGGAGCTATGATGGCACTTGTTGCTATTGCATATACTATTGTTGGAATTATCGGACCGCAGTTAGGACTTACAGTTTCCTTCGTTCCGATGGTAATTATTTGTGCTGTCTGCAGTATAGCAGGTGGAATTCTGACCAAATCTTCTGCGAAAGCATTTAACAAATATTATATTGGTATTGATAGTAAGTGCAGGATCAAATAAGTGGGAAGGGATACTATGAAAAAAGCGGACTTGATTATTTATAACGGACGAATATATACCACTTTTGATACGCCCTTTGTGGAAGCTGTAGCTATTGCAGATGGTGAATTTCTTTGTGTTGGAAGTTTAAAAGAATGTGAAACGTTTAAGGATGCGAATACTGAAATGCGTGATGCAGGAGGTAAGCTTATTTTACCGGGGCTTATCGATGGCCATACACACCCAGTCACCATTGCAAAGACTATATGGCATGTGCGGATGCCAGATGTTACGGATAAAGACGAACTGATGGCAACTATCAAAGAATATGCAGAGAAATATCCAAAGGAAGAAGTACCGTATTTTTATGGCGAGTGTTATCATGCAGAAACTTTTGGTCCCGAAGGTCCAACAAAGGAAATGCTCGATTCGATAATTTCTGACAGACCGGCACGAATGCAGGACTTTACAGATCATGCATGCTGGTATAACTCCATGGCTATCGATATGCTGGGGGTTCGTGATGGAAGCGGTAAAATCGGCAGTCCATTAGGCGAAGCAGAAATAATACGTGATGAGCAAGGCGAACCGACAGGTTGGGTCCTTGAGGCCGGTCCCGATGGTGATTATGGGGTGTATGATAGTCTTGGCTGGTATCCGCCGGAAGGTACTGAAGAAGAATCAGTTATGCCGTTCCTCGATTCGCTTAGAGAAAAAGGTATTATCTGTCTTATGGATGGGTTTACAGAAAATGAAAACGCTATGAAACTGTTCCATGATTTAGACAAAGCAGGCAAGCTGAACATGTATTATCAGGGAACCAGTATATTAGAAAACTTCTGTGAATTGGAGGAGTCAATTGCCAGAGTTCGTGAGTGGAGCGCAAAGTATACTACTGAGCATGTAAGCATCAATACAATCAAGTGTTTCATTGATGGAACAAATGAAATGGGGGATAGTGCTTCTCTTGAACCATTTTATAACGATCCAACTGGTGAAAACTATGGCTTCATGAATGTGACGGAAGAGGAAATGACTAATACATTAGTTCGTCTTAATGAAGAAAAAATCGACTTGCACCTGCATATTGTGTGTGACAGAGCGTTCAGGACATGCTGCAATGCAGTGGAAAATGCAAAGAAAATTTGTGGTAATGACTGGTGCATTTATGTTACTTTCGCTCACTGTGAGCTGATTCATCCAGATGATATGGCTCGTGTAGCTGATTTGGGAATTTTTATTGACTGGACGACTCACTGGGCAGGCGGTTATTTTGGAGAAGCAGCTATTGAATATCTGGGCAAAGAACGTTGGAGTACTATGTACGATTTTACTAAAATCATTTCTGATGGAGGAATGGTTGGTTACTCCAGTGATGTGTTCAGTTATATAGAGGCACACAGGGCAAACCCTTACATAGGTATCCAGACTTCCGCAACCAGAGTTGATTTGGAAGACCCACTGGATCCTGAAAAGTATCCTGGAAGTGTCAGACCTCCGGTTCACGCAAAGCTGCCGGTTGCTGAAATGATAAAAGGATATACCTATAATAATGCTTACCGGATGAGAATGCTTGATAAGATCGGTTCTATTGAAACTGGAAAGAAAGCTAATTTAGTCATCCTGGATAAGGATATTTTTGAAATACCTCTGGAAGAAATCCATTCAATCGAGCCTGCTGCGGTGATGTTCGAAGGTGAATTTATAAAGACCGCATGGAGCGGCGGCAGCAAAGCTGAACATAATCATTAAACTTATAAAACGAAAAAGGAGTTGTTTTAACAATGGGTAAAAAATCTTAGTATTAGGTACAGGCGCACAGGGCTCTACAGTAGCACAGAGAATGGATGAAGAACCAAACGTAAGCGAAATCATCTGTGCTGACTATGATGAAAAAGCTGTAAACGAGCTGGTTAAGATCCTGAAAAAAGCAAAAGGCATAAAAGTAGATGCCAATGACGTAGACAGCATCGTAGCCGCAGCTGAAGGATGTGACCTGATCGTTAATGCTCTTCCTATCGCATACGCTCCTAACGTACTGGATGCAGCACTGGAAGTAAATGTAACTACCAGGACTTCGCAGCAACAGACGTACTGGACGAATGGTGGCCAACATGCGTACAGATGCTGTACGATAACTACGGTGATAAATTCAAAGAAATCGGCAAGATGGCGATCATCGGTACAGGTTCCGCACCTGGTATGATGTGCGTAGCAACAAAGAGTACAATGAGATACATAGATACTTGCGATGATATTCTGATGATGGTATATGAAGGCGTAGAAGCAAAACGCTTCCTGCCAGTAGTAAGAGATTTCCCTGGCTGCAGACCTGGAGTGACTCTGGTAGAACATGCTCATGACGAGAC
>CAZDQV010000088.1:0-8834 GCA_964507795.1 uncultured Oscillospiraceae bacterium | reverse complement strand
CGATATTTTATTAAGATCAAGTGATACAGTAAGCGCTGTAGGACTGCTTCCCGCCTCATATATGCAGGTGCCGTCAGGCCCTGCAATGACAGAATGACCGTAGGCATATCCGTCAAGCCATGCTCCCGCCATATTTACCGATATAAAATATGCCTGATTTTCAAAGGCTCTCGTATACGGTATTGATTTGCACACGCTGTAAAGTCCCTCAGGATCTATTGCAGGTCTTATCAGCACCTCTGCTCCCATGAGAGCAAGATTCCTTGATATTTCCGGGAAACACCAGTCGTGGCAGTTAAGCACTCCTATGACTGTCTTTTTCTCTTTGATTTCAAATGTCACATATTCATTTCCCGGCGTGAAGTTGCCCTCTACAGGTGTATACGGGCACATTTTTCTATATACTTTAATCAGCTCTCCCTGCGGATTAAATATGGGAACCGAATTGTACAGTTTTTTGCTGCCGTTCTCAAATCTCTGAACCTCAAGCATGCTTCCCGCCATAAGATATATTCCGTGTTTTTGTGCAAGTTCTCCGAGTATATCCGTAACACGTCCTGGAATTGTATCTCCTGATCTTTCGCCTTTCCATCTGAGCCCTATATTCATTTCGGGTCCTACGATGATGTCAGGCTTATTCATACCTGTCATCAGATTGTTTACGCTTGTTTCTATTCTTTTGAGGCTCTCGTCGAAACTGCTGTCTTTGGATTCGCTCTGCATGATTCCGACATTAAGATATCTGCCCATTTTTCCTCCTATTTTTTACATAAAAACATCTGCCACATTACTGCGGCAGATGAATAAATTCTAAAGTTTACTGAGCTGCTTTGTATTTAGTAAGAGCATCAATAAGTTTAGGTATAATAACCTTAACATCGCCAACGATTCCAAGATCTGATACATCAAATATAGCTGCTGTATCGTTCTTGTTGATAGCGATTACGCACTCTGAGTTTTCCATACCTGCGATGTGCTGGATTGCTCCTGAAATACCGCAAGCCATGTAAAGTTCAGGTCTTACTGTCTTACCAGTCTGTCCAACCTGTCTTGCTTTTTCAATCCAACCAGCATCAACGTTTGCTCTTGATGATGAGATTTCTCCGCCAAGTAAATCAGCAACCTTCTGTAATTCCTTGTAGAAATCAGCTGATCCGATTCCTCTTCCGCCTGATACGAGAACTTTTGCATCTGTAATATCTACAGCCTTGTGAGTCTGCTTGATTACTTCTTTGATGGTTACGTTCATGTCTTTATCAGTGAAATCAACTTTGAACTCTTCTACTGTTCCCTGCTTGCCTGTCTGTGGAGCGATTTTCTTCATTACTCCAGGTCTTACAGTTGCCATCTGCGGTCTGTAGTCAGCACATCTGATTGTTGCCATTACGTTACCGCCGAATGCAGGTCTTGTCATCTTCAATGTCTTGTCATCCATACCGATTTTGTTTGCTATGGATTCTGTATCAGCTGTTGATGTAGCCTTTAAGAATTCAAAGTACTTGTTCATATCTATATCAAGATGTGTGCAGTCTGCAGTCAGACCTGTATGAACTCTTGCTGCTACTCTTGGTGCGATATCTCTACCTATTGATGTAGCACCGAATAATACGATATTAGGGTCGTATTTTTTAATCATAGCTGTGATTGCTTTTGCGTATGGTTCAGTCACATATTCTTTAAGCATAGGATCTTCGATAACTATAACATCGTCAGCTCCTGCTTCAATCAGAGACTGAGCCTTATCTTTAATCTGGTCGCCCAGTAAAACTGCATGAACTTTCTCTCCAAGGTCTGCAGCTAATATTGTTGCTTCGCCAAGCAGCTCCAGAGTTACTTTGGCGATATTGCCATCTCTCTGTTCTGCGATTACATATAAATCTTTGCTCATTTTAACAAAACTCCTTCCCCATTAAATTATGTGTTTTTCTTCCATCTTTGCGATGATAGCAGCTACTGCTTCATCAGCACTTACATCAAGTTTAGTTCCTGCGCCTTTAGCCATTTTACCAAATGATGTTACAACTTTTGTTGGGGATCCGTTCAATCCGATATGATCCGGATTTAAGTCGTTTTTAAGATCATCAAAACCTAATACTTTGATTTCTTTTTCGTAAGCATCGATGATGCCACCGGCATGCATGTATCTTGGCTCTGCCAGTTCCTGAAGAGCAGTAAGCAGGCAAGGAAGCTTAACGTCGATGATATGATATCTGTCTTCGTACTGTCTCTTAACTGTTACAACATCACCTGCGATATCAACTTCTTCTGCATATGATACCTGAGGAATTCCAAGGTTTTCGGCAATCTGAGGTCCTACCTGTGCAGTATCTCCGTCGATAGCCTGTCTGCCTGTAATTACAAGGTCATATCCAATCTTCTTGAGTGCTGTTGAAATGATGATTGCTGTTGCGCATGTATCTGATCCGCCGAATTCTCTTGCTGATAACAGATATGCATCATCGCAACCCATTGCCAGAGCTTCTCTGAGTGCAACGTCAGCCTGTGGAGGTCCCATGCATACTACAGTTACAGTACCGCCAACTTTCTCTTTTATCTGAAGAGCTGCTTCAATACCTGATTTGTCGTCATGGTTGATAATGCTTGGTACGCCTTCTCTGATTAATCTATTTGTTTTAGGATCCAGTTTTACTTCGTTTGTGTCCGGAACCTGCTTTATGCATACTACTATTTTCATTTTGTATATTCTCCTTTCACACTACTACTTTACTTTCATTGATCCTGAAATTACCATCTTCATTACTTCTGATGTTCCTTCATAGATTTCTGTAATCTTAGCATCTCTCAAAGCTCTCTCTACCGGGTACTCTCTGCAGTATCCATATCCGCCCATTAACTGAACAGCTTCTCTGCAAACCTGGTTAGCTACATCTGATGCAAATAATTTAGCCATAGCTGCTGCAGGGCCGTAGTTTTCGCCGGCATCCTTAACGCATGCTGCTCTCCATGTAAGAAGTCTTGCCGCGTCAATCTTAGTCTGCATATCAGCAAGTTTAAACTGAGTTGTCTGGAATGCTGAAATAGGTCTTCCAAACTGTTTTCTTTCTTTAACGTAAGCCATAGATTCGTTTAATGCACCCTGTGCAAGACCAACAGCCTGTGCAGCGATACCGATACGTCCGCCGTCAAGAGCCTTCATTGCTATTTTGAAGCCCTGTCCTTCTTTGCCAAGTCTGTTAGCAGCAGGTACTCTAACATTTTCATATGATACTTCGCAGTTTGATGCTGCTCTAATACCCATTCTCTTGATGTTTTCGCTTACTGTTATTCCAGGTGTTCTGTTTCCATTCTCGTCCTTAAGCGGTACGATGAATGCAGAGATACCTTTTGTTCCTAATTTTTTGTCTGTTAATGCAAATACGATGCAAGTATCTGCAAAACCTGAATTTGTTGTGAAGATCTTACCACCATTGATAACATATTCATCAGTTGCTTCGTCATAAACAGCCTGTGTCTGCTGTCCTGCAGCGTCTGAACCTGCATTTGGCTCTGTCAAGCCGTAGCATCCTGTTTTTGAACCGTCAATTAACGGTCTTAAGTATTTCTGTTTCTGTTCTTCAGTACCAAATGAATCGATGCATGAGCAGCAAAGTGAAGTATGCACTGAAATAGTGATTCCTGTACTTCCATCTACTTTTGATACTTCTTCCATGCATAATGCATAGCTTAAATAATCTCCGCCAACTCCGCCGTATTCCTTTGAATAAGGAATACCCATAAGTCCATACTTGTGCATCTTTGCAAGAAGTTCAAGGTTGTAAACTTCTGTTTCGTCCATCTCTTCTGCTAATGGTTTAACTTCGTTTTCTGCAAATCTGCGATACATTTCCTGCTGAAGCAAATGTGTCTTTGATAATTTGAAATCCATCATTTTCCTCCTAAGTATTAATCGTTTCCTAATTATCTATATTATCCACTATTCTCTGTATAGTCAAGTACAAAAAACAAAAGATAAAAAAGAATATTGAATACAAGCTTGTGGATATGCCATAAAAAGCATTGCATTCTTAATAAAACAATGAAAATGCAGAAACTCTACATTTTCATTGTATAGTCCATATTATTTAATACGGTAATATTTAACTTACCGACAATCCATTAGTCAGCGAAAAGCTTTTTAGGATCTGGTAATTCGATATCAAGAGGATATACAGCCTTTGATACGTTGATAAGGTGGATATAGTCAACGTTTCCTGCAAGGATGTTGTTGCCCCAAGTTCCGCAACCTTCTGATACAGCCGGTGACAGATTGTTAGTTGATGGTCCCCATGCATCTGGTGTAGGCTGGTTGATAAGTACACGAGCTACTGGAATTTTCTCTGCATAGTATTTGATATGATCTTCGTTGTTTGAGAAGATACCTGCAGTATGTCCGATTCCGCCTGATTCTTCCATGTTCTTGATTGCAAGGTCAACACCGTCTTCAAACTTGTCATAGCTCTTGAGAACTACTACAGGTCCCATGATTTCCTTGTTGAGAACGTCAGCTTTACCAACTGTGTCAAGCTTTAATCCGATAACCTTAGTACCCTTTGGAAGGTTAATTCCTGCAGCGTCTGCGATTACGTCAGTATCTTTACCAACTAAACCAGGGTTTGATTTACCGTCGATGAATAATGCTTCACGGAATTTAGCGATGTCAGCAGCATCTTCGAATATTGCAACGCCTTCCTTCTTTAATTCTGCGAAGAAGTCAGCTTCTTTCTTTGCAGGGTACAGAAGAAGGTTGTCGCCGTCGCAAAGGATACCGTTATCGCTTGCGATAGCTACTACTGATAATTTTGCAGCTTCGTTTAAATCGAAGTCATCATCAAGGATTGCTGGAGGGTTTCCAGGGCCAACGCCGTATGCAGGAGTACCTGATTCATAAGCAGCCTTAGTTAATCCGGATGAACCTGTTGCAACGATAAGGTCGCATGCAGCCATCAGGTCAGCTGAAAGAGCGATTGTAGGCTCTTCGATAATCTGAACGAGGTCTGCAGGAGCTCCGCAAGCTTCGATAGCCTGTCTGATCAGGTTAACTGTTTCTGTTGAAGTCTTCTTTGCTCTTGGTGCAGGGCAGAAGATGATAGCGTTCTTGCCTTTAAGTGCGTGCATAACGTTTCCTAAAGGAGTTACTGTAGGGTTAGTTGCAGGAGTGATACCAGCGATAACGCCAACAGGATGAGCTATTTCAATAAGTCCTAATTTAGGATCTTCATTGATGATTCCAACTGATTTCTTATCTTTGAGGTAATCCCAGAAAGCTGTAGGTGTATCAGTGTTCTTACCGATTTTGTCCTGAACGCTTCCAAGGCCTGTTTCTTTTACTGCCATTTCAGCGAGTGCTTCTGCGTTTTTGTAGATAATCTTGGCACTTTCGTATACCAGTTTGTCTACCTGTTCCTGATTGTAATCTGCGATCTGAGCTAAAGCTTTACGAGCTTTTTCAACTCTTTCCTGATTTGTCATGTTAATTTCTCCTTTTCTAATATTAACAATTAATTAAATCTCAACCATATAGTACGTATGTTTCCCATTACTGGTTGATAAGCAATAATAATACGGCCTACGCCGCTTCGTCATTATGTACTCTCCCTGTTTCTTAACAGATTATTAATCTGTATACCGCCGCCTTCCCTATCACCACCCTTCCTGTAATACCTTTGCCGTTTCCGGGTTATTACATATCTTTTAAAGAAAGCTGAATAAATAGAAATATTTATATGCGGTATTAATCTGTTTCTTGATGTCAAAATCTCTACTGATTATTTATAAAAAGAATCAGTCGGGAGTATGCAGCAAACTGCAATACACAAATAACAAAAATAGTATACCACGCCAAAACTCAAATTTCTATAGTTTCGACAAAAAATATACATTCACAAATTCAATTAACAACATTCTATATCATAATGCAGCAAAAAAGTGAATCCAGTCCACACGCATTCACTTTTTTTTGACTTTTTTGCGTTAATTCTTTGTCAGGCAATATAACAACAATCAGTTTAATCCTTCACCGCGAGTAAGCTGTATATCTGCATCCTCAAACGTCATAGGCTCCAGCTCGATAGGTGGTATACCTGCAAGCATCGTCAGGTTTGTCAACAGATTGTTCCAGTGAGGATTAAGCTCCACCACCGTCTCAGCATGAAGCTGTCTTCTTATCTCATCTGTAAGCACATCTCCCTTGTATGAAAAAATGCCTACTGTATGGATTCTTATCTCAAGCTGAGTATGTTCATCATCATCTATTTCTATTTCTGCATCGCCATAGCACATTCTTGCATCTTCATCAAAATCCAATCTGTAGTTTATGCTTATTTCAAGATCCAGATCCGCATCATCACTTATGTTTTTTTTGTAGCTCAGTTCCAGCACTTCATCATCAATATGTTTTAGTCCTTTCATTACATTTCCTCCATGTTTGTTTGTGGATACATTATATATTACTTCCATGTCATTTTTCAACTAAAGTTTGGCTTTCTCTGTATGGAACTCTTGCTGATGGTACATATTTTGACGCCGGATCTATATGGAGCTGCTGGTCATCAAAAAAAATATCGGCACCAAAGGAAGCAAGCACTCTGCTTTTGTCTATGCCTCCAAGGAAAAAAGCCTCATCAACTCTGACGCCCCATGCTCTGAGCGTCCTTATCACTCTCTCGTGAGCCGGAGCGCATCTTGCTGTAACAAGAGCAGTTCTGATAGGCGCACTATCTGCTTCAAACTGCTCCTGTATGTATGAAATGGTTTTGAGAAATTTTGCAAACGGGCCTTCAGGCAGAGGCTTCATTGCATTTGCCCTTTCATGTTCTGAAAAAGCTTCAAGACCTTTTTCTCTGTACACATTTTCGGCCTCATCAGAAAATATAACCGCATCTCCGTCAAAAGCGATTCTGATTACGTCAATTTCATTTTCATCATATACTGCAGGGCAGATAAGACCTGCAGCGATTCCAGCATTGATTGCATCCTGAACATCCTCCTCATTGGCAGAGAGAAACAAATCCGTATTAAATGCGTCAAGATATGGTTCTATGCGACCGCCTCCTGCAAGAGCTGCTCTTGTAATGTCAAGACCGTAATGTTCTATGGAATTAAATATCCTCAGACTGGTGTCTGCACTGTTTCTCGACATTATAATTATTTCTGCGACCTTACCGTCATTCACTTTGAGATTTTGCAATGCCTTTACCAGTTTGAATCCTGTTCCCGGTTTGAGTATGTCGTTTTCGTGCTCCCTCTGATATACTGAATACGCTTCAAGACCTTTTTCTTCAAATACTCTGTTTTCTTCTTCAAGGTCAAACAGTGCTCTTGATGATATTCCTATTACAAGTCTTTGTTCTAAGCTGTAAGGCATAGCTGTTCCTCCGCAAAAATATCTTTGATTTCAAAATCAAGCTGTATCTCATCTGTTGATACCGGCTTCATTTCAAACACGTCAACTCTGTTTATCATATATTTGAAAAAATACAGTGAGCCATCCATGCCGTTCTCTGCTTTGAACATTGATATAGTACATCTGATAATGCCACTTCTTCTGTCATAATCGTAGATTATTTTTGCCGCAGTGCCTCCGCAAAGCTCAATCAGTCTGCCCACATGCCCTATTATATCACAAAAGTATTCAAATTTCTCTGTCTTTGCAAGTCCGGCCTTTTGCAAAAGTTCACCAGCCAGTGATGCATCAGTAAAAACTCTGCCGTTTAAAACTATTTCAATATAATCCATAAGCATACCTCTCTTTCTTTTGACCATATCGTACATCTGAGGCTGCACGTTTTTTGGTGCATGAAAATCGTAGTACTTTAGTATTGTGTGGTATATTCTGAATTTTCGCATTTAATCAAAAAGTGCGACAAACTTTACGACTATTTCCCGATTACATTTCAAAGCCGCTTAAAATATACTGTACTCAATGGAAATCATATATTTATTACTGAAAGGAGCACCCCGATGTCAAAGAAATTCATTGAACTCGAAGTAAACAAATCATTCAAATTCGCTCAGCCTGCAGGAGGCAAAGAAGAGGGCGTATTCAAGAAAATCGAAGAAACTAACAAAAAAGGCAAAACCGTCAATGCAAAAAATCCTCTGAAAGACAAATTCCTTTCTGTTGATGAAAACAGAGAAGTCATTGAATTATAAAGTCCTTATGAAGAAGCTCTGCTGAAACGTGCAGAGCTTCTTCATGTCTCTAAAGCTGTTGCTTTGCTACAACCGCAAAGAATTCCAAAGGTCCATCACCTGTATTTACGAGACTGTGAGTATGTCCGTCTCTGCAATACTGGCACATGCCGGGTTTCATCGCCGTTTTGCTTCCATCAACACTTCCGGTACCATTACCTCTCAGAATGTATATTATCTCACTGGTACCATCATGCATATGCTCGCCTATTGATGCTCCCGGGGGAAGCGATGCTGTAAAAATTCTATTGGCTTCATCAGTATACATATGTGTGTGCATTTCTTTCATGCCTCCAAAAAATTCAGGCAGTATCTGTTCTGTTATCTCGTCAAGATTTATAACCATATTGAATTCCTCCTTACTAAAACAATTAACGCTTGAAAATGTCATGACTCCAACCTTTCCAAGCGCTTTACACATGGAGCTGATGAGGGGGCTTGAACCCCTGACCTGTGCGTTACGAATGCACTGCTCTACCATCTGAGCTACATCAGCATGTCCACGTCTATTATACTCTATTTCTGTTTAATTTCAACTCGAATTTTTTGTTTTGTCAAACTTTAATTCAAAGCCTTTTTGGCTGTTTCACACAAAGCTGTGAAAGCAGGTGCATCATAAATAGCCATCTCTGAAAGCATTTTTC
>CAZDQV010000087.1:0-8885 GCA_964507795.1 uncultured Oscillospiraceae bacterium | reverse complement strand
GGCACAAAACGGTTTGTCCCGCCAAGTGTTGGCTTGGCGGGACAAACTCGTTTAGAAGAATGGGATTTGTCTGTTAGTTGTTCCTTTCACCCATTTACCGCTATCCATGTGTTATCAAGAGTGCCCTCCTTCTGTATGATATCTAACCCTCTCATGACGCATACACAGTTGCTCGGTACATCTTTTGTGATAATGCAATTAGCACCCACCCTTACATTGTCACCAATGTTACACTTGCCAATAATCTTCGCACCACAACCGATATATACGTTGTTGCATATAGTGGGTGAACCTTGATTTTTGCTTCCAACAGTCATATTGGAGCCTATTGTGACTTGATGAAATATGGTGACATTTTTACCAATGTGCGCATTATGACTTATGAAAATCCCATTGAATGAATGTGGAAATATAGGCGTGCCATCAAACTGTGCACCTAACCCAATCCAAGCTCCGTATGTCTGAAGATACGAGTAGTACAGTAGCTCCTTTCTGCTTGTTCTCTTAGAGATGCATGATTCCCGTAGCTTCCATATATCACCCCTGTACAATAAACTCACCAAGAATACTGGATGCTCCTTGATGAATATATTAATTAAGAAGGTGAAGGGCTTGAGTAATTTACCCCCCCCTGTTAATATTTGTTTAAATACACGAAGTGCCATATTCTCTGTATGTGGGTGTCTTTTGTCAGCAAGTATGAATGATGCCTAAGTCGTTAAGCACTTGGTCTGTGAATATTCTACGTCCTCTCTTGTTTAAAAAGAAACTATTGAAATATAGACTGTCATCGCTCCTGAATTTTGTGTCTTTGCTGTAGTCGAGCGTTATGACGTTCCTGTCCACAGACTTCAAATAGTCATAAATATATGTTTTCTCGAACGTAGGAGTGTAGAATTTCCCCAAATGTTCAGTGACTGGTGGAATAACGTAGACGGGCTTGTAACTCCGTTCGACACAAAAGTCAATGAGTTCTCTCATCAGTTTGACCCTATACTCTCTGCCTTCCTCATTTTCAAGTGTCAATGGAGCGTCAAGGTCTGATATGCCAAACTGACGTTTCCATCCGTTTATCCAACCTTGCGCATCATGCTCAAGTTGTTCTGCACTCATAGGATTAGACTCCATCATACTTTTAGGATTGGGTGTTATGTTGCGCTCTTTGCCTATAATGTATTTTACGAGAGCCTTGATGGCTTGCATCTTGAATAGGATGGGGAAACTTGCGTACAGTTTGGCTTTCTTTAAAAGATAGGGCTGTATGGGCTCGCCTTGAAGATCAAACTTCACGTACTTCATGGCATCACGGACACCAGTCTTTTTGTTGAGACCAGTGAACGGCATTATAGTTATGAGGACATAACCACCTTGTTTCAGTATGCTATGGAAGTGCCGGAGAAGATTGTAATCCTCGAGCAATGTCTGGGGTTGTTGCGCCCAGTTCATCGCCTTGACATTTGTCCCTGAGTAGTCGAAAGCCCATTTTCCGCCACTACTTCCAAGATTTACCAAGTCGAAATTTCGCTCATCATGCTCACGATACCATGTGTTATCAGGATATATTTCATGAGTTGGGTCGATAAAGAAAGACTTATACCATTTGGTACGGTAGAGCAATACACTGCCTGATAGCACTTTTAGGCACCTTATGAAGAAGCGCTTCATAACGTTCATGATAAATGTGGTTTAATAGCCAGGGCAACTTGCTGATTCAAGATGGAACTTGTAGTCCTCATCCAAAGAGGCAACTTGTTTCATCTCGTCTTCAGACAACGAAAAGTCGAACACGTCAAAGTTTTCTGCAAGGCGTTTAGGCTTGAGAGACTTGAATACAGGAACTGTATGGTTCTGAATATGCCAACGCAGAATGATTTGACCTACCGATTTTTCATGATGAGCGGCAATAGTTTTTAGCGTCTCATTTTCACGAATGTAAGGAATCATTCTACACAAAGGTGAGTACGCCTGGATGGCGATATTGCGTTCACGGAGGTATGAAACGATATTCTCAGCTGTGCGCATTGGGTGAAGTTCCATTTGCACGCAGTGCGGCATAACCTCAATACCTTCTTTGAAAAGGTGTTCAAAATGGCGAATACGATAGTTTGCCATGCCAATTGCGCGTACTTTACCGCTTTTGTATACGTTCTCCATCTTACGCCATGTCTCTACGTAGTGATCAGGGTAGGGCCAATGCATCAACCAAAGGTCGATATAGTCAGTTTGTAGGTTTTTCAAAGAGATATCGACCTGCTCTTCTATGTTCCCCTTCGCTTGTTGACCGTTACCAATCTTTGTTGTAATGAAAACATCTTCGCGCCTTAAACCTTGCTCAGACAGACATTCTTTCATCACACGTCCGACAATATGCTCATTTCCATAGTCGCGAGCAGTGTCGAAAGCACGAAACCCCACTCGTAGCCCTGCCGTCACAAGCTCTTTCATGACGGGGTAGGTCATCCAATTGGTCGTTTCAACAATTGGAGGCATTTCTACGCCATTGCTCAGTCTGATATTCTCGATTGATTTCATTATTAGCAATTATTGGGATTGCTTGGTGGGTTTCGCACAGTATAAAGAGTTCCCTTAGAACTCTAATACGCTTTTGCGATACTTGAACTCTTTGCCCTTGCAATATTCGACAACTTCTTGCGTCCTGTCACCAAATATAGGACCTGTGCACAGTTGCTCACCTATTACGCCTGGCTGCGAAGCGTTAAGCTCGATTACGACAGGCTCATTGTTCTCGTTGAAACAGATGTCCCACCCAATGAACTTGCAAAGCGAGAACTGTGTTTTGTGCGCATTTTCGATTGTTTTCAGCAAGGCAGGCACCTGCTCCAAAACGATGCTACTGTATGGTGTCCCATTTGTTTCACTGTAGGTGTTCATTTTGATATCATACCCCCTCTCGTGAATTCTGCCATCAAAATGCACACCAATCATTACACCACCTGCTCCCCAGTTGTCAATCTTAGAATTCCCTCTGCCATGTCGAAGGACGATTGAAAGAGTGCTGTACTGGCCGTTCAGGTAAAGGGTTGTCACACGAAGTGTGTTGATGCTTGAAGGATTGAAACTTGCAAAACTTGGGTGTTGCTTGATACACTCTTGAATGACGAAATCACGCTTCCGCTCATTCAGAACAGGACTAATTGCTGCACTGCGTTCTTTGTCACCTTCACAATCAAACCTTACTAACTCCACACTGTTGCCGCCAGCTGAGTCAACGCTGTCTTTTACTATCAACGACTCTTGTTTGATGCAGATATCGATAGCCTCTTGTCTGGATATCTGTTTCATGTCGTTGTCGTAGTACTCTTGGTTTATGCAGCGCACATAGCAATACGGAAACTTAAGTTCTCCTTTTGCTAAATATCCAAGCAAACTCTTATGCTCGAGTATCTTGGTGTATTTGTAGTCATTTAGCTTGTGAGCGACTATAGGAAGATATACCCTGTGAGAAAGGTATCTTGCATCAAATCCATTATAGTATTTAAAGTACTCTAATTCTTTGTAACTCAATGAGTTACCCCCCCCCGCATGTGCCTCGCATAACAGGAGCGTAAATTAAGTTAACTTGCTCTTTCTCCTCTTTAGTTAGAGGAGACAATGCGCCACTTGGCACATTGTCCATCACCAACTTCTCTTCATGCTTCTGTTCTTTCTTTATGGCACTTGCCACATAGAATGGAAGAAGAAGTTTCCGATAGCAGGCGTTAATGATACGGAAAATCATGATCTTCTTATCTTTGAGAGTATAAAAGTCTTTACCTTTTGTCTTGTTTCATTATCCAGTCCGAGAGTATATACGCAAATGCAAAGGCTCAGTGTACTCACGCTAACTGTAATCATCAGTCTGAGAAAACTCTCCTCAAAACAGCAAACTACAACAAGGGGTAAAATGCCGGCAAGAAGAGAAACTGAAATTGGGTGAACATAGACATGCAGTATGTAATGAGCAATGTCGAATTTTTGCCTTAAATATAAAGAGCGGGCTTCAAAGAAATTGCACATGAACCCATTGAATGCCCACACTATTAGATACGACCACACAGGAAGGCCGAACTTAAAGCAAAGATACACGGCTGGTAGAAATGTAGCTGCACTATATACACCGCTCGTCATGTTGAGAACCTTTACATTGCCTGTGGCGTGCACACCAAATATCGTACTGCGCACAATCATTCTGTATGTGGCGACTGCCAAAACGCCGCGAGTGAACAACACTGCATAGTCGGGGACTTCTACGAGCCATAGTTTCAAAATGTAATCAGCCTCTAAAATGATAGGGAATGAGACCAAAAACATCAGGAAGTAGGCGTACCTGCCAGACTCGTAAATCAATTGGAAAAAACGTTTTATGTCTCCTTTGGCGTAGCTCTTTACAATCTGAGGGTTCACGGAGGTCATCAGATTGCTGGCAAGTTGATTTACGCCATGCTCTACTTGATATGCAACTTGGCGAGCTGCATTGACTGCAACACCGAAGAATACATTGATGAGAATGTTGATTCCTTGGCTGTTACCTGTCGCACAGAAAGATCCGATCGTATCCCATAAAGAATACGAAAGCATCTCCTTGTAAATGTTCTTGTCGCGACAAAAAGAAAGTCTTGTTTCGACAAAACGCTTGTAGCAGAAATAGCGATAGAAGATTTGCAGGAGAATACCCCAAATTGCGACTATTATAGCATACGCTATCAGGTTGTCCGAAAAAGGAAGGTACAGGAGAGCGAAAACTAAGGCTAACTTGAAAGTGGCTTCTGCCAGTCCCACGTAAGCGAAAATATCCATCCTTTCGTGTGAGATGATGGTTGCACTGTATGGGACTTGCGTGAGAGAGAACATGCAACTAAGGATAGACATTTGGTAGACAACATTAGCTGCGAACTCACGACCCTCAGGAATGTTCATCTTGTAGTTGACGAACCACAAACCTACCGTTTCCATTAGTAGACATAGAAACAGCGCCATAGCAGCATGCATTGCCAACGAGGCATTGAACGTCTTCTTCAACTTCACATCGTCACCCTTGCCCAACTCGAAAGTTAAGAAACGGCTTGTGCCTGCCGATAAGGAGCCATTGATGACTGAGAACATTGCCACCATGCTTCCTATGGCTCCGTATAAGCCGAAGTCATCTACGCCTAATGCCTGCAGAATCACCCTTGATGTGTAGAGGTTAATCGCCATCATCAAGAATGAGCGGAAATACAAGAATATGGTATTCTTTACTATTCTTTTGTTTTCGGAAGGCATTTCTCCGCTGTTACGGTCTCCAATACACGTCCTCGGCAATCACCTTGGCAGGATTTCCTGCGGCGATACAGTGAGCGGGGATGTTAGTTGTCACTACGCTGTTTGCTGAAATGATAGCTCCCTCGCCAATGGTTACTCCCTTTGTTATATTCACATTGGAACATATCCACACATTGTCGCCGATGACAACAGGCGCTTTGTCCTTGTAACCTTTTATAATAACTGTATGCCCGCCATTATTGTCGCGAATCCAAACATCGCGACCAATGTGTACGTTATTGCCAATGACTATCTTGTCGGAACAAACAATGTTCAAGCCAATATTAGTTGCGCAACTTCCTATCAAAAGTTGCGCTCCCTTGAACACCTGCACATCACTATCGTATTTGAAGTAAGAGACCCCCTTGCCAAATCTCAAGGTTGCTCCCTTCTCAACCAAAAGGCGGAACTCTGCCTTACTCCCTCGGGTGCGCTTGAGGTTGAGATGCACTGTACCTCCAACTTCCACATTTGCTGTCTTGGCGATGTCAATGGCGGAATGTGAAAGCACATTGAACACCCTCCCCTCCAAAATGCTGGAATGAATGTTGCGATGGCAGAAGTTCCAATAGAAGACCCGCCATAACTGAGCCGGAGTGTGTACGTTGAGGTAAAAGAACTTAAGCAAGTTTTTCACTTTGCGCTTGAAAGAAGGCCTATTGGGGTCAACGTATGGAAAGTATTTGGCGGCACATTCGTCAAATGGCATCTCATCAAGAGCCTTGAAAAACTCATCACGGTCTACGTTGGCAGGATATTGAAGTTTACCACCAAGTATTGCAGTACGATTGCCTGGAACGATGTCGCTTATCTTGAATTCCTTGACGACCAGTTTGTCCTTTACGGTTTCAAAATAATCAAGCCCTTTCTTGGAATTAATCATTATTAGCGAAGTTCCAAGGTTCTGCTCCAAGGATGGATCCACTTTATCTATTCCCCAAAAGTCGCCCAAAGTTATGTCGCTTATGCGAGGAAAGCCCTTGAACTTACACTCGTAACACGACGGGCGCTCAAATACATTGTCATGGTATCCGCGGCGGTAGTCATCTTCGTGACCCTCTCCATAATAGACTTGACCGTTTTCAAAGGTTATTTTCCGAGCAAGGCTGTGCCAACCATGGTCTTTGTTTTTGTCCTTGATGTAGACAATCTTGGAACCGTATTGCGCTTCCAATGAAGCCTTATATTTCTCAAAGACTTTGGGCGAGTTTGTGGCTCGACAAAGAAAGTCAACGGTTATTAAGTTGTCATAGTCTTTGCGAAGATAGCTTTTGAGTGCCGTCATCTGACATGGAGAACCACATGCAAGAACCTTTTCGCCAGCTACGAGCAATTGTTTTATTCGCTTATAGAGACCTTCAGCATTACTTTGCACATATTTGGAACTGCGTAGCCGTTTAAGGTCTTTCTTGTCGTTTGAAATGAAATTATAAACCTTGAATTCTTCATTGTATATGGCGCCACTCACATAGCCATTTTTCTTGTACATGGCCTGAGCCAATAGCGAGAAGAGGCCGCCAGAGGTGCTGTCGAAGCGGATGACGATATCTTTATTGTAACCACCGAATACTTTCGGCTCTGCCCAATCGTTGTGTTTTAATGTGTTAATGTTAATCGTAGGGCAGATTTTCTCGCACAAATGGCAATCAGTGCACTGGTCTTTGTCTACATGAGGATACCAAAAACCCTCATTGTCTGGTTTAAAACTTATCGCTTGTGCATGACAAACATCCCCACAAGCGTGGCATCCGCAACAATCCTTCTTGTCTCTTATCTCTATCATCTCAGTAAGCCTCTTTGGACTTTCCCGTTCTGCGTTTTAGGAATGGAATCTATCCATTCATACATAACTGGAAGCTTATAAGATTCAAGTTTCCCATTCAATCGGCTGTTTATGTCGTCGAAAGTGATGTTTGAGTTTTCTGTCCTCACAATGAAAGCTTTCACTACTTCGCCAAGTACTCCCTCGCTATCAGGGACTCCTATGCAGGCGCAATCAGCAACGCCATCAATCTTCAGAAGTTGCTCTTCGACCTCGATGGGACTTACTTTTTTCCCTCCTACATTGATCAGGTCTTTCTTTCTGCTAATCAAGTATATGTAACCGTCTCCTGTTTTGTAGCCCCAGTCGCCTGTGCGAAAATAATCTCCCCAAAAAGAATCATCTGTTGGGAAATCGATGTAACCGTGCGTCACATGCTCTCCTTTTACGCAAATCTCACCTTCTTGGCCGATATTACATTCCCTACCTGTCTCGTCCAAAACCTTGATGTCTGTATTAGGAGATGCTTTGCCAACAGAATCAAGGCGAGATGCATCAGTATGGAATTCCATGAAAGCAGAGCGCGAGGCTTCTGTTAGCCCATAGTGCATGCAGATGCGTGTCGAGGGCAGGATGTTAGCCAATTCTTGCTTCTCCTCCTTAGAGAAGAAAGCACTGCCCATCTCTACGTATTTGAGTTGATCGGCGTATTCTCCTAACTTATCTCCTGCGAGTTTCTTGAGATACCGCCAACTGGCTGGAACCATAGTGAACCCTGTAACATGGTATTCCTCAATAGAGCTGAATATCTTTTTGACGTTGGCAAAACTGCCAAGGAGAATCAGAGTAGAGCCTTTTGACAGACAGCATCTCACCCTCCCCAGGCCGAATGAATGACTCACAGGAAGGGCAAGTAGCTCTACGTCATCTTGCGTATTAGCTATGAACTCATTGATGTTGCGAGCTGCGGCAGCCTCGTTATTGTATGTCAAGGGTACCCCTTTGGGTTTGCCAGTGGTGCCTGTTGTGAATAGGATGTCGGCTATTTTATTTGGCTCTGGGAATGAGGGAGTGGTGATGTCAGTGTTGAGTTCTGTAAATTCTTTGATGGAGACATTTGGTGTTTTTTGTTCGATGGTGTCGAACCCAACCAAGAGTCTCGCTTTCGTTTGATTGACGATGTAATCCAAGCGGGTTGGGTTTGTAGCAGAGTCGATAGGTACGACTTTCAATCCTGCCAGATGAGCCCCAAAATAAGCGTAGATGAACTCTATTTGCTTGCCTGCCGCAATGACAATAGCCTCACCTTCTGCGAGGTGAAGTTGATTTAGAAAATAACATTTTGCTCCGAGAATTCTCTCGCAAAGTTCTTTATACGATGCTGACTTTTTCCCACTTATCACTGCTACCTTGTTTGGTTGCAGTGATGCCCAGTGCCAAATGTCTTGCTCAATACTTCTCTGCATATCAATCAGTCAAGCTCTTCATGAGACTCACTATGTCGGATACATCTTCTAAGTCCATAATCATATCAGAAGTAATCTTTACTCTGAACTCTTGTTCCAACTGGGCAATAATCTCAACGTTACGCAATGAATCCCATTCGGGGAGCTCACCTATTTCTGTGTCAAGTTCAATCTCACTGATTGGTACATTTAGAACTTGAGCAATAAGTGCTATAACCTTATCTTCCATTTTGTTTGATTCTATTTTATTTGAGTGCTTTGAAGTTCAGTCAAGGCATTCTTCTGCCTTGCTGTGTTACATTATGATAGTGCCTTGCTAAGGAAATCCACTCCTTGAGAACGAAGATCAGCAAGGC
>CAZDQV010000086.1:0-8900 GCA_964507795.1 uncultured Oscillospiraceae bacterium | reverse complement strand
TTGTCTTGTACATTTTCCAGTTGCCTGCTATTAAAGGTTTTCTCATATCTGCCTCCTATTTGTCTTCAAGGCACGCAATTCCCGGCAGCACTTTGCCTTCAAGAAATTCAAGTGATGCGCCGCCGCCTGTTGATATATGCGTCATTTTGTCTGCAAGTCCCGCCTGCTCTACAGCTGCTGCAGAATCTCCTCCACCTATGACTGTAACCGCATCTGAATCTGCAAGTATCTTTGCAATCTCAAATGTACCTTTTGCAAAATTCGGCATTTCAAATACACCCATAGGTCCGTTCCATACTATTGTCTGGGCTTTTGAAAGCTCGGACTTGAACAGCTCTACTGATGCCGGCCCTATATCAAGACCCTGCCTGTCTGCAGGTATGTTTTCTCTCGAATATACATCATAATTCGCATCCTCAGCAAACCTGTCTGCACATACTGCATCCACAGGGAGCAGCAGTCTGACTCCAGACTGCTCTGCTTTTGCCATAAGCTGCTTTGCAAGCTCTATGTTCGCCTCATCAAGTATCGACTGCCCTATTTCATATCCCATAGCTTTGAAGAATGTATATGACATGCCGCCGCCGATTATGAGTGTATCAACCTTTGTAAGCAGGTTTTCTATTACAGGCAGCTTGTCTCCAACCTTAGCGCCGCCCATGATTGCAGCAAACGGTCTCTTCGGATCTTCGACCGCAGCACCGAGAAATTTCAGCTCTTTTTCGATAAGGAAGCCGGATACTGACGGCAGGAACTGTGCGATTCCCGCTGTTGAGGAATGTGCTCTGTGGGCAGTACCGAAGGCATCATTTACAAAAATCTCCGCAAGACTCGCCAGTTTCTTTGCAAATTCTTTGTCATTGTCAGTCTCACCTTTTACGAATCTGACGTTTTCAAGGAGCATAATCTGACCGTTTTTGAGGTCTGCTGCTGCTTTTGAAACCGCATCATCCACCACTGCAGGCGATGATACAAATTCAATCCCGCAGCCAAGGAGCTGCTCCAGTCTGTCTGCCACTGGTTTGAGGGTATATTCCATTTTGGGTTCACCTTTGGGTCTGCCCATATGTGACATAAGTATCACTGCGCAGTCCTGCTCCAGAAGATATCTGATTGTAGGAAGTGCTGCTGTTATCCTTGTGTCATCAGTTATCTGTCCATCCTTGAGAGGCACGTTGAAATCACATCTTACTATGATTTTTTTGCCTTTCAGATCAATATCTCTAACTGTTTTTTTCATTGTATTCAATCCTCACTATTTGTTGTCAACGCTTGCCATGTATTTGATCAGTTCGACAATTTTGCTCGAATAACCGTATTCATTGTCATAAAACGATATGAACTTGAACATTCTTTCATTGAGCTGGAAGCCTTCTCTTGCATCAAATATTGAAGTGCACGGGTCACCTATGAAATCGCTTGATACGACTTCATCGTCAACAAATTCTATAACGCCTTTCATATATGTCTCGGAAGCTTCTTTTACCTTGGCGCATACTTCATCATATGTGGCAGGTTTTTTGAGTCTGACATTGAGGTCAACAACAGATACATCTGATGTAGGCACTCTGTATGCTATACCTGTCATTTTGCCTTTGAGTGAAGGAATGACCAAAGCTACGGCTTTCGCTGCGCCTGTAGTTGTCGGGATGATATTATTGAATACGCTTCTGCCTGTTCTCCAGTCTTTCATTGACCTTGCATCCACAACCTTTTGTTTTGCTGTTGCTGAATGTATTGTTGACATAAGACCTTCTTCGATGCCCCAGTTGTCTTCGAGTACTTTTGACAGAGGTGCAAGGCAGTTGGTTGTGCATGACGCATTTGATACAACATTGTATTCAGGCCTGTATTCTGTATGATTTACTCCATATACAAAAGTAGGGGTCTCACTGTCCTTTGCGGGCGCTGAAATGATGACTTTTTTGGCACCGCCCTTTTCGATATGAACCATAGCTTTTTCTGTTGTTGTATATGCTCCCGTACCTTCGATAATATACTCTGCTCCACATTCTGACCATGGAATGTTTGCCGCATCGCTTTCACTGTAAACAGGAACTTTTTTGCCATTGATTGTGATCCCGTTTTCGTATGTTCCAAGCTCTCCCGGAAATCTTCCGAAAGTAGAGTCATACTTAAGCATATATACAAGATAATCATAATCTGCATTACGAATGTTTATCCCGGCTATCTCCACATCCGGTTCGCTCATCGCAATACGTATTACGACTCTTGAAATACGACCAAAACCACTGATACCAACTTTAATTGCCATTTTAATCCTCCTGAAAAATAATATATATACTTTAATTGGTGAACTGTTTAATATCTCCTGCGCTTTTGAGAAGAAGCTATCCCCATACCCTCTCTGTACTTTGCAACTGTCCTTCGTGAAATATTTATCCCTTCTTCATTCATGCGGTCAGCCATCTGCTGATCGCTGCATGGTTTTTGGGGATCTTCCTGATCTATCATTTCTCTGATAATGCTTTTGACTGCGACGGAAGACACTCCGTCTCCGCCCTCGGAGCTGACACCGCCTGAAAAGAAATATCTGATCTCAAAAACTCCTCTCGGGCTCTGCATGTATTTGCCGTTTATTGATCTGCTGACTGTCGATTCATGTATACCCACTTCCTCAGCTATCTGTCTCAGTGTCATGGGTTTAATGTGTCTGGAGCCGTATTCAAAGAAATCTCTCTGATATCTGACTACTGCAGATGCTACATTGTATATTGTCTGCTTCCTTTGCTCTATGCTTTTGATGAGCCAATTGGCTGTGTTGATTCTGCTGCTGAGATATTCTGCAAGGTCTTTGTCGTTTGTGCTTTCTCTCAGTACCTGTCTGTAGTATGAGCTGACCATCAGGTGAGGAACAGAGCCTTCGTTGATTATGACATGATACTCACCGTCTTCTTTTTCGACAAATACATCTGGAGTTATATATCTGGTTTCATCCTGCGATGCGAATGCTCTGCCCGGCTTGGGATCAAGAGTTTTGATTTCATCAACTATCTGCTGGATGTGCTCCGTATCTGTTCCCAGGGTTTTTGCAATTGCAGACAGCCTGTTTGATGCTATATCCTCAAGAAACTCTGATATGAGTCTGCGTTTTGGTTCTGTCAGTCTGCCCTGAGATTCAAGCTGTATAAGCAGGCATTCTCCAAGATTCTGTGCTCCCACCCCCGCAGGTTCAAAAGTGTGAATGACATCAAGAACTTTTTCAAGCACCGGCATGTCAACATCAAGAACCTTTGTGAGTTCTTCTCTGCTCTGAGTAAGATAACCGTTGTCATCAAGAGACTCTATTATATATTTGCCGATTTTGCGCTGTGATGCACAAAGCGGTGCGAACTGAAGCTGAAACATCAGATGCTCAGTCAGTGTGACATCGTTTGACACATGACGTTCATAAGGCTGCTGCCTCTCATCTCTGCGGTATTCTCCTCTGTAGGAGCCTTCAAACCGTTCCGGATCGGGAAGTTCAGGCTCTTCTGAGGGTCTGCTTGCTGACGTCTCAATCACAGGGTTTATGAGAAGCTGCTCCTGAACATAGCTGTCAAGTTCCTGATTGCTGAACTGCAATATCTGAATTGCCTGTATAAGCTCTGGTGTAAGTGCAAGCTTTTGGGTCTGTTCAATTGTAAGGTCATATCCCAGTTTCATAACCGTACCTCTGCAGCATCATTGTCCGAATAAGTTAGTTAACAAAATAAGTATATCACATTTTTGGCACAGTTGGTACGCAAAAAGTGTACTTTTGCATATTATGCGCAAGTACACCTGTATTGTCATTTGAGCTGCGGAAATCCCATCTGTCTGAGAGCCTCAAACAAAATAATATTGACTGAGTTTGACAGGTTGAGCGATCTCAGCCTGGTATCCTCACTCATGGGTATTCTGATTGCTCTTTCTTTGTTTGCATTTATAAAGTCTCTTGGCAGACCCGCTGTTTCTCTGCCAAAAAGTATCATATCTTCATCTTTGAACTGTATACTTGAATATACAGTTTCCCCTTTGGTGGTGGCAAGATACATGGTATGCCCTGCATATTGCTTTAGAAATTCATCAAGGCTTTCATGAACTTCAAGTTTAACATACGGCCAATAATCAAGGCCTGCTCTTTTGACTGCTTTGTCATCTATAGAAAATCCCAGCGGTTTTACCAGATGCAATACAGCACCTGTCGCTGCACAGCTCCTGGCCACATTGCCCGTATTGGGCGGTATTTCGGGGTTTACCATTACTATATGAATTGCCATTTTATCTCTTCAAATCTCCTTATATTAATATAATAGCAGACCTTTGCTGCAGTATAAAGACTTTTTTTGCAAGTTTCTGAAGACAAAACGTTTTTTTTGTTATATAATTGTTTTATATTGTTCACATTTGGAGGAGAGATATGAAAAAGGTAAACATAGGACTTCTGGGACTTGGCAATATAGGTACAGGTTCCTACAAAGTGCTTGAAATGAACAGAGCACAGGTTGAAAAAAACACAGGATGCGATATAAGGATCACTAAAATATTAGAAAGAGACACTACCAGAGATAGAGGAATCAAAGTTTCAATGGATTTGTTCACACAGGATCCTGACGAAATCTTCAATGATCCGGATATCGATATAGTCATAGAACTTCTCGGCGGTATTGAGCCTGCATCAACATTCATGCTTACGGCATTAAACAGCGGCAAGCATGTTGTTACAGCCAACAAGGCAGCTGTTGCTGCAAACTATGACAAGCTTATGGCTGCTGCAAAGAAAAACAATGTTCAGTTCAAATTCGAGGCAAGTGTAGGCGGCGGCATCCCTATTCTGAACGCACTGACTACAGTGCTTGGAGCCAATGAATTTATCGAGATTCTCGGTATTCTCAACGGGACTACAAACTACATACTGACTCAGATGACGGAATATGGCCTCAATTATGACACAGTATTAAAAGTGGCACAGGAAAAAGGTTTTGCAGAAGCAGACCCTACTGCAGATGTTGAAGGTATTGATGTCGCAAACAAGCTTTCCATACTGATGGCTCTTGCATTTGACAACTACGTTCCGCCTACAGAAATTCCTACTATAGGTATTACAGGTGTCACAATGGAAGCAATCGAAGCTGCCAAAAAAGACAACAGCAAAATCAAGCTGATTGCAAAGGCAAAGAAAACTGACAAAGGCATCGAATACAGTGTACAGCCTACAAAACTTTCAAACGATCACCCTCTTGCATCAGTATCAAATGAATTCAATGCAGTATTTGTAACAGGCAATGCTGTAGGTGAGCTTATGTTCTACGGCAAGGGCGCAGGTCCTCTGCCTACAGGCAGTGCCATTATGGGTGATGTAATAGAAATCGCAAAGAGACTTTAATATACGGAGGATAAATCAATGGCTACTTTATATGAGCAGTGGAAGGATCTGATTGAAAATCAGACAGAAGCAACATTTGATGATTTCTGGAAGGAATACAGCGATACAGAAGCAAGAATCTACAAAGATCTGCTTGCAAACCATACCGAAATAACAAAAGGAACTTTCAAAGAGCTTGCCGAAAAGTATGAAGCTGATCCTGTAATATTCATGGGATTTCTTGACGGAATTGAGACAAGCCTCAATAATTCAAACGATTTCATGAATTTTGATGAAAGTTCAGAAATTACTCTTGATATAGATTTTGAGAAGCTGTTTTACAATATGTTTGTTGCTGAAGCCAAGCATCTGTATACACTCCCTGAGTGGGAAGATGTTCTTGACGAGGTTACAAGAATAAGCATATTACAGGCATACAAAAAATCAAAAATAGTAGTAAGAGAACAACCCAAGATCGGAAGAAACGACCCTTGTCCTTGCGGTTCAGGCAAGAAATACAAGAAATGCTGCGGAGCAAACAAATAGTACATTAACTAAAGCATAGCCCATATAATCTGCAGGCTATGCTTTTTCTCTGTTATTCGACTGTTTCTTCCTGTTCTTTTTCAATTCGGATGCCGATTTTATCTATACGATGTTTTTCCATCCCAAGAACTTTGAATTCCGCTTTTATATTTCCATGAACAACAGTTGCCATGTCTCCCTCTTCGGGTATTCTGTCAAAAATAACCAGCATAAGCCCCGCCGCTGTATCGCACTCATCAGCAAGTTCCGGCTCAAAACCTATGAGCTCAATGGTTTCATCTGCCGAAAGATTCCCGTCTATAATAAAGGTGTTCTCTGTTACAGGAACCACCTCAGAGTCTCTGCTCTGTATGTATTCATCATCACCATTTCCGATTATTTCTTTCATAATGTCAGACATGGTCACAATTCCTGCTGTCCCGCCATATTCATCCACCACAAGAACAAACTTGGCACCTTTGCCCTGCATCCTCTGCATCAGCCTGTCTGCAGGTAAAAATTCAGAAACTGCCGTAATGGGTCTGATCGGTAGCCATTTGTATTCCCTGTCTCTGATTTTTTCTTCATTCCAATAAAGGTCTTTGATATGAATAAACCCTTCTATGCAGTCCTTACTGCCTCTGCATACGGGATATCTGGTGTATTTGCATTTTTTAATCATCTCCAGATTTTCACTGTAAGAAAGCTCAAGATCAAAACATTCAACCTCTGTACGCGGCGTCATTATTGCAGAAATCTCTTTATCATACAGGCAGAATATGTTGTCTATGAATTCCTTTTGTCTCGGGTCAATAAGTCCGTTTTCGGTACTCTCATCTATAAGGAGCTGTATTTCTTCTCCCGTATAAACCTCCTGTTCACTTGCGGCATTATGACCCATCAGTTTCACTACACCATTGGTCACCGAGTTAAAAAGCCACATAACAGGGGCAGTCATGCGATAAAACCATATGAGTGGCACAGCCGTCAGCCTGGCATATCTGTCAGTTGAAAAAATCGCAAGTGATTTGGGAATCAGTTCTCCTGCAACGATATGAAGTGCTGTAACAATTGCAAAACCCAAAGCTACAGAAATAGCTGAAACGGCTCCGCCAGAAACACCCAGTGCAGTAAGCCCCGGACGTATAAGCTCAGATACTGCAGGCTCTCCAAGCCATCCAAGGGCAAGAGACGCAAGTGTTATTCCAAGCTGACATGCTGAAAGATAAGAATTAACATTGTTTGCAACACGAAGAGCTGCCTTTGCTCCGCCCCTGCCTTCATCTGCGGCAATCTGAAGCTGCGTCTTGCGAACTCTTACGAGGGCAAATTCGGCCACAACAAAAAACGCATTCATAAAAAGAAAAAAAACAACAAGAATCAAACTTAACGCTGTTGACACAAAAAACCTCCTAAAAAAATATATCACCATTATTTTAGTTAATCCCCGCAGTTCTGTCAATCTTACTAAAGTCGTATATGATGTTTTTTCCCTATTTTATTTCTCCAAAAGGTTATCATCCTGTTTACTTTTTAACAAACTTGTATTAAACTATTAAAGTATGAGAATTACATATCTTAATATATTGTACCTTATTTAACTTTTAATATATCGGAGGAAATTCAAATGAACATTCAAAAACAGTATCAGAGCAAGCTTACAACAGCCGAAGAAGCAGTAAAAGTCGTAAAGTCAGGCGATTGGGTTGATTATACGTGGGGCGTATGCACTCCCGATGCTCTTGACAGGGCTTTGGCTGCAAGAGCAGGCGAATTATTCGACGTAAAGGTACGCGGCGGCATTATAATGAAGGAGCCTGAAATATTCAAGGTTGACAACGTAGCCGAGCATTTTTCATGGAATTCATGGCACATGACAGGAATTGAAAGAAAAGCGATTGCAAAAGGCTTTGCTTACTATGCACCGATCCGCTATTCAGAGCTGCCTCGTTACTATTATGATATCGACAGCAAGCCTGATGTTGCAATGTTTCAGGTTACCCCAATGGATTCACAAGGATATTTCAGTTTCGGTCTTGAAGCTTCACACCTCAAAGCTGTATGCGATACAGCCAAAACAGTTATCGTTGAAGTGAACCCCAACATGGCTTACGCTTTTGGTGATGATACAACCAGAGTGCATATAAACGATGTTGATATGATAGTCGAAAATGACGGACCGGCACTTCCTACTCTGGGCGGCGGCGATGCACCTATGACCGATATAGACAAAAAAGTCGCAGAATATATAGTCGAAGAGCTTTGTGACGGTTCCTGCATACAGCTTGGTATCGGCGGTATGCCAAATGCCGTAGGTAAACTTATTGCCGAATCTGATTTGAAAGATCTCGGTGTTCACACAGAAATGTATGTTGATGCATACTATGAACTCGCAAAATCAGGCAAAGTAACAGGACGCCGCAAGAATATACACAAGGGCAAACAGATGTATGCCTTTGCAGCAGGAAGCACTGAGCTTTATGAATATATCGACAACAACCCTGAAGTTGTAAGTGCATCTGTAGGATATGTAAATGACATCCGCACAATTTCAGCTTTAGATAATTTCATGTCAATCAACAACGCTGTAAACTTCGACCTGTTTGGCCAGGTAAATGCGGAATCAGCAGGCACAAGGCATATAAGCGGTTCAGGCGGACAGCTTGACTTTGTGCTTGGAGCTTATCTTTCAAACGGAGGCAAAAGTTTCATCTGCTGCTCATCAACATTCACAGACAAGAGCGGCAAGACTCAATCAAGAATACTGCCTACTCTGACACAGGGCTCAATTGTTACAGATACACGCTGCAATACTCAGTTCCTTGTAACAGAATATGGCAAGGCAAACCTCAAAGGACTTTCAACATGGCAGAGAGCCGAGGCTATTATCAACATAGCTCATCCTGATTTCAGAGATGAACTCATCAAAGAAGCAGACAAAATGGGCATCTGGAAAAAATCAAACAAATAGACAAATAGGGTAGAGTGAGGGTTCTTCCCCACCCTCCCATTGCACCGTACGTACGGG
>CAZDQV010000085.1:0-8919 GCA_964507795.1 uncultured Oscillospiraceae bacterium | reverse complement strand
AACTCTTGCATGAGACCTTCCACAATTTGTTTGCACAAATTGGGATAGGGCTTCAAGAGCCGATGTATAACACATACCTTTCAGGACGTGGTGGTATAATGTTGTACACGGTGATTGATGCAGAATTGCTGTAAGCAAAGAGCTATTGAAATTTTACGGTTTGTATATCGGGTGGGATAGAGAGGATTACAATGAATACAGTTATATATATTTTGCTTGGGATTATTGCATTGCTTCTGATTGTCATGATGATTAAAATATCATCCCTTGAGAGGAAGCTTGACAGCAGAAGTGACAGTATGGAAATCAAGGGAGAAATAGCACGTTCAAGAACCGAGACTCTTCAAAACGTAAACAACTCTTTTCAGGTGCTGGGTGATATGCTGTCAAACAATATGAAAGAAGCAGCTAAAGCACAGGATATGAGACTTGCTGATCTCAACACCAGATTTTCAAATATGGCAGTCGAAAACGAACAGAAGCTCGATAACATCAGGACTGCAATGGAAACACGAATCAAATCTCTTACTGATGAGAATAACAGCCAGCTTGAAAAAATGAGAGCTACGGTGGATGAAAAGCTTCAGAAGACTCTCGAGGAGAGATTGTCACAGTCATTTAAACTTGTCAGTGAAAGGCTTGAGGAGGTCTACAGGGGACTGGGGCAGATGCAAACCCTTGCAGCAGGTGTGGGCGATCTCAAAAAAGTATTGTCAAATGTCAAAACAAGAGGCATACTGGGAGAAATTCAGCTTTCAGCAATTCTCGAGCAGATTCTCACAAAAGATCAGTATGACGAAAACGTCGCCACCAAAAAAGGTTCATCTGACAGAGTTGAATTCGCCATCAGGCTCCCTGGCGATGAGGATGGTATAGTGTACCTTCCGATAGATGCAAAGTTTCCTGCAGACAAATACAGTAACCTGGCAGATGCTTATGAAACAGGAGATAAAATACAGATAGAAGCCTGCGGCAAAGCACTTGAAGCATCCATCAAGGCGTCTGCAAAATACATACATGATAAATACGTGGATCCGCCTGCAACTACAGACTTTGCAATATTGTTTCTGCCTTTTGAAGGCCTTTATGCAGAGGTTGTCAGACGAGGCATGGTTGAAGTGCTTCAAAGAGAATACAAGGTAAATATTGCAGGGCCCGCAACGATGGCTGCACTTCTGAACAGCCTGCAGATGGGATTTCGGACTCTTGCTATTGAGAAGCATTCAAGCAAAGTATGGGAAGTGCTCGGGGCTGTCAAGACTGAGTTTGGCAAATTCGAAAAAACACTCAAAAAAGCACAGGAGAGAATCAATCAGGCAAACAGTGAACTCGATTCTCTGATAGGCACCAGAACCAATGTAATACAGAGAAGACTTAGAGATGTTACAGCCTTGTCTGAAGAAACAAGCGGTGAACTTCTTGGAATAAATGATAACGAGGAATAATTAATGAGCATATATGCAATAGGCGACCTGCATCTGTCTTTTGATGAGAGGGTAGATAAACCCATGGACATATTCGGACCACTGTGGGAAAACCATGCAGCAAGGCTTAAAGCCAACTGGCTTAATACAGTTAAAGCTGCGGATACAGTTATAATTGCGGGTGATATATCATGGGGTCTTACCAAAGATGAGGCTTATGCGGATTTTGAATGGATACACAGACTGCCCGGCCACAAGGTTATAGTTAAGGGAAACCATGATTTGTGGTGGACAGGCATCACAAAACTCAATCAGCTTTATGAAGACATATATTTTTTGCAAAACCATTTTTATGCCGCAGACGGATATGCCATATGTGGCAGTAGAGGCTGGATATGTCCGGGCAATGACGGTTTTACCATGCAGGATGAAAAAATCTACAAAAGAGAGTTGCTGAGAGTTGCAGCTTCGCTTGAAGAGGCAAGGAAGGCGGGATATGAAAAAATCATAGGGGTGCTTCATTATCCGCCTACAAATGAAAAATTTCAGAGATCGGGATTTACCGAACTTTTCACAGAATATGGCGTTAAAACAGTTGTTTATGGGCATCTTCACGGACCTGAGGTATTCAAAAACGGCCTTCAGGCTGTGTTTAACGGCACAAAATACATGCTGGTAAGCCTTGATTATCTCAATGCTTGCCCTAAGCTGATAATGGAGGAATAGAGATGAAAAGAGTAATCCTTATAGTGACAGACAGTCTGGGAGTCGGAGCTATGCCCGATGCAGCCTGTTATGGCGATGCGGGCGCAGACACTTTCGGACATATAGTTGATGTTATGAACAGACAGGAAGGCGGTATCAATATACCCAACCTGCAGAGACTGGGATTCTGCAATATAGGCGGAGCTGCAGGGGGCAGACTTGCTGTCGATAATCCTGCAGGCGCATATGGCAGATTTGCAGAAGCTTCAAAAGGCAAAGACACAACGACAGGACACTGGGAAATCGCAGGACTCAAAACCGATGTTCCGTTCAAAACTTATCCAAACGGTTTTCCGAGAGAATTTATGGAAAAGTTTGAAGAGGCAATAGGCACAGGCACTCTGGGCAATTACCCTGCTTCTGGTACACAGATAATAGAGGTGCTTGGTGATGAACATGAATCTACAGGCAAACCGATAGTATATACATCTGCAGACAGTGTATTTCAGATTGCGGCCAATACAGACATTATTCCTCTTGAGAGGCTTTATGAAATATGTCAGATCGCAAGAAATATGCTTACGGGTGAATTTGCATGTGCCAGAGTCATAGCACGTCCGTATATCATCGAAAACGGCAAACGCAAACGCACAAGCGACAGGCATGATTATTCTGTAGATCCGCCTGCACCGACAGTTTTAGACAAAATAAAAGAGGCGGGAAAAACAGTATATGCTGTAGGTAAGATAAATGACATATTCAACGGGAATGGTATTACTTGCAAGGTAAAAACCAGAGGCAATATGGATGGTGTAGATAAGACAATCGAGGCTATGAAACAGAGCTTTGAGGGACTCATATTCACAAATCTTGTGGATTTTGACTCTGAATACGGCCACAGAAGAAATCCGATAGGATATGGCAGAGCCATAGAGGAATTTGATGCCAGAATTCCTGAAATATTAGAGGCTATGAATGGCGATGATGCACTTATGATATGTGCAGATCATGGCAATGATCCTGTTCACAGCGGTACAGACCATACGAGAGAATATATTCCGTTTGTGATGTATGCAAATCATATCAAAACCATCAATCTTGGAACAGGAGCCACTTTTGCGGATATAGGTGCTACAGTATGCGATATACTTGATGTTGGCGGCACAGACTTTGGAAAAAGCTTTCTTGACAAAGTAAAAATGGGGTGAATTTATGAACATGTATGACATCATAGAAAAAAAACGTGACGGCAGTACGCTTTCAGATGATGAAATCAAATTTTTTGTAAATGGATATACAGAAGGAGATATTCCTGACTATCAGGCCGCTGCATTTCTTATGGCGACATACATCAGAGGACTTGACAGGAATGAGATATATTCTCTCACAAAAGCCATGAAATTTTCGGGAGATGTTGTTGATCTCTCATCAATTAAAGGTATCAAAGTGGATAAACATTCGACAGGAGGCGTGGGAGACAAGACTACTCTGGTGGTAGGTCCTCTTACAGCAGCCTGCGGAGTACCTGTTGCCAAAATGAGTGGCAGAGGACTTGGATTTACAGGCGGCACTATAGACAAGCTTGAATCCATCAGAGGTTTTCGGACCTCACTTGAGCCGGATGAATTTACAAAGCAGGTGAATGATATTGGTATGGCGGTGGCGGGACAGACTGCACATGTGGCTCCTGCCGACAAAAAAATATATGCACTCAGGGATGTAACTGCAACTATAGAAAACCTCGGGCTTATCACATCTTCAATAATGAGCAAAAAGCTTGCGGCAGGTTCAAATGCCATAGTTTTGGATGTCAAATGCGGTAGCGGTGCGTTTATGAAAAACTTTGAAGATGCCAAAGCATTGGGAGAGCTGATGTGCCAGATAGGAAGAGATGACGGCATCCCAACCGTCGCTGTTATAACTGATATGAATCAGCCTCTTGGCAAAGCGGTAGGCAATGGCCTTGAGGTTATAGAGGCAATTGAAACTCTCAGGGGTAATGGCCCTGAAGATATACAGGAACTTTCTTTACAGCTTTCGGGCATCATGATTTACATGGGAGGCAAAGCAGCAAACATTTCAGAAGGCTACGAGATGGCAAAAGAAGCTTTGGTAAGCAAAAAAGGATTAAACAAATTCAGGGAATTTATCAGAGCCCAGGGTGGCAATCCGGATATTACAGAAGATTATGAGCTCCTTCCTTTTGCTGATTTTGAAAGTGAGATACAGGCTCCAAATGATGGATACATAACCGGGATCGATGCCAAAAAAGTAGGCCTTGCGTCTCAGCGCGCAGGAGCAGGCAGGGCGACTAAGGAAGACAGTATAGACCTTGCTGCAGGAATATTGTTTGAGAAAAAAATAGGAGATGCTGTCAAGCGTGGAGAGCCGATTGCCTTTATATATTCAAGTGATGATTCAAAGCTTGACGAAGCAACTTTTGAATTGATAGATGCACTTGAAATATCAGATAAACCAGTCAAAGCACCCGAACTAATTAAAGAAATAATAGGAATATAAGGAATTAAGAGGAGAATGCCCATGGACAGACTGATAAGGATTATTACAATTATGATAACTGTCACATTTGTATTTGCATTGTCTGCAGTTGCGACATACGGTGCGGATCCTGTTAAATATTCATCATTCAAAACGGGACAGGTAACAGCATCATCGCTTAACATCAGAAGTGATGCTTCAACATCCTCATCGATTAGGGGCTCATTTGCCAAAGGCCAGCAGGTGACCCTCAAAGGATACAAATACAATGGAAGCAGCAAATGGTATTACATAACCTATGACGGCAAAGCCGCATATATCAGCTCATCATATGTAAAAACAGTGGCAAAATCATATACTATATATACTCCTGAGCAAAAGGCGACAGTTACAGAAGGCCCTCTCAATGTTAGGGCGTCAGCAGGGACTTCTGGAACTCTTAAGGGCACTCTCAAACAGGGAACAACAGTAACCCTCAAAGGCTACAGGTATGACAGCAGCAAAAAACTGTGGTATGCGATTACATATAACAGTAAACTTTCATATATACGGGCATCGTATGTCAAAAAAATCAGCACAGAATCCAAACAGGAAACAAAAGAACAGATGATAACTGTCACATCAGGACCGCTTAATGTCAGAGCGTCAGCAGGCACTTCAGGCAAAGTGCTTGGCAGTATTGAAGTTGGCACTACGGCCAAAATACTGGGGAGCCAGAAGGACAGTAGCGGGACATTATGGTACAAAATCAAATTCGGCAGTGAATATGGTTATGTGACATCCAACTATGTCAAAGTGAGTGAATACAAAGAGAGTGAAGAAACTGATTCTTCTGATTTTGAGGCTCAGCTTGAAAAAGAAGGCTTTCCAGAAAGCTACAAGCCATACCTTCGTAAACTTCACAAAGAACATCCTGATTGGATTTTCAAGGCAGAGCATACAGACACGTCATGGTCTGATGCAGTTACGGCCGAAACCAAAGTTGGCAGAAACCTTATATACTCAGGAGCTTATGATTCATGGAAATCCATGCAAAGTGGAGCATATGACTTCAAAAATAACAAATACGTTGTTTTCGACAGCGGTGGCTGGGTGAGTGCATACAGCGGAATAATCAAATACTATCTCGATCCACGCAATTTCCTTAATGAAAACAGCATATATATGTTTGTAAGTCATTCCTTTGACAGTGAGTCGCAAAGCATATCCACAGTCAAAAAAATAGTCAAAGATACATTCCTTGATGCTGATTTCCCGGAAAAGTCATATTCCACATATGCAAGTGCCATATATTATGCAGGCAAAAATGCGGGAGTAAACCCAAATGTTCTTGCATCTATGATAATTCAGGAGCAGGGCAGCCTTTCAAGCAGCTCAATATCAGGCAAATACAAGGGTTATGAGGGAATATACAATTTCCTTAACATACAGGCATGCAAAACATCGTCCATGTCTGCAGTGCAAAGAGGCCTGTGGTGGGCCTCAGGAGCAGGTGTAAATGCTACAACCTATGGCAGGCCATGGAACACCAGATACAAATCCATCAAAGGTGGAGCACTGTTTTATGCAGAAGGATATGTCAGCGCAGGACAGGATACTTTGTATCTCAAGAAATTCAACGTATGTGCAGACAGCAAAAATCCAATAGGGACTCATCAATATATGACAAATATACAGGGTGCCGAAAGTGAAGCAATGATTATGAAACAGGGATACAGTTCTCTTGCAGATGGCACTATCGTATTTAAAATACCTGTTTTCGAAGATATGCCTTCATCAGCATGTTCCAAACCCGGGAAAACAGGCAACAACAACAACCTTCTTGAATCCTTGAGCGTAACAGCAGGGGATGAAAAATTAAGCCTTGACACGAGCTTCAAGAGATATACTCAAAAATACACAGTTACGGTTCCCCGTGAGACAAAAAGCATCACAGTCAAAGCAAATGCAAACAGCAGCAGCGCAAATGTGACAGGCGGTGATGATACCATATCTCTTGAAATCGGCACAAATATCCACTATATCAAAGTTAAGGCAAGTAGCGGACTTACAAGAACATACACGCTGACGGTTGTGAGAAATTAGGAGGGGATTAAATGAAAAAGATAATAGCAATGCTGGTACTGTGCATGGTTGTGATGATACCTCAGAGTGTATTTGCATCTTCACTTGATTTGGATTTGAAATGCAGTGATAATGTGGCACCTGATGAAAATTTCACGGTGAATATAGTATACAGCTCTGATTCTCTTGGGTCAGTAAACGGAAGCATTGAATACGATACAGATTATCTTGAATATATATCAGGAGGATCAAGTACAGGAGACGGTGGGATTGTCAAGCTCAAGGACAGTTCAGATGATGGTAAAACTGTAACATTTGAGCTTGAATTTAAAGCACTCAAAAAAGGGACTGCTACAGTTTCAGTCAATACGGAAGAGGCCTATGACCTTGACGAGCAGGCAATGAATACACCGTATTTTATCAAGAATATTTCAATAGAAAAAACAAAATCTAAAGAAACATCAGAGCAGACTCAAAATGATGATAAAAACAAAACAGATAGTGACGACAGTGAGAAACAGGACTCTGATGCAGAATCAGCCGGGAGCACGCAGGAAGAACAAAACAGTAGAATGCTTATAGTTTCATCAGGGATTACTGCCATATTGCTCGCAACAGTTGGTGTAGTAGCTGGAGTAAGGAAGAGAAAAAGAAGCAAAAATTGACAGTAGTAAATATCAGGGTCTGCATGATGTCTTGAGAGGATATGCAGACCCTGATTTGTTTTGCTACTTCAAATTGTCCGGATTAAGGCACATAAGCTCAGGCAGAGTAAACAGCCCGTCTTTTCTGATGAGTACATCATCAAAATAAATTTCGCCGCCGCCATATTCCGGACGTTGTATCATGACAAGATCCCAGTGGACGGCAGAATCATTGCCATTTGGTGCATCTTCATATGCCATTCCCGGAGTAAGGTGAAAACTGCCTGCTATTTTTTCATCAAAGAGAGTGTCTTTCATTGGCTTCAGGATGAATGGGTTCACGCCTATTGCAAATTCACCAAAATATCTTGCTCCCTCATCAGTATCAAGAAGCTGGTTTATACGTTTATCATCATTTGCCGTGGCTTTGATGATCTTGCCATCTTTAATTTCAAAACATATATTTTCATAAGTAAAACCCTGCTCTTCTGATGGAGTATTGTAGGAAATCACACCATTGACAGAATCCTTTACAGGAGCAGTGTAAACTTCTCCGTCAGGTATATTCATCTCACCCGCACATTTGATTGCAGGGATACCTTTGATTGAGAATGTCAGATCTGTGCCGGGGCCTTTGATATGAACCTTATCAGTCCTGTTCATGAGCTCTACGAGGCTGTCCATGGCTTTTGCCATTTTTGCATAATCAAGAGTGCATACATCGAAATAGAAATCTTCAAAGCTCTCAAGGCTGGTGCCTGCAAGCTGAGCCATTGATTCGTTCGGATATCTCAAAACGACCCATTTCGTTTCGTTTACTCTGTAATCGAGTACGGGCTGTGTTTTGCGGTAATACATGTTGAGCTTTTCGGATGGTACATCTGCAAGCTCTGATGTGTTGCCGCCTGCTCTTATTGCTATATAGCAGTCCATGCCTTTCATTTGTATAAGCTGGTATTCATTTAAGAAATCAAGCTGCTTGTCTGTTGCGCCAAGCAGAATTTCCCGGGTTACGGAAGAGTCTCTCATTTCCACATAAGGCATGCCGCCGCGGGCATAAATATTTTTGATGAGCTGCTTTACAAGCGGTTTGCAGCATTCTCCCTCATAATCTATTAAAACCTTTTCGTTTGGCTGTACATTGCAAGAGTAATTTACAAGTACGTCTGCAAGCTTTTTTATTCTTGAATCCATTAAAAACCTCCTGTTGTTTGATACATATAGTATACACTTGGAAAGAAGAAAATAAAAGGGAGGGAAGAAAATAGTAGTGTTTATTCATATGAATAGGTGGTATAATGTTTTTCACAGTGATTGACCGTAAGGTCAGAACTGATGAAATACACATGCCACCTTGAGGTTATCATTATGGTATAATGTTTTTCACAGTGATTGACCGTAAGGGAGCAGTAAGTTCTTACAACAGCGGGAGGAGAACTCTTGCATGACACCTACTAAGGCTCATACTTCGCCAAGTTAGGTGTTCAAGAACTGATGAAATACACATGCCACCTTGAGGTTATCATTGTGGTATAATGTCTACACACGGAGATTGACCGATAGGTCAAGAGCCGATGTGTAAC
>CAZDQV010000084.1:0-8919 GCA_964507795.1 uncultured Oscillospiraceae bacterium | reverse complement strand
AGGGGCGAAAAAATGATTACAGAGAGCGGCTCCATGGTCTGGCATACACCGGAACTTAAAATGGAGACGTCAGGCGGCGGACTCGGCAAGATGTTTTCCAAGGCGATTTCTGGAGAGAATCTTTTTCAGAACATCTTCACGGCAGAGACTGATAATGAAATGATAGCATTCGGTTCGAGCTTCCCCGGCAGTATATTTCCGCTGGAAATCGGGCCCGGCAGGGAGTTCATTGTGCAGAAGAAAGCATTTCTGGCTTCGACATCCGGAGTTGAGCTTTCAACTCATTTCAGTAAGAAGCTCGGTGCAGGATTCTTCGGCGGCGAAGGTTTTATCATGCAAAGGCTCTCCGGCAATGGAATTGCTTTCGTAGAAATCGATGGAGAGTTAATGGAATACGACCTTGCATCAGGACAGCAGCTTATTGTTAACACAGGCAATGTGGCAGGATTTGAAACGACTGTATCCATGGATATTCACCAGGTTCCCGGCCTGAAGAACAAGTTCCTCGGAGGAGAAGGCTTATTTAACACTCAACTCACAGGTCCGGGTAAAGTTTGGCTACAGACCATGCCAATCTCATCGGTAGCAGACACTATTTTGCAGTTCATGCCGGCTCAGACCAAATAATGTGCAGTGAAAATCATTTAGTAATAAAAAGATAAAGAAAATGGGCAGAAAGCGAAGTGATTTGCATTTTGCCTATTTATTTTACAAAAATGCAGAAGAAAATTTAAAAAGATTTCTGTTTGACCATTGACAAGGCCGCAGAGAGTATGGTATCCTGCTATAGATTTGAGCAAAAATATTTTAAGGAGCAGAGATGAAGATACTTTTAAAAGGTGGCAATGTATATATGGGAGGAGCGTTTGCTGCATCAGATATTCTGATTGATGGAGACAGGATTGTTTCCATTTCCGATAATATTGATAATGGTTCTGTTGACAAAGTTATCTGCTGCGATAGCTTTTTTGTTTGCCCGGGTTTCATAGATGTGCATGTGCATCTCAGAGAGCCGGGTTTTTCATACAAAGGAGAGATAAAGACAGAGACGGCTGCAGCAGCTGCAGGCGGATTTACAACAGTGCTTGCGATGCCGAATGTAGTGCCTGCACCATCTGATTTGTCATCCCTTGAGGTGATGGAAGAGATAATCAGAAAGGATGCAGTGATAAAAGTTATTCCCTATGGCACAATTACAAAAGAACAAAGCGGAAGAGGCAGTCTTTCGGCTATGGATGAATTAGCTGAGAGAGTTGCCTCTTTTTCTGATGACGGCAATGGGGTGCAGGATGGAGAGCTTATGGCAAAAGCCATGCTTAAGGCGGCTTCCCTTGGGAAGATAATAACCTCTCACTGTGAAGATGAAAATTATCCTCCGCAGGATGACAGGAGCGAATGGCGGCAGGCAGTAAGAGATATAGAGCTTGCAGAGAAGACAAATGCTTCACTTCACATATGCCATGTGTCATCAGAGAAGACAATAGAGGCTGTAAGACGTGCAAAGACAAAGGGTATAGATGTCACATGCGAAACAGCACCTCACTATATAGCATTTTGTGAGGAGGATGTTAAAGATGACGGTAAATTCAAAATGAATCCACCCATAAGGAGGAGCGAGGATAAGCAGGCAATCATAGAGGCACTCAGAGATGGCACCATAGATATGATTGCAACAGACCATGCTCCCCACAGCAGTGAGGAAAAATCCAGAGGTTTCAAGGACAGCCTTAATGGAATTGTGGGGCTTGAGACGGCATTTGCGGCAATGAATACATTGCTTTGTGAGACAGGAAAGATAGCTTTTGAAACACTGGTGCAGCTTATGAGCCCAAATCCTGCATCAAGATTCGGGCTTGACGCAGGATGCCTTATAGAAGGAGGAATTGCAGATATAGTGGTGATAGATAAAGATGCAGAATGGGTGATAGATAAAGATAAATTCAGAAGCAAGGGAAGAAGCTGCCCTTTTGATGGAATGAAAGTAAAAGGACAGGTGGCAGTAACTATATGTGGAGGTGATATCGTTTATGAGAGATGAGAACTGGATAATTGAAACAAACAGGCAGATTGCAGCAGATATTTATGAAATGAAGCTTACAGGTGGCACGCGGGGAATAACAGCGCCGGGACAATTTATAAATATATTGCTTGAAAACAAATTCCTGCGAAGGCCGCTGTCAATAGCAGACTGCAGCAGAGAAGGAATTACACTTGTCTACAGGGTTGTTGGAGAAGGCACAGAAATATTAAAAGAGATGAAACCGGGTGGCGGCCTGAAAGCAATGTGCCCGCTGGGCAATGGATATAATCTTGAGAAAATACCGTCAGATGCGGTGCTTGCAGGAGGTGGCATGGGTGCCGCACCGATATATTTTCTTGCAAAAAAGCTTGCATTAGAGGGCAAAGCACCGAAAGTAATACTGGGATTTAAAAATGAGGAAGAGATATTTTTCAGAGAAGAATTCGAAAAACTGGGATTAGATTTAAAGATAAAAACGGGCGGTATTTTAACAGACTGTATAGAAACAGGAAGCTATGTCTGCGCCTGCGGCCCTCTGCCTATGATGAAAGCTGCTTTTAACAAAGCAGCAGACGGGCAATTTAGCTTTGAAGAAAGAATGGGATGCGGCTTTGGCTCATGCATGGGGTGCGTATGCAAAAGCATAACAGGAGAAAAAAGGATATGTAAGGATGGTCCTGTGTTTTGTAAGGAGGAGATTTTATGGCAGATACAAGAGTAAAACTTGGTGAACTCGAACTTAAGAATCCAGTGATTCCTGCAAGCGGCACATTCGGATATGGCAGTGAATTTGCAGGCCTGTTTGATCTCAATATCCTTGGCGGAATAGCAATTAAAGGGACAACTATTGAAAAAAGGATTGGAAATGAAAGCCCCAGAATAGCAGAAACATGTGGGGGCATGATAAATTCAGTGGGACTGCAAAACCCGGGTGTAAACAACGTGGTAGCAAAAGAACTTCCGAATCTTGCAAAGAGCTTTGATGGAATAATTATAGCAAACATCAGTGGGTTTTCAGAAGCGGATTATGCTGAATGTGCAGAGATTGTGGATGGCAGCAGGCATGTTGATATTATTGAGGTTAATATCAGCTGTCCCAATGTGAGCGGGGGAGGTATGGCTTTCGGACAGAGCCAAAGCCAGGCTGCATCAATCACAAAAGCCGTGAAGTGTGTTACACACAAACCTGTATATATTAAGCTAAGTCCCAATGTGACAGATATAGCCTCGATGGCGGCAGCCTGTGAGGAGGCGGGTGCAGACGGCATCTCCCTTATAAACACTTTGCAGGCAATGAGAATAGATATCAGAAAAAGAAAACCGGTGCTTGCCAATATCACAGGAGGACTTTCAGGACCTGCAATATTTCCCGTAGCGTTAAGAATGGTGAATCAGGTAAGAAAAGCAGTGGATATACCTGTGATAGGGATGGGAGGCATATCATCAGCAGAGGACGTAATCGAGATGATTATGGCTGGAGCCGATGCAGTACAGATAGGTGCTGCTGGACTTAGAAATCCGTGGATATACCCTGAAATAACAGAGAGACTGCCTTTGCTTATGGATGAGCTTGGTATAAATAATCTGAAGGAGGTAAAAGCGATAATATGAAAAAAGAAGTAATTGTGGCTCTTGATTTTGACAGCGGAAAAAAAGCAATTGAATTTCTGGACGGGTTCAAAAGTGCCAAGCCTTTTGTAAAAATAGGGATGGAGCTTTTTTATAGTGAAGGACCGCAGATTGTAAATACGATAAAGGCGAAAGGACACAAAGTATTTCTTGATCTGAAGATTCACGATATACCGAATACGGCACGCAAAGCTATGAAATCACTTGCATCACTTGGTGTTGATATGATTAATGTTCATGCGGCGGGAACTGCTGAAATGATGCGCGCTGCAGCAGACGCATTTACAGGATGCACAAAAAAACCACTTGTTATAGCGGTTACACAGCTTACAAGCACAGATGAAAAGACCATGAAGGAGCAACTTCTCATAGATTGCCCCATGGAGCAGGTTGTAGCAAAGTATGCATTGAATGCTAAAACTGCAGGCCTTGCAGGTGTGGTATGCTCTCCTCATGAAGTTCCATATGTCAAAAGAATATGTGGAGAAGATTTTGTGACAGTGACTCCAGGAGTGAGATTTGCAGGGCAAGATGCAAACGATCAAAAGAGAGTAACGACGCCTGCTATGGCGGCTTCGCTCGGGTCAGATTTTATAGTGATGGGACGTTCGATAACAGGAGCAGAGCACCCGGAAGCCGCATATATTAAGGCTATGAATGAATTTGGAGGTAACAATGAGTAGAGAAAAAACAGCAGAGATTTTGCTTGAAACAGAGGCAGTATTTTTAAGACCCGATGAACCTTTTACATGGGCAAGCGGTATTAAAAGCCCGGTATATTGCGATAACAGGTTGACATTATCATCACCTGAAGCAAGAACTGCCATAGAAAAAGCAATAGCGGATACTGTGAAAACTGAATACCCTGATGCCGAAATACTGATGGGAACAAGTACAGCAGGAATTGCACATGCGGCAATTGCAGCACACATCCTGGGGCTGCCCATGGGATATGTGAGAAGTGCAGCTAAAGATCATGGCAGAGGTAATCGTATAGAAGGAAGACTTTTGCCGGGACAAAAAACAGTGATAATAGAGGATCTCATATCTACAGGAGGTTCGGTGCTTGATACTGCAGATGCTCTGATACATGCAGGAGCAGATGTGCTTGGAATTGTAAGCATATTTACATATCAGTTTGATGAGGCGGCAAGGAGAATGTCAAAAGCGGGAATAAGGAATGTGAGCCTGTGCGATCTTGATACTCTGCTACATACTGCCAAGGCAAAAGGATACATAAATGAAGAGGACATTAAGCTTATAGAAGCATTCAAAGCTGCTCCGAAGGAATGGAGGTAATATAGAAGTGAGAAATCTGATCAATATAACGGATTTGTCTGTTGATGAAATAAATAAGCTGATAAAAACAGCAGAGGATATAATTGAAAATCCGGGTGAATATAAAGATGTTTGCAGAAACAAAAAACTCGCAACACTTTTCTTTGAGCCGAGCACCAGAACAAGGCTTTCTTTTGAAGCTGCCATGCTTGAGCTTGGAGGAAGCGTGCTTGGATTTTCGGAGGCGGCATCCTCATCAGCAGCCAAGGGAGAAAGTGTCAGAGATACTGTCAGAACAGTAAGCTGCTATGCAGACATAATTGCAATGAGACACCCCAAAGAAGGAGCACCTGTTGCAGCGGCTTCAAGCTGTGAAGTCCCCCTTATAAATGCGGGTGATGGAGGGCATTTTCATCCCACACAGACACTTACGGATCTGCTTACGATATGGAGAGAAAAAGGCAGGCTATCAGATATGACTGTGGGGATATGCGGAGATTTGAAGTTTGGTAGAACCGTACACTCCCTTATTGAAGCGATGTCAAGATACAGCGGTATTAAATTTGTTCTGATTGCACCCGAAGAACTGCGGGTGCCCGGATATATCACCGATATGCTGAAGCAGAAGCAGATAGAATATGTAGAGACAGAAAACATGGAAAGTGTGATATCAACTCTGGATATACTGTATATGACAAGAGTTCAGAGAGAACGTTTTTTTAATGAAGAAGACTATATCAGACTTAAGGATACGTATATACTGAACATGAAAAAACTTGAAGAGGCAAAAGAGGATATGTCAATTCTTCATCCGCTGCCGAGGGTAAATGAGATTGCAACAGAAGTTGACAGCGATTCGAGAGCAGCATATTTCAGGCAGGTACTTTGCGGCAAATATATACGGATGGCACTTATACTTGAACTTCTTGGCATCAGGAAAGGAGAAAAAAGATGAATGTGGACGGAGTAAGAGACGGAATTGTACTTGACCATATAGCGGCGGGAAGAAGTATGGAAATATACAGGCTGCTTGAACTGGACAAGATGTCATGCAGTGTTGCGGTGCTTCAGAATGTTTCAAGCAGAAAATACGGGACAAAGGATATGATTAAAATAGATGAAATGATAGATTTGAATCTTGATATAATCGGTTATATTGATCCCGGGATAACGGTCAATATTGTAAAAGATAATGAGCTTGTCAGCAAAAAACATTTGTCATTGCCAAAGAAATTGGACAATGTACTGTTTTGCAAAAACCCAAGATGTATAACAAGTACGGAGCAGGAACTTGTACACAGTTTCAAGCTGGTTGATGCTGAAAAACGGATATACAGGTGTGTGTATTGCGATGCGGAGCATAAATGAGGACTTGAACAAGGTGGGAAGCTGTGATATTATTGTTCTCAAGTAGAGTAAATATTGCGCGTTAAGTGTTATGGAATGGGATGTTGTCCATAAACGAAGGAGAACCGCGGTGCAATATTGCATCCACTACTACATTAAGGTAGGAGACAGCCTCTTTTCACTTTAGTGTAGTTACTGAAGTGAAAGGAGGTTTTTTAATGCATCAGACTATGAACAGCAGTACAGCAAGGCTTGTGGTTACAGCTTTGATGACTGCCCTTTGCCTTGTATTAAATAGGATTGTGCCGGCAACGCCCGTCTATCATCTGAGTGCGGATTTTGTTGCAATATTTATCGTTGCATTGCTTTACGGACCTGTATGGTCAGGCATGGCATACGGGCTTGCAGATACGATAGGAAGTATACTTGTTCCTTTCGGCCCGTATAATCCCGGAATAACTGCTACTCTGATACTTATAGGTGTGGCCTATGGATTTGTTTTTCACAAAAGAAATCTTACAGGCAAAGCTTTGATTATGTGGGCAATTATTGCGTCAGTGATTGTATTCCTGATTAAGCTGTTTCTTACAACATTGTGCCTGTGGCCTATGTACGGTGCAGACGGCACGTATTTGGCATATGTGCTTTTGAGACTGCCAAATTGCATTGCAATGCTTATAGCTCAGATTATATGCATACCGCTTGTTTACAGACTTATCGTAGACAGATTAAAATTTGCATTGTAAATTTATTGGATTTTTTTCGCAAAGTGTGCTATAATATCTTTAACAACGAGTGGTTTTTTTAAACGTAAGTCCTGTTGTCAGGACTTCTTTTTATGCAATAAGAGGTGATAACTTGTACAGTGTTGGGGAATTGATTTTTTATGGAAGAACCGGAGTATGCGAGGTCAAGGAGATTACTACACTTAAATCGCTCAGCGATACCAAAGGTCAGTTATACTATATACTCAAGCCGCTTTACAAGGAATGCAAAATATCTATTCCTGTAGACAGCGACAAGATATATATGCGCCCTGTGATATCCAAAAAACGTGCGGAGGAAATCATAGATGAAATCCCTCATATAGACGCATCTGCATACTACAGCCATAATCTCAACCAGCTCAAAGAACACTACAAAGAGGTTATGGACAGTCATGACTGTATGAATATAATTGAGATGGCTATGTCAATACATCAAAAAAAACGTGAAGCAGAAGCACGCAAAAAGAAACTGGGTGTTGTTGATGAGCGGTTTATGAAAGAAGCAGAAGAGCTTATGTTTGGCGAACTTGCAGCAGCACTTGATATCCCACGCAGCGAAGTACCAAATTACATTGAAAACAGAGTAAACATGAAGAAGTCCGGGTAGGACTTCTTTTTTTATGACCTAACCCCATTTGCAAGGCAAATGGTTGGTAGGTCAAACGTCAGGAATTCCCAAGAGTGCACAGCGCGATTGGCAGAAATCTACGGCGAAAAGACCTAACCCAGTGAGCAAAGCGAACTGCGGTAGGTCAAACTAACGGTAAATTGCAATACAGCTGAAGCTGTGCGATTTGCGTATGACACATACTAAGGCTTATACTTCGCCAAGTTAGGGGTTCAAGCACTTCCCAAGAGTGCGATAGTAAAAAAGCTGCGGCGAAAAGAATTACTTGTTTCAGATTATTATGGTATAATGTGTTTGACAGCGAAGAAGCCCTATCCCTGTTTACACAGTAAACAGTGGCAGGTCTTTTGTCAGGATTGCCCGAAGCGAAGCGAGGTTGCAATCTACGGCATGGTCGAAAGAACAGAGCTGATTAAACACACATACCATCTTGAGGTTATTATTATGGTATAATGGTTTTACGGTAGCTGTAACATGAAATATATGAGGAGGGTGAAAGTTATGGATAAAAAACTGAAAAATAATATGCAGACGAACGAGATTCCGGACAACGAAATAGATAAGGTTGTTGGAGAGAGCCATGTTCAAATTAAAGAAGCGAATACTGTAACATCAACAGGACTTCTGTCTGCGAAGACTATTTTTGCAAAGCTTGCAGAGGAAGAAGCGGGAATCATTCCGAAGACTGCAGTGTCGTTCTGAGTGGAGATGGTGTGAACGCCTGCAAAACCTGCTGGCAGCATTTAGACGAGCCTACGCCCGGAAGCTACGGATTGTGTTGTATGGCGGGGCACAAAGTTTACTAAGCGTAATTGAACGTAAGGCAGTGAGATTAGAGCTTTTGCAATCAGAAATATCGGGCATCACAGTTTTGAGAGATCCGATATTTTTTATGACAGAGGAAATATTGATATATTTTGAAGCAGGATTTCAGCAATATGAGCATAGGATGATTTTATCTGGTAAATGCACAATAAAACATTGATATATTTAGGTGTGTTGTGTATGATGTAGGTGAGCAATGCCTATATATAATTTTAGCGATAATTATGCAAGAAAAACAGGCAATTGCCGACAGAGCATTGGAGGGAGCAGTATGATTTTATATCATGGGAGTAATCTTACAGTATCCGAACCCAAACTGGTGGTTCAAAACCGATTTCTCGACTTTGGTTATCCGAATGTGTCGTAAAACCCCTAGCTTAAGCTATGGGGATATAAGACACATCCATCGAATTTACGCAAGTAAT
>CAZDQV010000083.1:0-9075 GCA_964507795.1 uncultured Oscillospiraceae bacterium | reverse complement strand
GAAATCCTGCCTGGTAACCAGACATATTCTATTTTTGAATGATATGAATGTATTCATAGAATTTCTCCCTTCATCAAATCCAGATAAAGATATTTTATACCTGAAATTAGCGGTGTCAAGAGTTGCAGAAGGGCGTGAAAAGACTGAAATTGTGCAAAAGCATCAAAAAAAAAGAGAATATATGGTGGAGAGGGATAAAAAAATATTTTTTCACTTTACAGCAAACAAGCGAAAAAATCCAGATTAAACCGGTTACAAAGCAAAAAAGTTAAAAAATACGTCTGTGAAACGGAAGAACAAAGCAAAAAACGTATAAAGTTGCTATTTTTAGACGCATATTGTATATTGTATTAATGAGTGTACAATATTGACAGATTGTATTGCAGCTGATACAATATTTTGTACTACAATCAATACAAAAGTTAGAAACTTGTTAACAACAATTATTTATCTGGAGGATTAATTTATTATGGCCAATCGTAGAATGAAAACCATGGATGGAAACACAGCTGCAGCTCATGTTGCATATGCGTTTACTGATGTGGCAGCTATTTATCCGATTACACCGTCTTCACCAATGGCGGAGTCTGTTGATGAATGGGCGGCATATGGTAAGAAGAATATTTTCGGACAGACTGTTAAAATCGCAGAGATGCAGTCTGAAGCCGGTGCGGCAGGGACAGTGCACGGTGCACTTTCTGCAGGTGCTTTGACTACTACTTTCACATCATCGCAGGGACTCTTGCTGATGATACCCAACATGTACAAAATAGCAGGCGAATTATTGCCTGGCGTTTTACATGTTGCTGCAAGAACCGTATCAACACATGCTCTTTGCATATTCGGGGATCACTCGGATGTAATGGCATGCAGGCAGACAGGTTTTGCGATGCTTGCATCAAGCTCAGTTCAGGAAGTAATGGACCTTGGAGCTATTTCTCATCTTGCATCCATTAAATCAAGAGTGCCTTTTGTACATTTCTTTGATGGGTTCAGGACATCTCACGAAATTCAAAAAATAGAGGTGCTTGATTATGACGACCTGAGAAAAATGGTAGACAAGGATGCTGTCGCTGAGTTCAGAGCAAGAGCATTAAACCCTGCTCATCCTGTAATCAGAGGCACAGCACAGAATCCGGACATCTTTTTCCAGGCAAGAGAGGCTGCAAACAAATTTTATGATGCAGTGCCTGAGGTTGTAATCGAATACATGAACAAAATGGGAGAGCTTACAGGCAGGAAATACAAGCCTTTTGATTATGTGGGTGCCCCTGACGCAGAGAATATTATCGTTGCAATGGGTTCAGTATGTGAGACAATCGAAGAAACAATGAACAAACTCATATCAGAAGGCCACAGAGTAGGTCTTATCAAAGTAAGACTTTACAGACCTTTTGTTAAAGAATATTTCCTCGATGTACTGCCAAGGACTGTTGAAAGAATTGCAGTTCTGGACAGAACAAAAGAACCTGGAGCACTGGGAGAGCCACTCTATCAGGACGTAAGGACTGCTCTTTACGGCGAAAAGAATGCTCCTGAGGTATATGGCGGCAGATACGGTCTTGGTTCCAAGGATACAACTCCGGGTATGATACATTCAATATTTGACAATCTGTATCACAAGAGACCAAAAAACAACTTTACAGTAGGCATAGAGGATGACGTTACAGGTCACTCGCTTCCGTTTACTGAGGGCATCGCAAGAGAACCTGAAGGAACTATCAAATGTAAGTTCTGGGGACTTGGCTCAGACGGTACGGTAGGTGCCAACAAAACAGCAATCAAAATCATAGGTGACAAGACTGATCTTTATGCACAGGGGTATTTCTCATATGACTCCAAAAAATCAGGTGGAGTTACAATCTCACATCTGAGATTTGGTGAACACCCTATTCAGTCAACATACCTCATAAATCATGCTGACTTTGTTGCATGTCACAACCAGGCATACCTGAGACAGTATGATATGCTCAAGGATCTGCGCAAGGGTGGTACATTCCTGCTCAACTGTCTGTGGACTCCTGAGGAAATCGAAAATCATCTCCCTGCAAAGGTTAAGAGAGATCTTGCAAGAAAGAATATCAACTTCTACATCATCGACGGCTGGAAGATAGCATCGGAAATCGGACTTGGCGGCAGAATCAATATGATAATGCAGGCTGCATTCTTCAAGCTCTCAGAGGTTATGCCTTTAGATGATGCGATCAAATACCTCAAAGAAGGTATCGAAAAGACATACAAGAAAAAAGGTCAGAAGATAGTGGATATGAACTGTGCGGCAGTGGACAAGGGAATTACAGCAATTCACAAGGTTGAAATTCCTGAAGAATGGGCTGATGTTCAGAATCCTAAGGAAAAATACGAAGAACTCCCTGAGTTCATAGAAGAAATTCTGATTCCTATGAACCATCAGGAGGGTGATGATCTTCCTGTAAGTGCATTCTCAGGCAGAGAAGACGGTACATTCCCGTCAGGCACAAGTGCATACGAAAAACGCGGTGTTGCAATTATGCTTCCTGAATGGAAGTCAGAAAACTGCATACAGTGTAACCAGTGCTCGTTCGTATGTCCTCATGCTGCAATCAGACCTGTACTTCTTACAGAAGAAGAGAAAGCAAAAGCTCCTGCTTCATTCAAAACAATACCTGCCATAGGCAAGGAACTCAAAGGACATCACTACAGAATGCAGGTTTCTGCTCTTGACTGTCTTGGATGTGGCAACTGCGCAGACATATGTCCTGCAAAGGAAAAGGCTCTCGTAATGAAACCATATGCAGAAGAGGTTCAGGAGGCTGACGACTGGAGCTACGCAATGAGCATTCCTCGCAAGGATAGCCTTGTTGATACTCATACAGTTAAGGGAAGCCAGTTTGCAAAACCTTACATCGAATTTTCAGGTGCATGTGCAGGCTGCGGAGAAACTCCATATATCAAGCTTGTAACTCAGCTGTTCGGTGACAGAATGATGATTGCAAACGCAACAGGCTGCTCATCAATATGGGGAGCTTCGGCACCGTCAATGCCTTATTGCACTGATGAAAACGGTAGAGGACCTGCATGGTCAAACTCACTGTTTGAAGATAATGCTGAGTTTGGGTACGGATTGTTCTTGGCTCAAAAACAAATGAGAGAAAAAATCGAACACGATATGAGAGCACTGCTTCAGCTTGATGTTGATGAATCACTCAGGGAAGCAATCGTTGAATGGCTTGACAATATGAATGACGGCTCAGTATCAAGAGAAAAAAGCGATGCCGTACTCAAAGAAATCGAGGCTCTCAACACAAATGATGATATAATAATCAGACTGTGCCAGCGTATTGCGGAGAACAAAGATTATCTTGTGAAGAAATCCGTATGGGCTCTTGGTGGCGACGGCTGGGCATATGATATAGGCTATGGCGGACTTGACCATGTTCTTGCTTCAGGTGAAAACATCAACGTACTTGTATTTGATACAGAAGTATATTCGAATACAGGCGGCCAGGCTTCAAAATCAACTCCTACAGCTGCGATTGCCAAGTTTGCGGCTTCCGGCAAAAAAATACGCAAAAAAGACCTGGGCAAGCAGGCAATGTCATATGGTTACGTATATGTTGCACAGGTTGGAATGGGAGCAGACAAGAACCAGCTTATGAAGGCTATCACAGAGGCCGAAAGCTATGACGGACCTTCATTGATAATCTGCTATGCACCTTGTATCAACCACGGCATTTCAAAGGGCATGGGCAAATCACAGGAAAACATCAAAGATGCTGTTGACTGCGGTTACTGGCAGCTTTACAGATACAATCCTGTACTCAAAGAAAAAGGTGAAAATCCGTTTACCCTTGACTCAAAGGAACCAAATGGCAAATTCAGAGAGTTTATTATGGGACAGACAAGATATTCATCACTTGCAAAGGAATTCCCTCAGGTTGCTGACAAGCTGTTTGAACTGACAGAAAAACAGGCAATGGAGAGATACGAAAGTTACAAAAAACTTTCAGAAATGAAATAAAGAGTTTGATATTCAAAGGGACTTTCGCTTGAATGCGAAAGTCCCTGAATTTTCGTCTTATTTTGTTGTCAAATGGTTTTTGATCGCCTCAAATGTTGCATCGCTGATATCATGTTCCATCTTGCACGCGTCTTCGGCGGCTGTTTTTTCATCAACTCCTATTTCGGTAAGAAAATTTGTGAGAAGAGTATGACGCTCATAAATTTTATTTGCGATTTCATATCCGGAATCGGTAAGGGTGATATATCCTTCTTTGTCAACAATAATATATGCTCCTTCTTTGAGAAGTTTGACGGCGCGGCTGACACTTGGCTTTGAAAAGTTCATATATTCTGCCACATCAAGGGATCTGACATCGCCAATTTGCTTTGAAAGTACGTAAATTGTTTCAAGGTACATTTCACCGGATTCATGTAAATGCATATGAAACCTCCAATCTGTTGAATTACAGAATTATTTTATCATGATGGGTTCTAAAAAGCAAGGAAGCGACCGGAAAATTGCTTTTTTTGTTGTTTTTTTGTAACTTATATATTGAACAAAAAAATCGATTGTTGTATAATGTAAGTTAATATTTTTTAGGAATTATTGCTTTATCTATATAAAAAACAAAGGAGAATCATATGGCGCAGTATATAAATGAACCATCCAGAACATTCAATGAATTCCTGCTTATCCCGGGATATTCATCGAAAGAATGCAGAGTAGAAAACGTAAGCCTCAAAACCCCGATTGTTAAATTCAAAAAAGGTGAAGAACCGGCACTTGTCATGAATATACCTCTGACATCTGCTGTAATGCAGGCTGTTTCAGATGATGGTATGGCAATAGCACTTGCAAAGGAAGGCGGAGTCTCATTTATATTCGGCTCCCAGTCGGTTGAGAGCCAGGCGGACATGGTGAGCAGGGTTAAAAACCACAAGGCGGGATTTGTTACAAGTGATTCTAATTTGAGGCCTGACCAGACATTAAGAGATGTCCTTGAACTCAAAGAACGCATGGGACACTCAACCATAGCAATTACTGATGACGGTACTGCAGAAGGCAAGATTCTGGGGATTGTAACAAGCAGAGATTACCGTATCAGCAGAATGGATATGGATGACAGAATAGAGACATTCATGACTCCGTTTTCTGAGCTTGTATATGCACATGAGGGTATCACTCTTTCGGAGGCAAATGATATGCTTTGGGATCACAAACTCAATGCTCTTCCCATTATAGACAAAAATCAGAGGCTTGCATATTTTGTATTCCGTAAAGATTATGATTCCCACAAAAACAATCCGAACGAACTGCTTGATGCTCACAAGAGATATGTTGTTGGTGCGGGTATCAATACCAGAGATTATGAGCAGAGAGTTCCGGCTCTCGTAGAAGCAGGGGCTGATATTCTGTGCATAGATTCATCTGAAGGTTATTCAGAATGGCAGTCAGATACTATTAAATATATCAGAGACAACTATGGCGACACAGTTAAAGTAGGGGCAGGTAATGTTGTAGATGCTGAAGGGTTCAGATATCTGGCAGAAGCAGGAGCCGATTTTGTAAAAATCGGCATTGGTGGAGGTTCCATCTGTATTACAAGAGAGCAAAAGGGTATAGGCAGAGGACAGGCATCCGCTGTAATAGAAGTAGCTCAGGCCAGAAAAAAATATTTTGAGGAAACAGGCATATACGTACCTATCTGTTCAGATGGCGGTATAGTATATGATTATCATATGACACTGGCGCTTGCTATGGGAGCAGATTTCCTGATGCTTGGCAGGTATTTTTCAAGATTTGATGAGTCACCTACAGCCAAGTTGAATATAAATGGCAACTATGTCAAGGAATACTGGGGCGAAGGCTCAAACAGGGCAAGGAATTGGCAAAGATATGACCTTGGAGGAGATGCAAGAATGAAGTTCGAAGAGGGCGTAGACTCATATGTTCCTTATGCAGGCTCACTTCATGACAATGTAAATGTGTCACTTACAAAGGTTAAATCAACAATGTGCAACTGCGGTGCACTTACAATTAAAGAATTACAGGAAAAAGCAAAGCTGACAATAGTGTCTGCAACTTCAATTGTTGAAGGCGGATCCCATGATGTAATTCTAAAAGACACTTCAAACAATGTAATCAAATAATAGGAGGAATAGATTTATGGCAATCTCAAAAGAAAACTTACGCCCAGAATCTCTGGAAAGAATCACAACTCCTGCTCTTGCTCAGAAGTTCATAGATGAGCAGATAGCAGAAATCAAAGCACAGGTGGGGGACAAAAAAGTACTGCTTGCACTGTCAGGCGGTGTAGACTCATCTGTAGTGGCAGCCCTTCTCATAAAAGCAATAGGCACTCAGCTTGTATGCGTACATGTCAACCATGGGCTGCTTCGTAAAGGTGAACCGGAACAGGTTATACAGGTGTTCCAGAATGAACTGGGGGCAAATCTTGTTTATGTAGATGCAATTGACAGATTTTTAGATAAGCTTGCAGGCGTTGATGATCCTGAACGCAAGAGAAAAATCATAGGAGATGAATTCATCAGAGTATTTGAAGAAGAGGCAAGAAAACTTGACGGTATAGAATTCCTCGGACAGGGTACAATATATCCGGATATTCTGGAATCAGACGGTGTCAAGGCTCACCACAATGTTGGAGGGCTTCCTGAAGATTTACAATTTGAACTTGTTGAGCCTGTAAAGTTCCTGTACAAGGATGAAGTAAGGGTTGTAGGTAAACAGCTTGGCCTCCCTGACAATATGGTATACAGACAGCCGTTCCCTGGCCCTGGTCTTGGAGTAAGATGTACAGGTGCTATTACAAGGGACAGACTTGAAGCTGTAAGAGAAGCTGATGCTATTGTAAGAGAGGAAATCGGCAAACTCGATCCGGTACCATGGCAGTATTTCGTTGCAATTCCTGATCTTAAATCAACAGGGATCAAGGATGGCAAAAGATACATGGGATGGGCAGTAGTTATTCGTGCTATAGACACAGTTGATGCTGTAACAGCTAAGGCTGTAGAGATTCCATTCAGCGTGTTGGCTACAATTCGCGACAGGATAATTGCTGATGTTCCGGGAGTTAACAGAGTGCTCTGGGATATCTCAGATAAGCCTGTATCGACAATTGAGTGGGAATAAACAAAAGAGAGTCCAAAGACTTTGCAGATAAAGGGTTTTGGGCTCTTTTAACAATAATTATGATGCTCAAACCAGAGAAAAAACAAATCCAAAAGTGATTAAGCAGTTGAGGTGGATGTTATGAGAGAAAACATAATAGTTTTGGATTTTGGTGGTCAATATAATCAGCTGATTGCCCGACGTGTTCGAGAATGCAATGTATATTGCGAAGTCCATCCATATACGATTCCAATGGACGAATTGAAAGCATTGGCCCCATCAGGAATTATCCTGACAGGTGGCCCAAACAGTGTATATGGAGAGGATTCGCCACAGTGCAATTCTGAAATTTTTGAGATGGGGATTCCAGTGCTTGGTATCTGCTATGGTGCACAGCTTCTTGCCCATCAGCTTGGAGGCAGGGTTGCAACTGCACCGGTAAGCGAATATGGCAGAACCGAGGTTACTGTTGATGACCGCAGCGGTCTGCTTGCAGATCTTGGCGTGGGCGGTCCGGAAACAACAGGCTGCGGGACAGTTGGCAATACGATTATGTGGATGAGTCATACAGACTATATTGAAACGGTTCCAAAAGGCTTCAGGGTGACAGCCCATACACCGGTTTGTCCGGTGGCTGCAATGGAAAACCCGGATAAAGGTTTCTATGCGACTCAGTTTCACCCGGAGGTCATGCATTCCATAGAAGGATTCAAGATATTACAGAATTTCGTTCTTAAGGTTTGTGGATGTAGAGGCGATTGGAAGATGGACAGCTTTGTCGGGACAGCTATTGATGACATACATAAAAAAGTCGGTGACGGCAAGGTGCTTTGTGCACTTTCCGGTGGTGTGGATTCTTCAGTTGCGGCTGTGCTGCTGTCAAAGGCTGTCGGTAAACAGCTTACATGTGTTTTTGTGGATCATGGCCTTCTGCGCAAAAATGAAGGAGATGAGGTAGAGGCTGTTTTCGGGCCAAACGGTACGTATGATTTGAACTTTATCCGGGTGAATGCACAGGAACGGTTTTATTCGAAGCTTGCTGGTGTAACTGAGCCGGAGGCTAAACGCAAGATTATCGGTGAGGAGTTCATCCGTGTATTTGAAGAGGAAGCAAAAAAAATCGGTGTTGTTGATTTCCTTGTTCAAGGTACTATATATCCGGATGTGATTGAGTCCGGTTTGGGCAAGTCTGCAGTAATCAAGTCACATCACAATGTGGGAGGACTTCCAGACTACGTTGATTTCAAAGAAATTATCGAGCCGCTTCGCATGCTTTTCAAAGACGAAGTGCGTCGCGTTGGACTGGAGCTGGGGCTCCCTGATTATCTGGTATTTCGTCAGCCGTTTCCGGGACCTGGGCTTGGAATACGCATCATTGGCGAAGTTACTGCCGAAAAGGTAAAAATCGTACAGGATGCTGACTATATTTACCGTGAAGAAATTGCACGTGCCGTTAGCGAGGGACAGATTCCAAAATTCGGACAACCGGGGGCTCTTGGTCAGTATTTTGCTGCACTCACAAACATTCGCTCGGTAGGTGTTATGGGTGATTTCAGAACATATGACTATGCGATTGCACTTCGTGCTGTTACAACCAGCGATTTTATGACTGCTGAGGCAGCACATCTGCCATGGGATTTGATTGACCGTGTTACCACTCGTATTGTCAATGAAGTGGATGGTGTCAATCGCGCTCTATATGACTGTACAGGCAAGCCGCCTGGAACGATTGAGTTTGAATAAAAAAAGAAGTTGAAAGACCCCATTGTATATGCGGGTTTCGAGACTTTCTAATACTGATTTGATAACAAAATGATAACATTTTGATAACGGAGATTATTATAAATAATCCGAATGGTTATCAGGTTTGTTTCTGGTTAGACTTTAAAAAGGTCTTGCCGAGCTAATGAAAATCTCTAAGGAAGTATCCTGATATTAGGCAAAATAATACGCAGTTACATTAG
>CAZDQV010000082.1:0-9226 GCA_964507795.1 uncultured Oscillospiraceae bacterium | reverse complement strand
GGCAATACCGCAGGCAGCCATCCAGCCGACAACCGCAAAATATACAGGACCGTATCCGTATTCACGGTCGCTGTGAAAAGCAGGCGGCACATCTTCGGGAAATATAAATACAAGCCGGTTCAGGTCGTTTGTCAGCACCACAAGAAGCAGAGCTGCGCTTACAAGCCAGAGAATCTTTGTTTTTGAGCTGAGCCGCTCGCCGTCCGCTTTGCCGATGGTAAGCGCCGCCAAAAGCGCCGCCACAGGTATAAAAAGCATGGGCAGATAATAGAGATACCAGCAGGCTCTCATTCCCGCCGGAGAGAGGATAAATTCCAGTTTTATACTGCGGATATACAGCCAGAATACCATCAGAGCGCCTGCAATCAGCAAATACCGTCTTGTAGCCTGCTGCTGCACCGTACGCTTTACTTTTATGATCCATATGATAAACAGTGTAAGATAAATCAGCACTCTGACAAATCCAAGCGCCTGACCGCCGATTCCGAATCTGTCCAGCATACCGCAGGTGTATGCAACAGCTATGGCAATCCACACTGCAATCACAGTCTGCGCTGTTTTGCTCTCACTTCTCACCGGGTGCAGCCCTCCTTTCTCTCTCAATAATATCGGTTACAATAACGAGAAGCCTGTTATCTTCTGAAAAGCCCTCGCAGAAGTCCTTTCCCTATATCTTTTGCCGCTTCTGCCGCAGCGCCTTTTGCCATGCTTTTTTTGATATCAGATGTCATTCCTGTTTTGGCAGAAGACATATTTTTTAATACTCCGGCAGCCTTGCCTGCTCCCGTATTGCCGGAAGCTCCAGCCTGAGATGATACAGCCATATTCATAGTCATGGCTCTGGTATTATCTATCAGATCCTCCTGTGAAACCTTGTGTTTTTTGTTTTTGGCGTCAGGGGTTCTGTTTCTCCGGAAATATTTAAGATCTCTGTTCAGCTCTTCTGCCAGCTGCGCGTATTCCTCATCAATCTCAGGATACTTGTTTGAATCAATCATTTCATAATACGGATAAGGCTGAGGCGTCATAAGTATTTCCTCTATGCTTTTTTCGGAAAGAATCTCCTCAAAGAGAACATATTCAATCGCCTTAATATTATCGGGATGCATCACTTTTTTGATACGCCACAACTCGTCAAGCCCCTGTGGATTAAGCATCATTATTCTGTAAAACGGAGTCTGCTTCATTGTTTCAAATGTAATCCCCATATCCTCCGAAAGAAATCTGTAGTATTTACGCATTTTGCTGCGGGAAACAACCATAGCCCCAGCATATGATTCGCTTTCTTTATCGCCTTCTCTTATCTTGCGTTTTGAGTTTTCCCAGCCGAATATCAGGGCTGTGAAATTTATCATCATTTCGAGCTTGAGCTTTGACTGCACTGCAATATCATCGCATACCGTCTTTGCCAGCTCTCCCATATATGTGACCTCATCAAGACTTCGGGCGTTTGCATATATTCCTATTGAATTTCTGACGCCTGCTGATGTGACTTCATAATTGGGGTCTGCAGCCTCAAGGAAATCCTGCGCAATATATTTGTATTCTGCTGTAACTGTGTTGACTATGAGATGTTCTCTCTCAATTATAATCTGCGCCTCCATCAGATCGTCTGTCCTGTTTTCGACATTAAAAAGCTCCTGATACGCCTTGTCTGTGAGTTCTCTTTTGTTTGGCCTGACTGAGGTTTCGTAGACAAGTCTGTAGGTGTCAAGAAATTCATGTACCGTAGGCAGTCTCTGCTCTTTTGAATAATCGAATGCAGCAGGTCTCTCTGATTTATCTGAAACACTGTAATCGTTGTTCCTGTTAATCACAGCCATATAAATCTGATTATATTCATCTCTAAGGCCGCTGTCGCCTACCATATCCATAGATGACGGGTTCTCATCGGCATATTCTGTGAGCTTTTGTTCAAGGTTTCTGACGCTTTCGAGCAGAGCGCCTTCGGGTCTGCCGTCATAAAGAGGCTTCATGTACGCATCGAGCATATATTTCTGATTTGTATTCATCCGATCTACACCTCCCTGACTTCAATAAAGTCGTAGCCAAAAGGATCATCTGACGGCACTGCCACACAGCACGCATCATTCCATTTTTCTGATTTGCCGATTTCAATAACCTCGGCTCTGTGGTTTTTTACCCACTTCGCAGCTTTGTTCTGCTCCTCTGCCAGACTGCCTGCATCATCATCATCACTTATATCACCGTTCATATATCTGTGTATGTACTCAATGAAATTTGCAATGCCTGTTTCGGTTGCCATTGTAAGGTTTCTGTAAACCTTGCTGCCTGCCAGCTCGTCAAATGTAACCCCCAGCTCATCAAGCTCATCAAGAGCTTTGCCTATGTCTTTAACTGCCTCTTTGCGGTGGTGCTTCTGAGGATTGCACTCCGCTTCAAAATATCCGCTGAAAAGCCTGCCGAAAATTTCTTTTCGTTTTGCATATGCGCCGGATTTTTCCGCCGCTTCATTGTAATCCTCTATCCACTCCTGCGAAAACGCATATTCATTGCCTCTTGCTTTGAATTTTTCTTTTCTCATCTCGTGGACTTCTGCCACATCATCATACCCTGCTTCCTGCATTGCTCTGATGCGAAGCTGTATGTCATCCATTGTCCTGGCAATGCCCGCGCCCTCATAAAAAGGTGTGTGTTTCATCGCTTCGGTTGCTTCCTCCAGAGAATCAAAGCTGTTTTTGCGAAGCCACTCTGCGGCATCAAGGTAATACTGTTTTTGATTCGGCGCAATATTCTCATCAAAATTCTCTGCGCGAAGCATATACAGTTCTATGCTTTTTGACGGATCATACGACATTTTAATACCTCCCTCATGTTTTGCGGTTATCCCAAACCCCGTTATCAATATTCTGTGTGACAATTTACTGTTTAAGGCAATATTATCACACAGCCTGCCTGTTTTCAATCAAATATTCACTTGAATATAGCTGCAAATGAGGGTAAACTGTTCTTAGCAAAATTACAAATCTTACGGAGGTGACATATATTATGAACAAAATTCACACTGATAAGGCTCCTGCAGCAGTAGGACCTTATTCACAGGCAATTAAAATAAACGGAATGGTATTTACTTCAGGTCAGATAGCTTTGGATCCCGCAACCGGAGATATAGTCGGTACAGACATCAAGACTCAGGCAACTCAGGTAATGCAAAACCTTATGGAAGTTCTCAAAGCGGCAGGCGCCGATCAGAAAAACACTGTCAAGACAACCTGTTTTCTGAGCAATATGGATGATTTTGCGGCTTTTAACGAGGTTTACGCACAGTATTTCACAGAGGCTCCTGCAAGATCCTGTGTAGCCGTAAAAACTCTGCCCAAAAACGTTCTTTGCGAAGTTGAAGCTATAGCAGTTGCGGAGGGGTAATATATGAAAGAGTTAACACTTAAAAATTTTGAAGAGGCTGCGCAGCTTGTCAAAAACGTCACTCTGCCCACAAACCTTGAATACAGTGAAAGCCTGAGCAGCAAAACAGGCGGCAAAATATACCTCAAACCCGAAAATATGCAGTACACGGGAGCCTACAAGGTTCGCGGGGCATATTACAAAATCGCAACTCTGACAGATGAGCAGCGAGCTAGAGGTCTTATCACAGCTTCTGCCGGAAACCATGCACAGGGCGTGGCATATGCCGCAAAAAAATTCGGCTGCAAGGCGACCATCGTAATGCCTACCGTAACTCCCCTGATTAAAATAAACAGAACCAAGAGCTACGGCGCAGAAATCGTTCTGCATGGCGATGTGTATGATGACGCCTGCGAAAAAGCAATGGAGCTTGCAAAGGAGCATGGCTATACGTTTATTCATCCGTTTGACGACCTTGCGGTAGCTACAGGTCAGGGCAGCATTGCCATGGAAATAGTGCAGGAGCTTCCTACGGTTGACTACATAATCGTGCCAATAGGAGGCGGTGGGCTTATCACCGGAATTTCAACCCTTGCAAAAATGCTCAACCCCAAAATCAAAGTAATCGGAGTAGAGCCAAGCGCTGCCGCAAGCATGACTGCGGCTTTTGAAAAAGGCGAGCCTGTAACCCTGCCAAGCGCAAACACAATTGCAGACGGTACGGCAGTCAAAAGAGTCGGGGAAACCATATTCCCCTACTGCAAAGAAAACATTCACAAGATAGTTACCGTTGATGACAATGAGCTTATAGGGGCTTTCCTTGATATGGTCGAAAATCACAAGATGATTGTCGAAAACTCGGGATTGCTTCCTGTGGCGGCATTAAGTCATCTTGACCTCAAGGACAAAAAAGCCGTTGTCGTGTTAAGCGGCGGCAATATGGACGTAATAACAATGTCCTCAGTAGTACAGCATGGCCTGATTCAAAAGGACAGGATATTCTCTGTATCTGTACTGCTTCCTGACAAGGCGGGCGAGCTTGTAAAGGTCGCGTCTATAATTGCAAAGGAAAACGGCAATGTAATCAAGTTGGAACACAACCAGTTTGTCAGCATCAACAGAATCAATGCCGTAGAGCTAAGGGTTACTATGGAAGCCTATGGTACAGAACACAAGAACTCAATCCTCAAAGCCCTCGATGACGCAGGGTTCAGACCCAAGGTTGTAGATACAAAACTATACTAAGGCAAAAAGCAGGTGCCCACTGACATCTGCTTTTACTTTGAAATCATCTCTCAAATCTGACTATATATGAACCAAGCACCTGCTGGCACCTGATTTTTGCAGCATTCTCTGCCTTGAATTCTCCTCTTGCATATTGCTTCTTAACTTCTGTATTGTAGGCTGGCAGAGTTTCACCTGTACTTTTGCCACCTGCATCATCCGCACCAAAAAACCATCTGAATTCACAGTCACAAAATTCCCTGCCGGCATTAATCTGTTCAGGCAGGCGAAGCTCAATGTTCTTTCCTATAAAGAAGCATCCTTCGTTATCTTTTTCGGCAGGACAGCTGCCTTCAATGCCTACGCCTCTATATGCAAGATTCAGAAAAGGCGTTACAATTGTAATTTTGTCTTTTTTTCTCACAAATGATATCTGCTCTGTTTTGCTGCTCCAGTTTGATATATTGAGCCAGCCTCTAATGCCGTCATGCTCCACAGGTGTATTAAACTCAATATATACTTCTTTGTTATCTCTTATTTCTGTATTGATTCTCAAAACAGGTCTGAGAGATTCAAAATCATCTGGAAGTATTGCACGGATACGGTCCTGCTCCGCCTCGTAGGCCATAACAAATTGCTCTACTTTCATTTATCTTTCCCCACTTCTCAGCATATCTGCAAAATATCTTGTTATTCTGCCTGTAATTCCCCATATCACATATTTATCATATACATATATAGGAATCTCCATCTTTGCTGATGCCCATTTATATCCATCAGGAAACCCTACCAGTTTCAGTGGAAAATCTTCCTGCGCTTCCTGCCTGGCATAGCTGTAGTAAATTTCAGGCTCATTGTTCAGAATAAATTCAAGAGGCACTGTAAAAAGTTCACTGACCTCGCTGTCGCTTGGAGATGCAGCAGCTATAGCCTTGCTGTCTATCTGCACAACATATACTTTTATAGCATATCTGTTAAAGGTAAATAGTGTTCCTGCCTCTCCTATCACTGATATATCTCTTTGATCAATGCAAAGCTCCTCTGATGTTTCTCTGAGAGCACATTCAAGATCTGTTTCTCCCTGTTCTTTTTCACCACCCGGGAAGCATATTTCACCAGGCTGCCTCTTTATTTCAGATGAGCGAACCTCATAGAGTATATGTGGCTTGCCTTCTATATCAATCAATGGTATTACAACAGAAAAGTCTCTGTGCGTCCCGATTATTCCCGGTTCGTGCTCATACACTGCATCTACAATATCAGTTATCTCCATCTGTAATCTCCTTTGCTTTGAAAGCTTTTCTTTGCAAATGTATATTCAGATATGACGCACCCAGTATCAGGATTATGCCTACAATTGTGTTCCAGAGTATTGCATCATGAAGCACAATTACTGCAATCACTGGTGCTATCGCAGGCTTTATGAAGAAGGCTATAGAGCCTGTAACCGCATCTGACAGCTTGATGGCTGTAAAGTATGATAAATATCCAAGACCTGTAACAAACACACTTATATACATAACCTCAAGCCAGTTTGCAGCAACCCCTGTCGTAACAGGTTTTCCCATAAACAGAATCACTATGAGCAGTACAAGGGAGCCGAGTATGAATGAAAAGCTCGTCTGTGCAAATGTGCCCACCTTGGCGGTACTGATTTTACCTATGCAGGTATAAAGTCCGAAAAATACCGACGCAAGCAGCATATATATTATTCCAATCACGCTGTTTCCCTCCTGCAGGTCCCATGGCCTTATCATAAACACTATACCTGCAAGACCGAGGGCAAGCACTATCATCTTGCCTCCGGTCATTCTTTCATCAAGAATGAAATGTGCAAAAACCATGGTAAACAGAGGGTTGATGCATATCAGTACCGAAGCTGTAGAGGCATTGCACTCCATAACACCAAGCTGGAAAAAAAGCATAGAAAGAGGAATGCCTGTAATGCCTACTATTGTCAGAAAGCCTATATCTTTAAGATTGATTCTGACTTTGTTTTTTTTCATTTCAATTATAGCAAAAGGCAGAATTATAAGACCACCTATAAAAAACCTCAGGAATGTAAGCTGAAATGAATCCATCCCTGTTCCGGCAACTTTAAGAGAGACTTCCATTGTTGCAAACAGAAATCCCGTAAGAAATATACAACCATATACTTTTTTCATAAACAAATTACTCCCAATCAAAACTATAGGCGATGTCACCATCGCCTATCTAATGTTAATTCAATATCTCGCATCCGCTGAAATCAACGTCTGTCATTTCTTCTTTGTCTGCACTCAGACTCACTACAAAATTAACATCATAAAGAGCTGATATTTTTTTGAGCCTGTCTATATATTCAGGAAGATCTCCTATTGAAAAATCAGCATGCTTCATAATACCGTCTATGAAGATTGTTTCAAGATCATGATCTCCGCTTATTACTCCATAAATAAAACCTATATATTCATCGCTGTTAGTGATATGAGGGAAATCCTCCATACATACTACTCTCATCTCATGCTTAAGATCATACATAAGTCTTTGATTTTTGGTTATAAAAACAATGTTTCCACTGGCCGTATCAACAGAATTATTAGCAAGCTCTATCATATGCTTTGTCTTGCCGCTTCCCTTGTGACCTATCATTAATTGCACCATTGTCCTGTCCCTCCTGTATGTCATTTTTTATTATTATACACTACAAAACTTTATATCAATAATATTGTTCCAAATTATGCTTATACTTATTTTATTCGTGCATCTTTGCTGTCCGGATACAGACTGATACCCAAAACACCGATTATTATCAGTATCGCACATATAATATGGTACGCTTTGAGGGGCTCTCCAAGAACAACAACCCCGGCTATTATTGATATTGCAGTTGAAACATTGCCGAATATAGTACCTTTAATCGCTTCAAGATATCGAAGTGCATATGCCATCAGCTGAGATGAAAGCAGTATGCATGCTGTTCCCAGATAAAATACGGCAAACTCAAATTTAACATTGGTAACAAGTGAAAAGTACTGATCAAGTGTTCCCTGCGATACACCTCTTACTATATATGCAGCGTTAAATGCAACAAAGCCCATAAAAGAAATCATCGCAGTTATTTCGACAGGTCTGTACTGCATCCTTACATATCTCATAAACACATTGCTGAGCGCCATACAAATACTTGAAACAGAAAGTATAAGCATGGCCCATATGTTAACATGAATATCAGTTGCACCCATAATTATCATAAACACTACTGCGGCTACAGATAAAACAACAAACGCCGTCTGAACCATACCGGATTTCTCACCTAAAAATATACTTGCAATTATCTTGACTATTATCGGCACTATTGCAAACAGTATTGCGCTCTCAACGGATGTTGCAAATTTCAGTCCGAATGTCTGAATAGCCATAAATAGAATATAAAAAAGAGCTGTAAAAAACAGGTTGTGTTTAGGTTTGCCTTTTAACTCTATGCGATTTCCTCTGATTCTGTCATAGAGTATAAATAAAATCACTGAGATAAAAGCCCAATTGTATCTGTGTGTAAGTATCGTCAATGTATCTGCAAACGGTGTGCATGTTTTGATGCCCAAAAACGAAAAACCTACAGCAATTGAAAATCCTACTGCTGCTATATATGCATTTCTTCTGTTTTTACTTCCTTCCAAAAAAAATCCTCCTTTGCTGTGCAAATTGCACATCTGAAATCATTTCCAAAATCTATTTCTCTAAAAAGCACACCTTCATATTCATCCTTCAATGTTATTCCATCTGAAAGGCTGAAATTACCAAGGCCGTAAGATATACCTTGACCCAAATATTTAACATATGCCTCTTTTCTTACCCATAGCTTGAAAAAACCGTCCATCCCAGCATTCCTCACAAACTGCTGCTCTGCCGGAGCAAAAAATCTGTCTGCTATCCTGAGATATTCTCTATCTGCTATACGCTCAATATCTATACCTGCTTTGCTTTTGCAAAGCACACAAAGCCATATATCACTGCTATGTGATATAGATATATTGACACTACTGTTTTGAAAAAAAGGCCTGCCCTTACCATCATGGCAAAGAGAATCTGAAACCCCGCAATAAAGCTCAAGAGCCCTGGCTGCCAGAACTTTACTGTCTGATGTTTGTTTTGTCCAGTATATTTTCATATTTGCACCAAAAAACGCCATTTATATTATGGCGTCCTGTATTAATATCGCCTATTTATCTTTAAGTCTGTCTAAGACATATTTGTATCCGTCCGCACCATACAAAAGACATTTGTTGATTCTGCTGATTGTAGCTGTAGAAGCCTTGGTCTTCTCTTCAATCTCAGCATAAGTTTTCTTTTGGGAAAGCAGCTTTGCAACCTGCAATCTCTGGGCTATAGCATGGATTTCGTTAATAGTGCAGATATCTTCAAAAAATCTATAGCAGTCCTCTTCGTTTTCAAGAAGTAAGATTGCAGCAAAAAGCTCATCGATATCTTCTCTTTTGAATTTTGATTCATATGACATGGCAGACTCCTTTCACATTTCACTTTCATGCTTTACAGTATGATTATATCATTGCAGATTATGCAAGTCAACAACTATCAATCCTGTTTTAAAATCTCCAATGCTTTGTTCAGTTGATAATCTGTGTCATCGTTTTTT
>CAZDQV010000081.1:0-9413 GCA_964507795.1 uncultured Oscillospiraceae bacterium | reverse complement strand
ACACCTTTTTCGCAAATATTGGTGTACTTGAGGCAACAGTAGACGAGGCCTTTGCGATTAAGGAACAGGGATTTAATCCCGCGTTGTCAATCTTGCGTCTGAGCAGCAAATATTCTGAAACTCGTTTGGAAGCTGCCTGCGAGTTTGCCATCACCAGCGGGATAAAAAAGCCCTGTTACCATCATTTTAAATCTATACTGGCAGCTAATCAAGACCAACTTTATCTGGAAAGGAAAAAAAGCGAAGACAGCGGTAGCCATGTAATGGGATACTTGACGCGAAATAATCAGTACGGTATGGAGGCGATAGGGATGATGTTTAGAGAACTGACGCAGGAGGAAGCAATGGGGATGCCAAGGCATGACGGGATTAAGCTTGGATTTGAACAAGACGAGGCTTTTGGCAGAGCTGTGTTTTTGCGATTGCCTTGCGATTAAGTTGCTTTTAATCAAAAAGTGTTGTTTGAACAACACAAAAATAGCACAAAAGGATGTAACATAGTTTATAACTGTATTTTGAAATTAACAAGGAGGAAATCATGAAGAAAAAATTATTATCATTATTCGTTTCATTTGCAATGATTATGACAGTATTCGCTGGCATGACAGTGACTGCAAATGCAGATGAAGCAACAACTGCAGTCGAGAAAGCGGCATTCACCGTATACAGTGCAACTGCAGATGCTGAAGGAAATGTAACTCTTGGCGACCCTATAAAAGAATATTCAGCAGACGCATTTGCTAAACTTGCAACAAAAGGATCCATCGGTGGATTCTATCTTAAAGGTGGCGTAAGTGCCATAACATCAAAAGAGTATATTACGATGGAAACACTTCTTGGCGATGCAGGCATCAGCAAAGAATTTGTTACAGCTTTATATGCAACAGAAACTTCAGATGACGGTTCGGCTGCAGTATACAAAAAATGTGAATATAAAGGATATCTTGACGGCCCTGCTTATGTATATAAAGAAACAACAGGTGCAGCAACTGAAGGATTCACAGGCGCAGAAACAGAACAGCCTCTTGCAATTTCCGTAACTTCAGCTAAAGGTACAGTTGCAGAGAATCAGACAATTGCACAGTACATGGAAGCAACTGCTGACACAGGCACAAGCTATAATGTGATTGCAGGCTCAACTAATGCAACAGATACAGCAGGCAAGAGGATTGCTCAGGGTATCACAGGCGTAGCAGTAATTGTTGACCAGACTGCTATGGACACAGCAGCTGCAAAAGCATTAAAAGTTAAGAGCCTGAGCGTTAAAGGTTCAAAGAGCAAAGCCGTAGTTAAATACAAAAAGACTGCAGGAGCAGCCGGATACAAGGTTCTTTACTCAAAGAATAAGAACTTCAAAAAAGGCACAAACCACTATAAACTTACAACTAAGACTTCATACACATTGAAGCTCAAAAAAGGCACTTACTATGTAAAAGTTGCTGCTTATGATAAAGTAGATGGAAAGAAAGTTTATGGTAAATACACTACAGCCAAAAAAGTAGTTGTTAAATAGGATTCGATTTATATAAACAGGGTTTACACTTGCTGTAGACCCTGTTTTTTAGCGAGGTTTATATGAATACTGATTTATGGAACAGATGCATTGAATATCACGGACATGTGTGCGGTGGTATAGCACTTGGATATATGACAGCGATGAAATGAAATTCACAATTGAGAACAGAAGCACAGGGAGGAGTGTAGTGCTGCTTGCAAAACCCAAACCAAAGGGCAGTGAAAAAGGAGAGAAATATTATCTTCACAGCAAATATGAAGACTTGTTTGAAGTAGTGGATTTTTAATCTTTTTTCTTGTTTTCACGACAGAAGAGAAATGATATAATTAAGCAAAGAGAATTAAGAAGCATGGAGGGAAAGATGATAGTTCTGTCTAAAACGCAAAGTATATGTCCTGAATGCCACAAACCGGTTCCGGCAGTATATGCTTTGGAAAACAACAAAGTTGTTATTAAAAAACAATGCCCGGAGCATGGCGAATACTCAAGCCTTATATCTTCAAATCCTCAGGATTATGTCAAATGGACAAGCCACCCTGTTGTAAATATCCCGCCCAAGGTAAATATTACATCAGGCAGAGAGGGAGAATGTCCACTTCATTGTGGTACATGTGAAAACCATTTGCAGACAGCCTGCTGCGTCCTTATAGATGTTACTGACAGATGCAATCAGCACTGCCCATATTGCTTTGCAAAGGCGGAGGATTCAGGGAATGATATGCCTATATCTGAAATCGAGAGAAAATACGATTTGCTGCTGGAACTTGGCGAGGAAAGAGAATTCAACATACAGCTTTCAGGCGGCGAACCTACAGTCAGAGATGATCTGCCTGAAATAATCAAAATGGGCAGAGACAAGGGATTTGAATATATACAGATAAACACAAACGGCAGGAGAATAGCAGAGGAACCAGGATATGCAAAGAAATTAAAAGATGCAGGAGCATCTGTGATATATTTGCAATTTGATGGTACTACCAATGAAATCTATATGCAGATGAGAAATGAACCGTTGCTTGAGACTAAACTTGCCGCGATTGATAATTGCAGGAAAGAGGGACTTCCCGTTACACTTGTTCCTACAGTAGTCAAAAACGTCAACCTTGATAATATAGGCGAGATGATGCGTTTCCTCATAGAAAACAGAGATGTTGTCAAAGGCATACATTTTCAGCCGGTCAGCTTTTTTGGCAGAGTACCTGACAGGGATTACGAAAACAGAGTTACAATGTTTGACTGCATGCATGCTATAGAGGAGCAGACAGACGGTCTGTTCCATTACAGTGACCTGTGCCCTATAACGACAGGCCATACGCTTTGCTGCTTCTATGGAACATACCTTAGAGAAAAAGACGGCAGCATCAAATCCCTCATAACAGAACAGACCAAAAAAACAGGAGTAAGCTGCTGTGACAGCCTTGACCCTCTTGAAATAATCAAAAAAGACAGAGATTTTGTACTTAACAAATGGGACTTGCCTGTATATGAAGAGACTGATGATTGTTGTTGCTGTGAGCAGCCAGCAGAGGAAACATCCTGCTGTTGCGAGCCGGTAGAGGAGACTTCATGCTGTTGCTGCAGTGATGAGCCTGTAGACCTTGATGAATTCCTGACATATTATAAATCAAACATGTTCACAGTATCGGGTATGGCATTTATGGACCTTTCAAATCTTGACGCAGAGAGACTGAAAAGATGCAGAGTGGTGCAGCTCACAGACGATGACAGGCTAGTACCGTTTTGTGCATACAACAGTATATACAGGAACTAAAAGGAGAGACTTATGCTTAGACCGGGAAATTTTGATATAACTGCAAGCGGTGCTGATGCAGCAGGATTCAAAAAAGGTGATAAAATCCTTGACGTAGGCTGTGGGCGTGGAGAAACCATGAGATTCCTTACAGACGAATACGGACTTGATTGTGTCGGTGTGGATATGAATCTGAGATTTATAGAAGAAGGCAGCCATGCAAATCAGGATCTTGATATCAGGCTTGGGGATGGTGAATTTCTTGACGATTTCTCATCAAAGACTTTTGACGGAGTATTTATGGAATGTGTATTGTCTCTGATAAACATGCCGGATGAAGCACTACATGAGGCATATTGTGTGCTCAAAAAAGGCGGCAGGCTTGTGCTGAGTGATTTGTTTCACATAAATCCGGAGCGTAATTTCATAAAAGCTGTCAGAATAGAAGCTGACAGGCAGGCTACGAAAAAGCGCAAAGAAAAAGACTGCGAGGACAGAAGCGCAAAAGCTGTTGATTTCAGGCATGACGGTAAATTCATAATAGGACCTCTCGGAGATCAGCTTGAAAATCTGGGCTTCGCTATAACCCACTTTGAAGACAGGACAGATGATCTGACGCAATACATGGCAGAAACCATTCTTGATGGCAAAGAAGACAGCATTATATGCAATGTAAAAGACAAAAAAAATACAGGATATTTTATGCTTGTAGCAGTAAAGAGGTAAAGATAATGAAAGAAGAATTATTTGAAATGAAACTGCAGGGTTATTGTTGCAGTCAGATGGTTATGGAAATGGGACTTCGGACACTTGGCAAACAGAACGAAGATCTTGTAGAAGCCATATCAGCGCTGTGTGGCGATATAGATTGTGACAAAACATGTGGTGTGCTTACTGCAGCTCAATGCCTTCTTCATCTTGCAGACCCGAAGACTGCTCCCGAAAACGCGGCAGATCTTGAAGGATGGTTTGAGGATGCTTTCGGCGATAAGAACTGTAGCGTTCTTATGGAGGGGCAGCCTATCAACAAAGTTGAAAAATGCCCCGTTATAGTTGAGGAAACACTTAAGTATGTATTTGAAGTGCTTGAGCTGGAGTATTAGATAAATGTACATGAAGTGGCTGGATTTATGGATAGCCGGCAAGCACAATCTTGACATGAGTTCAAGAGATGCGATAGAAAAGTATCATAGGGAAAAAATTCGAGCAACTGTAGAGTATGCGATGCAAAACAGCCGCTTTTACAGTAGATTGTACGATTCGTGCGATACAGATGATTTTGAAAGCCTGCCTTTCACTACTCCTGAGGACCTCAAAGCTTTCGGCGAGGATATGGTCTGTGTCAAAGCATCGGATGTTTCAAGGATTGTAACCCTTCAAACAAGCGGTACGACAGGCAAACCCAAACGCATATATTTTACAGCGGAGGATCAGGAGCTGACTGTTGACTATTTTGCAAATGGTATGAGGTTCATGGTGAATCGGGGAGACAAAGCACTGATACTGTTTCCCCATACATCAGAAGGATCTATAGGGTTGCTTCTCAAAACGGCTCTCAACAGGATAGGCGTTGAAACAGCCTTTGAACCGCAGGGACATGTTGATTGCGTTATAGGGGCACCTGAATATGTGATACAGCTTTCAGGAGTAAGACCTGATATAAGGGCGGATAAAGTATTGCTTTCGTCTGAATATGTATCGGAGAATGCAAGAGAAAAAATCACTCAAAACTGGGGCAGCCTGATTTTTGAACATTATGGCATGACAGAAATGGGACTTGGATGTGCTGTATCATGTGGCCGGGGAGCAGGGTATCATATCAGAGAAAATGACATATATATTGAAATAATTGATCCCAAAACAGGCAAAGCTGTTTCAGAGGGACAATATGGAGAAATAGTATTTACGACGCTTACAAGGCGAGCGATGCCCTTCATACGGTACCGGACAGGAGATATATCCAGATGGATTACAGATGACTGCTTCTGTGGAAGTGTTTTGAAGAGGATAGACAGAGTAAAAAACAGGAGGGAATTATGTCACAAAAGGTAATATATCATGGCAGAGACATGCTGGAGCAGGGTGAAAGCTTTGTGATGTGCAAGATAATAAATTCAGAAGGTTCGACACCAAGAAAAAAAGGCGCATGCATGCTCGTTAAAGAAAACGGGCAAACAATAGGCAGCGTAGGTGGAGGCAAGATAGAAGCCGAAACAGAAAAACTTGCGGCAGAAGTGTTTAAGACAAAAGAAAAAAACAGGATATTTCATTTCAGGCTTGACACTTCCGAAGAAGGGATAGGCATGGCATGTGGAGGCGATGCTGATGTGCTGATACAATATATAGATGCTGCGCATCCTGAAGAGTTTGAAGAGGAATTTGAGCAGGTTACTACAGCATATATATTTGGTGCCGGACATGTTTCTCTTGAGGCCGAAAAACTTTTGAGATATGTCAATTTCAGAACAGTTGTAATAGATGATCGTGAAGAGTATTCAAACAGAGAACGTTTTCCTGACGCATATGAGGTAAAGACTATTGATTCTTTCAAGAACTCCTTTGAAGGCCTTGAAATCGATGAGAACAGTTATATAGTGATCGTTACAAGAGGTCATATGGGAGACCTTGATGTTTTAAGGGATGCCTTGAGACTTCCTTGTGCTTATCTTGGAATGATCGGCTCCAGAAACAAAAACAAGGTTCTTTATGAAGCACTCAAACAGGAAGGCTTCGATGAAAGTGAATTTGAAAAGATATACTCGCCGATAGGAATTGAGATTCATGCTGAAACTCCGGAGGAAATAGCAATAAGCATTGCAGGAGAAATGATCAATGTCAGAGCAGGATATGGAAAATAGACGGATAGGTGCTGTTATTCTTGCAGCAGGATATTCATCAAGGATGGGCGCTTTCAAACCCGGATTGCAGATAGGCGATAAGACGGTCATATCAAGGCTTATCGCCTCATTTTATGATGCAGGCATTAAAGATATAGTTGTTGTAAGTGGATATAGCAGAGAAACCCTGCAGTCCCTTATAGCAGGACTTGATGTGACTGAAAGCTATAATGAGAACTTCTCAAAAGGCATGTTTACATCAATACAGGCGGGGGTTAAAAAAACAGGCACAGACTGGAGAGGGTTTTTTCTTATACCGGTTGATGTACCATTGCTCGAAAAAGAAACAATAGATGCAATGGTCAGCGAAATTAAAGATGACAGCTCATTTGTAGTTCCGTGTTATAGAGGCAAAAAAGGGCATCCTCTATATATCCCCATAAACTACAGAGACGAAATCTTAAGCCATGATGGCACTGATGGGCTCAAAGGTATTACCGATAAATACGATGATATTATGATAAGAGTTGAAACAGGTAGAGAAAGTACTGTTTTGGACATGGACACTCCAGTAGCCTATGAAAAACTCAAAGCCTTTCATGAGCGCGGCATGAAATCTGAATCCCTTGCTGACCTTGTATCAGGCAGAACCTTTTACCTTATAAGGCACGGGCAGCCACAGCAACACAAAGACAAAATATTTTTGGGACAGACTGATGTGCCGCTGAGCGAAAAAGGGAAAACACAGGCGGCAAAAACCAAAGATATATTGCCTGCAGATATAACGAGGATTTATTCAAGTGATCTTGCGAGGGCAAAACAGACTGCACAGATTATCTGCAGCAATGTCATAGAGGTTAGAGGCTTCAGAGAAATGAATCTTGGCAGCTGGGACGGCAGATATATAGAAGAAATTAAATGCGAATTCCCGGAACTGTATGAAAAAAGAGGACGAAATATTTTTTCTTTTAAAACGGGCAACAAAGCTGAAAATTTCTATGATTTGCAATATCGTGTGATTGAATCGCTTATTAACATTCTGAAAAAAGATGACAGTAAAGATATTTTCATAGTTGCACACAGCGGTGTTATACGATGTATTGAAAATAATTTAAAGGGTAAAAATGTTGACGATGAATGGATAAAACCGGCAAATGGGGAAGTGAGAGTAGTTGAAGCATAGTTTGTATCATTTGATCAGCCTCAGCTTATTGCCGCATTTGAATATATTCTTATGCTCATTGAATATGGCAGTATGAATTGCTTTTGGCTGGTCTGTTATCACAAGACCGGACACTTCATCGGCACCATAATCAAACAGAATATCGCACATGGTGCTGCTTGGTCCGACAACGGTTGTATGCGCGTTTTTACTAAGCTCAAGAAGTCGTGGCATGGTCTTGTTTACAATAGCAGAGCCTGTGATAAATACGAAATCCATTTCAGGCAGCAGGTATTCGCATGCTGCTTCAGGATACTCGTTTTTTGCAGGGCGTTTTTCTATTACATATACATCTGCTTTTGTGAGAATCCCCTCAAGATGCATGAAGTGCCCTATCATGCCGACTTTTTTGCCGGCAGTAATTTCTTCATATGCATCGAAAGTATTGTTTGCGGCAAGAGTTTTGCCCTCAAGAAGCCCCATGCTGTTGTAATAAGCGTTAATGGCAGCAACTCCTATTCCTGCTTCTTTGAAGTCCCAGGACTTGCTGAGTGCGGCAATATCTTTGAGAGAACGACCATTAAGATGTGAAAAACTGGAGATAATATTACCTCCGGCCTCTATATTTGCAGCAACGCCGCAATATTTTCCTGCAGTAACTACAGCCCAGCTGCTGCCTGCAGCGACTCTGTCTGTAGTGATACTGCTGTCAATACCTTCAATTAATCTGTCGTAGAATTCCCACATAGTTTTTCCTCAATAAAATCTTGTATATATTTCTTTTGTATATTATAGGACTCTCTGCTGTAATTCAGAATCTCAGCCATGTATTCTGGCATCTTATCATGAAATTCAGAACTTTTGCCTTTGAGATTTACTCCTATGCTATGTCCGGTATTTGCTGCAGCATAAGACATTTTGAGGACGCCTATACATGGAATATTGCCACGAAGCAGTGTATCGAGGTAATTGCTGAACAAAGGCGATTTGAGTTCACCACCTCCGATTTCATCAAGTAATATGATTTTTTTTTCTGCTTTGGCCTTTTCGATAATGTTGATTGCAGCTTCTTCAAATATTGACATTTCAAAAGAAGCTCCGCCAGGTGTTCTTTTCATGAATATGTTTGTAAGATCCTCATCGAATATAGCTGTTAGAGGTGGAGATTTTGCATAATCAGCAAGCCTGAATCCCAATGTGTTGCCATTTTTATCCTTCAGACGTTGGGATATAAATCCTCCGATATATCTTTTGTATGGATTTAGAGCATCCTGCAGCAGGGTTGATTTGCCTGCCTGAATAGGAGCCTGTAAAAATAAATGTTTCATGTCTGCCGCCTTATTTTTCTTCTATCATGGATTCCACTTCGCTCATTCTTCCTGTTACGAGTTCCTCTGGCAAGGATACCTGACCACATTCGGGACAGCGAGGGACTTTGTAGCGGAAACTGCGGCTCAAATATTTGAATTGGACTTCTATAAGCTCCATCTGCACATTGCATTTATCACACATCAATTTTTCTTCCATTGAATACTGCCTCCAATTGAATTTGCATCCTGTGAGAATACACATTATGAATTATGCGTTCATTATCAATACTGCCGTTTGAGTATTCAACCCAGACAGTTATTGCTCCGATTTCGTTATATGCTTTGTAATGTCCGGTTTCCGGACTGAGAGTTCGCCTCCCAGTCTCTTCGGCATGTGCGATTACACTACATATATCATCTTCGAGAATTTTGAGCCTGTTGATTTTGGCAGCGATTTTCTCGTCGGTGATTACGAGGGTGTATGCGTTTTTTTCAGGTTTGTTTTCCATTTCTTTTCCCCATAAATCTTTTAGAAGTTGTTCTTTCAAAAGAATGCGGTTTGTCCTGCGTTTTGTTACGTCAGGCTGCACGGCTGTGTTTTCGGGATCGATATCAAATAACGCATCAAGTATGTGGATTGCAGGTTTGCCGCTGTCCTTGAAAATATCACGGCAATTAGAGCAATAAACAAGGTAGGGGTTATCTGACAGCTCTATCCGCTGTTTGGTCACATACTCTGTGAATGCAGGGAGTACCATAGAGCCTTGACCGCCAAAGCCACAGCAGCCATGCTTATCTCCTTTTGGAAGTTCAATTGTTTTTATTCCTGTTTTATCAG
>CAZDQV010000080.1:0-9547 GCA_964507795.1 uncultured Oscillospiraceae bacterium | reverse complement strand
CTGCAATGGAAATGCGGCGGGTCAGAGCCGCAATGCAGGCACAGACAGCTGTGCTGAGTTTGTGAGACTTGGATTTAATGAAGATGAATGTAAATTCGGCTGTGTGGGGCTTGGTTCCTGTGCCGATGTATGCGATGCGGGCGCTATAACCATTAAAGATGGGAAAGTAACCGTAGATAGAGCAAAATGTAACGGATGCAAAGCATGTCAGAATGTTTGTCCGCAAAAGCTGATACAGATGGTACCGCCTGATGCGAGCACATTCATACCCTGCGCATCACAGCTTGGTGAGGTGAACACAAGGAAGATATGCGGATCAGGTTGTATAGGCTGCGGCGAGTGCGCAGATACATGTCCCGAAAAGGCAATTACAATGGTAAACAACTGTGCTGCTATAGATTATGACAAATGTGCAGGGTGCATTGCTTGTACAGTCAAATGCAAGAAAAAAATAATAAAGGATGAGGCTCATGACCTTACGAAGATGAAAGAAACGGTAGCATTTGTAAAATGCAACGGTGGCAAGAAAGCCAATGATAAATTCAGAGCACTGGGATTAGAAGATTGTGCTCATGCTGCAAAGCTTAATGCAGCTCTTATGAATATATGCAGTGAAGGGTGTACAGGACTTGGAAACTGCACTAAAGTCTGCAGGTATGATGCGATACATATTGTGAATGGTACAGCTGTAGTTGATTTTGACAAATGCGTAGGTTGCCTTGATTGTGTTCACGCATGTCCTAAAAACCTCATAATTGAAGTTCCTTATGTGGGAAGCAAGCTTGTTGCCTGCTCATCAAAAGCACCTATAGATGACAGATATGACCTTTGCTACAGTGGATGTATTGATTGTACAGACTGTGTTAACAACTGTCCTAACGGAGCTATACAGATAGTGGATTCTCATGCCATAGTAAATGGTAACATATGCGAAAACTGTGATGTGTGCACATATATGTGCTCACGAAATGCAATCAAGCGTATGGATGTTCCCGAATACAACTATCTGCAAAAAAAAGCACTCAAAATGAAGGAGGACAGGTAACATGAGAAAGTTAAAAACAATGGATGGAAATACTGCAACAGCTCATGTGGCTTATGCTTTTTCAGAGGTTGCAGCGATTTATCCTATTACACCATCATCAACAATGGCCGAAAATATTGACCAGTGGGCGACCGAAAAAAGAAAGAACATATTCGGACAGGAAGTTCATGTAGTTGAAATGCAGTCTGAAGGTGGCGCTGCAGGGGCAGTGCACGGGTCTGTTGCGGCAGGCGCTCTGACCAGCACATTTACAGCATCGCAGGGGCTTTTGCTGATGATTCCGAATATGTACAAACTGGCAGGCGAGCAGACACCGGCAGTATTACATGTTGCAGCGAGAGCACTTACTACACATGCACTGTCTATATTCGGAGATCATTCTGATGTAATGAGCTGCAGACAGACAGGTTTTGCAATGCTTTGCTCAAACAGTGTACAGGAATGCATGGATCTTGCTGCAGTAGCTCATCTTTCTGCAATAGCGGGCAAAGTACCGATGATGCATTTTTTCGATGGATTCAGAACAAGTCATGAATATCAAAAAATAGAGACATGGGATTATGAAGAGCTGAAGGAAATGACGGATTGGGATGCAATCAGAGATTTCAGAAAACGTGTGAGCCACCCTATGCATCCGCATAATATGGGCTCATCGGAGTCACCTGAAGTGTTTTTTCAGCATAGAGAAAGCTGCAACAGGTTTTACGATGACACAGTAGAAACGGTTGCGGGATATATGGACGAAGTGAACAGACGTATCGGTACAGACTATGCATTATTTAACTATTATGGAGCACCTGATGCCACAGATGTTGTGGTTGCCATGGGTTCTGTGTGCGATACCATAGAAGAAGTAATTGATTATCTGAATGCAGCAGGTAAAAAAACAGGACTTATCAAAGTCAGACTTTACAGGCCTTTCAGCGTGGAACACCTCAAAAAAGCTATCCCGCAGTCAGTTAAAAGAATTGCGGTGCTTGACAGATGCAAGGAACCGGGATCAATAGGCGAGCCTCTGTATCTTGATGTTGCTCTTGCGCTGTCTGATATGAACATAAAGGTTATAGGGGGAAGGTACGGACTTGGCTCAAAAGATACACAGCCGGGAGACATAGTTGCGGTGTTTGACAATCTGGCATCAAAGGAACCAAAAGAGAGATTTACGGTTTCAATAGACGATGATGTTACAAACCTGTCAATCAGGGCGGATTCAAACCCTGATACTGCAGCAACAGGGACAGTATCATGCAAATTCTGGGGGCTTGGTGCAGACGGTACGGTTGGTGCCAACAAAAACAGCGTCAAGATTATAGGAGATAATACAGATAAAAAAGTACAGGCTTACTTCCAGTATGACTCCAAAAAATCAGGAGGAATCACTATATCACACCTTAGATTTGGAGACGAGCCCATCAAATCCACGTACTATGTCAAACAGGCAGACTTTGTTGCATGTCACAATCCTTCGTATCTTAGTAAATACAATATGGTCGAAGATGTTAAGAAAGGCGGCATATTTCTGCTTAACTGCAGCTGGAATTTAGCTGAGCTTGAGGAGCATCTGCCTGCCCACGTGAAAAAATATATAGCGTCAAATAATATACAGTTTTATACCTGCGATGCTGTTACCATCGCAAGAGAACTTGGGCTGGGAGGCAGAACCAATACGGTTTTGCAGGCTGCATTCTTTAAGCTTGCTGATATAATTCCCATTGACAAGGCCGCTGTATATATGAAAGACGCAATCAAAAAAACATATGGCAACAAAGGTGAAAATGTCGTAAAAATGAATTGCAATGCTGTCGATGCAGGCATTTCAAGTGTAGTCAGAGTAGACGTGCCTGAAGAATGGAAAAATGCTTCTGATAATAGTAAAAAACATAAAATCAGGGGCAGGAACAAGATTCTTACGGATTACATTGAAAATATATTAATCCCTACAAATGCGATGAATGGCGACAGTATTCCTGTATCAAAATTTCTCTCATCAGCAGACGGATCTGTGCCATCGGGGACTGCGGCATACGAAAAACGCGGGATCGCATATGTTGTTCCAAAATGGGACAGCACCAAATGCATGCAATGCAACTGGTGTTCATATGTATGCCCACATGCGGCAATAAGACCATTCGTGTTAAAACCTGAATGTGAATGCGATGAGGCTGTTAAATTAAGAGGTGACAGCAATCTTAAATTTGTCGTTGCCGTGTCAGCTATGGACTGCACAGGATGCGGCTCATGTGCCAATGTATGCCCGGCAAGAAACAAGGCGCTTGAAATGGTGCCTGCAGATGAAATCGCACCAAAACAGCAGAAACTGTTTGATTATGTATTTGAGCATGCCGATTACGAAAGCGCACCTTACGATGACAGTACTGTGAAAGGCTCGCAGTTTAAACAGCCTTTGCTTGAGTTTTCCGGAGCTTGCCCGGGATGTGGAGAAACGCCATATGCAAAACTTGTGACACAGCTTTTTGGCGACCGGATGTATGTTGCAAACGCTACGGGCTGCTCGTCAATATGGGGATGTTCAGCACCAAGCACGCCGTATACGGTCAATGCACAGGGCAGAGGACCTGCATGGGCAAATTCGCTGTTTGAAGACAATGCGGAATTTGGCTTTGGTATGGCTGTTTCCGTAAAAGTAAGAAGGAACGAACTCAAAGCTGAGGTTGAAAAGCTGGCAGCAAACCCTGTATTTGAAGAAGCGGCAAGGGCATGGCTTGACAATATGAATAATGCAAAAAAAGCAGAAGAATATGGACAAAAGCTTGTAAAGCTGTGCGAACAGAGCAGTAACAAATCAGCAATCTATGTGGTTGAAAACCAGGATATGCTTATTAAACCGTCAATGTGGATATTAGGTGGTGACGGATGGGCATATGATATAGGTTATGGAGGTCTTGACCATGTGCTTGCTACAGGTGAAAACGTGAATATCCTTGTATTTGATACAGAAGTTTATTCAAATACAGGCGGGCAGGCCTCAAAATCCACACCTATAGGTGCAGTGGCACAGTTCGCTTCAAACGGCAAGAGTGTCAAGAAAAAAGACCTCGCACAGGAAGCAATGTCATATGGCTATGTGTATGTTGCACAGATTGCTATGGGGGCAAATCCGGCACAGGCACTTACTGCCATTAAAGAAGCCGAAAATTATGACGGACCATCACTTATCATAGCATATGCACCATGTATCAATCATGGGCTTAAAGCCGGTATGGACAAAGCTATGCTTGAGATGAAAAAAGCAGTCAGATCAGGATACTGGAACCTGCTCAGATACGATCCTCGAAAGCGTGAAGCAGGAGTGAATCCGCTTTCAATAGACAATCCTAAGCCGACTGAAAAATACAGAGACTTTATTATGGGCGAAGTAAGGTACAATTCGCTTATGCTCAAAGCACCAAAGAGAGCTGAAAAACTCTTCACAAAAGCAGAAAAGATTGCAGCACAAAAATATGATGATCTGGTTAACCAGAAACGCAGTTTTGATCCGGAGGAGGAAGTATAGTCATGTATGAAATAGTAGGAAAAAGAAAATTAAATGATAATATGACGTGGCTGGAGATAGAAGCACCTCTGGTTGCAAGAAAAGCTCTGCCAGGTCAGTTTATAATTCTCAGGACTGATGAGCTGGGTGAGAGAATACCACTTACAATGGCAGGTTACAATAGAGATAAAGGCACAGTTGAAATCATATATGCTGCTGTAGGCAGGACAACCATGCTCCTTGATCAGCTTGAAAAAGGCAATTGTCTGTGCGATGTGGCAGGACCTCTCGGCAGGCCAACAGAGATGGAAGGACTCAAAAGAGTCTGCGTTGTAGGTGGAGGTACAGGCAATGCCCTTGCATTCGGGATTGTAAAAGGTCTTCATACAGAAGGTATCAAGGTTGATACTATAGCGGGATTCAAAAATAAGGATTTTGTCATTCTTGAGAAAGAGTTCGATAAAATATCAGAGAACCTTTATATAGTGACAGATGACGGCTCATACAAAGAAAAAGCATTCACCACAGACAAGCTGAAACAGCTCCTTGCAGAGGGTAATGAATATGATGAAATCATAGCTGTAGGACCTCCGATAATGATGAAACTGGTATGTGTAATTGCACAGGAAGCAGGTATCAAATCAGTAGCATCTCTTACTGCATATATGATAGACGGTACAGGTATGTGTGGAGGATGCCGTGTCATAATAGGCGGTGAAAGTAAGTTCGTATGTGTTGATGGCCCTGAGTTTGATGGAAGTAAGGTTGACTGGGATGACCTTATTATGAGAAACGGGTTTTACAGAGAAGCAGAAGCAGAAGAGAGAAACCACATCTGCCGTCTGACAGGAGGTGTTCGTTACAATGATTAATTTAGAAAAAACAAAAAATCCTATGCCTCAGCAGGATCCTATGATAAGAAACAGGAACTTTGAAGAGGTTGCAACAGGTTATACAGAGGAAACGGCAATAAATGAGGCAATGAGATGTCTCAAATGCCGCAAAAAGCCCTGCACAAAAGGCTGCCCTGTAAAAATTCATATACCCGAATTTATAGATGCGGTATCAAGAGGAGAATTTGAAGAAGCATATAAAATAATATCGCAGACAAGTTCACTTCCTGCCATATGCGGCAGAGTATGCCCTCAGGAAAACCAGTGCGAAGGAAAGTGCGTACAGGGAGTATTCGGTGAACCGGTTGCAATAGGAAGACTTGAAAGATTTGTTGCTGACTGGCATGATGCAAACGGTAGTGACAAGTTCAAACCACAGGAATGTAACGGGCACAAAGTTGCAATAGTCGGTTCAGGTCCCGCAGGACTTGCCTGCGCAGGAGACCTTATAGGCATGGGGTATGATGTGACTGTATTTGAGAGCCTGCACAAGGCTGGCGGCGTGCTGGCATATGGTATTCCCGAATTCAGACTTCCGAAAGCAATAGTTGCAAAAGAAGTTTCAAAGCTTGAGGACAAGGGAGTGAAAGTGGTCAAAAATGCAGTTATAGGGCAGTCTATGAATGTCGATGAGCTCTTTGCAGACGGTTATGAAGCTGTATTTATAGGTACAGGAGCAGGACTTCCGTCATTTATGAATATTCCGGGAGAAAACCTGCTTGGAGTATGCTCAGCAAATGAATATCTGACAAGAATCAATCTTATGAAGGCATATCTGCCTGAATACGATACCCCTATTCAGAAAGCAAAGAATGTAGCAGTAGTAGGCGGTGGTAATGTTGCGATGGATGCAGCAAGATGCGCCAAGAGAATGGGAGCAGAACACGTATATGTCATATATCGCCGTTCCATGGATGAGATTCCTGCAAGAAGAGAAGAAATAGAACATGCCATTGAAGAGGGTATAGAATTCAAGCTTCTCAACAACCCTGTTAAAATCATAGGCGATGAAGACAATAGAGTATGCGGCATTGAATGCGTGGAAATGAAGCTTGGTGAGCCTGATGCATCAGGCAGAAGAAGACCTGTTGAAATTGAAGGCTCGAATTTCGTGATTGATGTTGAAGAGGTTATCATGTCCATAGGAACAAGATTAAACAAGCTTATTCTGAATACAACTGAGAACCTTGAGCCAAACGAGAGAGGCGGCATAGGAACAGATGAAAAAGCTGCAACAAGCCACGAAGGAGTATTTGCCGGTGGAGATGCTGTAACAGGTGCCGCAACTGTAATTCTTGCAATGGGTGCAGGCAAAACAGCAGCAGAAAGCATTGATGAATATTTCAAAGAGAAAAAATAAAGGGTGAACTAAGGTGCTGCCGTATTAACAAATATGATTGTTGATGCGGCAGCTTTTTTGGTTGTGACTACTATAACTGGTGGCGAAAGTGCATGATATATGTTATGCTGAAGGCAGAAAAATGAAGAAAATTTTTTTCAGGAGAAAGGAGATGAGACATATGAGCAGTTGTTTGGACAAAATCAGAAATCAGCTTAAACTGATGACAGAAGAAGAAAAAGATGCATGGTTCCTTTCGCAGATGAAACTTCTTACTGCGACGGAGCAGGAGAACTATTATAAGAGCATGTGTGAATTATGCAGGGAAGTTATTCAGGGCAAAAGAAAAGGTGCTTAGTATCGGCAAAAATAGCAATGCAACAGGAAAAATTAAGGCGTTTTTGCCGATGCTGTGGTATACTAAACAGTAGATTTGGGTGATTTTTGGTTGGGCCTATGATGGAGGATAGTAGATGAGATACCTTTCAGTTGCTGATATAGCGAAAAAATGGAGTATATCAGAACGCAGTGTCAGAAATTATTGCAATAAGGGGCGAGTGAGTGGTGCATTTATTGCCGGAAAAACTTGGCGAATTCCTGAAAATGCAAAAAACCGGCACGCTCCAATCAAAAGGAGGAACAGCCAATTACATTGCTGGAAATTTTGCAGGAACAAAAAACAAACAGGCATTCTGGAGGGATTTATCATAAGACGCAGATTGATTTGACGTACAATTCCAATCACATCGAAGGCAGTCGGCTGACACATGATCAGACAAGATATATCTTTGAAACCAATACCATCGGTATAGAAAAAGAAGCACTGAATGTGGATGATGTGATTGAAACAGCAAACCATTTTCGCTGTATTGACATAATCATTGAAAAAGCAAGGGCTGTACTGACAGAGAGGTTTATCAAAGAATTGCATTTGATTCTCAAGAGTGGCACCAGTGATTCCAGAAAAGACTGGTTTACTGTAGGTGCCTATAAAAAAATGCCGAATGAAGTAGGCAGAATGGATACAGCACTCCCGGAAGAAGTTTCCGGTAAAATGAAAAAATTGTTGGCAGAGTATAACAAAAGAGAAAAAAAGTCTTTTGAAGATGTATTGGACTTTCATGTGAAATTTGAACGTATTCATCCGTTTCAGGATGGAAATGGCCGTGTGGGCAGACTGATTATGTTCAAGGAATGTCTGAAATACAATATCGTTCCGTTTATCATAGGTGATAATCTGAAAATGTTCTATTACCGCGGACTGAAGGAATGGGACAATGAAAAGGAATATCTGACAGATACTTGCCTGACAGCGCAGGATGAATATAAAAAGTATTTGGATTACTTCAGAATTCCTTATTAGAGCGGTTTTGAAGCACATAGCATTTATAGGAGGCACCATGCAGCTATGCAGGTGTATTGTTCCGTTGTTTTAACAAATGTTATTCCGATATATTGATATTGTTCCGATAAAGTGGCATACTGTATCTTGGATTGGAGGTATAATATATGCTTATGACAGTAAAACAGGCTTCTGAAAAATGGGGCATTTCTGGTAGAAGAATCAGAGTTCTTTGTTCTGAGGGAAGAATTCCAGGTGCGTACCAGGAAGGGCGTGGATGGAAAATTCCTGTGGATGCAAAGAAACCCGCTGATGGCCGTTATAAGTCAAAGGAAAGCCTTTTGGCACAAATTGACCGCAAGAAGGTAGAACTGGACAGCAGAAGACCTTTAACTGCGGGTGAGGCTGCAAGGCTCAGCGAAGAATTTATCGTAGAGTACACATATAACTCCAATGCCATCGAAGGAAATACACTTACACTGCGAGAAACGGATTTAGTTCTTCGTGGTCTTACAATTGACCAGAAACCGCTGAAAGACCATATGGAGGCAGTCGGTCATAAAGAAGCATTTGATTTTGTAATTGAACTGGTAAAAGATAATGTTCCGATTAGTGAGAGCATCATCAAACAAATTCACTATCTTGTTCTTGCGGATAAGAAAGAAGACCGGGGGGTCTACCGTAGAGTTCCGGTTCGTATTATGGGTGCACAGCATGAACCCGTGCAACCGTATCTTATTGAGCCCAAGATGGAACAGTTGCTATATGATTTTGCTGCAGGCACAGAGCATATTGTGACAAAACTGGCTCGTTTTCATATCGAATTTGAAGGCATCCATCCTTTCATTGATGGTAATGGCAGAACCGGAAGATTGCTCGTAAATCTTGAATTGATGAAAGCCGGGTTTCCACCTATAGATATTAAGTTTACAGATAGGATTACTTATTATAATGCGTTTGATGAATATTATGCAAAGAACAATCTTTCGGCGATGGAAAACCTGTTTGCGGGATATATCAATGCAAGATTGGATAGGTATTTGGATATGTTACAGGACTAACCGGCCTGTATGATTTTACTGCGATTGGCGGCATCGATTCGCCACATTATATAGCATTTTGGAGGCACTGATATGATTAAGATACTTTTCGTTTGCCACGGCAGTGTTTAAGGGACGGGGCAAAAGCCTTGAGTTTATTGGGGGTCTTGGATGGAAACATAGAATTTACACCTTGTTTATACCTTTGGAAGATCGAATCGGAATAGTTAGAATAGGAAGGCGTGAGATGAATCTTACGTCTTTTTTTCTTGGGGTTTATGTAAGCATATATTACTTGAAAAATCAAATAATATATGATAAATTATAAATGTGACGTAAAAAGAGTCACGTTTATAAAAAGGTGATTAATATGAAAGAATTTTTGGAAAAAACAT
>CAZDQV010000079.1:0-9549 GCA_964507795.1 uncultured Oscillospiraceae bacterium | reverse complement strand
AAATACACGCCCAGGCAGTATATGCAGGCGTGTTTTTTAATGCCACTGTATAATTCCGTCATACTTGCGGAGAACTTTTTTCAGTAAATACCCGAGTATGCCGCAGGAAATAAATTCTCCTGCAAAAATTGTAATAGCAAAATACCACAAAGATCCTTCGAAATGGTAGACAAATGAGAGTACAAAAGGCAAAATCAGCGTGTTTGATGCAATAGGAGGTAGCAGACACAAAATATCATGCTTTTTCAGAACTCGCGTAAACAGAGCTCCAATCAGCGTTGCAAGGCTGCCAAACAATATATCCCAGGGGGCACATCCTGTAAGAATGTTGGAAATGATACATCCCGCAAACAGGCCGGGGATTGCTGCAGGAGTAAATACAGGCATTACGGTTAAGGCTTCGGATATCCTTATCTGCACAGCACCACTTGCAAGACCAAACATATTTGACACAAGCGATAAAATTACATAAAGTGCCGCTATTAAAGCAGCGTGAGTAAGGTAGGTTGTTTTGTTTTTCATTTGAATTTCTCCGTAGTTTTGTTTATAGTGAGGATGGTTTCGAACTCACGACAGATATTGTATAACATGCTGGAGAGATAGTAAAGTAAAAATCATTGTCTTTGCAGTTTTTTGGTGATAAAATTAATAGGTGAATAGCAATAAATTTGGAGGAAATATGAAACAGTATGATATCAAAGACATATCACTGGCACCATCCGGACATCAAAAAATTGAATGGGTCAGAAACAATATGCCACTGCTGAGAGGACTCGAAGATGAATTCACAAAGACTAAACCTTTTGAGAATATCAGAATTTCACTCTCTGTACACCTTGAAGCCAAAACAGCATACCTGTGTCTTGTGCTTGCAGCAGGTGGAGCGGAGATGTCTGTTACAGGCAGCAATGCTTTATCTACACAGGATGATGTTGCAGCTGCCTTAGCTGATAGAGGCTTGAGAGTATATGCTCATCATGGAGCATCCTCTCAGCAATATATGGATGATATAGAAAGCTGCCTTGAAATCAAACCCAATATCATCATTGATGATGGTGGCGATCTCGTAGGCATGATACACGAAAAAAGACCTGATTTAGGCGAGTTCGTCTGGGGTGGATGCGAAGAAACCACGACAGGAGTCATCAGGTTAAAAGCAATGGAAAGAGAAGGAGTTCTCAAGTTTCCCATGGTTGCAGTAAATGATGCTGATTGCAAGCATCTGTTTGATAACAGATATGGCACAGGTCAGTCTGTATGGGACAGTATCATGCGCAATACCAATCTCATAATTGCTGCCAAGACTGTTGTCGTTGCAGGATATGGCTGGTGCTCAAGAGGCATCGCCATGAGGGCAAAAGCTCTTGGAGCTCGTGTTATCGTTACCGAAATCAATCCTGTTAAGGCTATTGAGGCCAGAATGGACAGCTTTGAGGTTATGAAAATGGAAAAAGCAGCACCTCTTGGAGATATCTTTGTATCTGCCACAGGCTGCTGCAAGACAATAACAGTAGAGCATATGCTTACAATGAAAGAGGGAGCAATCCTTACCAATGCAGGTCATTTCAATTGTGAAATTGATATGGCGGCACTTGAAGATGCCGCAATTGAAAAAAAAGAAACAAGAAAAAACATAATGGGATACAGGCTGACAAATGGCAAATGGATAAACGTTATTGCAGAGGGGAGACTTGTCAATATTGCAGCAGCAGACGGGCATCCTGCAGAAGTCATGGATATGAGCTTTGCGGTTCAGGCTCTTTCGGCACTGTATATCAAAGACAATTACAAACAGCTTGATAACAGCGTGATAGACGTTTCTGGAGAGATTGATGACATAGTTTCAAGGAGAAAGCTTACAGCCTGGGGAGTTGAGATAGATGACCTTACAGAGGAGCAAAAAACATATCTTAACAGCTGGCAGGTTTGATAAAACAGGGAGGTATTATGTATACAGCAGATGAACTCAAAAGAATAAAAGCAGCTATTGCAGCTAATGTTAGAGATGCAATTGACGAATATGAAGCCGAAAACGATTGCAAAGGGATGTATCAAGATCCGATTATAGCATATCATGATGCTAAAGATCCGGCATTTGATACATTCTACAGGATGGGAATATGCAAGCATCCTGCAGAAATTTACAGGCCGGGGAACACTCTGGTACTGTTTTTCGTGCCATATAGAGAGGATATTGCAGAAAGCAACAAATATGGAGAGGCCACTTCTGAAAAGTGGCTTACAGCCTACAAAAAAGGCACAGGCCTTATCATGAGAATCAACAGGGCCATCAGAAACACTCTTGAGAGTAGAGGCAGACTGGTATCATGTCTTAATACCCCTATAGACTGGAATGAAAAGAAAGCAGCTGAGGAATGGTCATTCAAGCTTGCATCGTACCTTGCAGGCATGGGAGAGTTTAAAACTGCAGGCTCATTTGTAACATCAAAAGGATGCGGGGGCAGATTTTCCGGCATTATAACCGATGAAGTTCTTTACGAAGAAAAACCGCAGGTACATACACCAGCAGAGTATGAGAATATGATAGCAGATATCAAAAAAGCAACACTTTACGAAGGTGCACCTTCAGCGGAGTGCATTGCAGCCTGTCCTTGCGGAGCGATTTCAGAGAATGGAATTGACAGGTTCAAATGTCAGCAGCATTGCAAGACCCTGAACGAATATGTACCGTCAGCGGATGTATGCGGTAAATGCTTTGACCTTTAGAAACAGGCAGCCTTTTGCAGGCTGCTAATTTTTTTTCTCTATTTTTCTGCAAAGCTTTGCAAGCAGCAGTTCTGTTTCATATACTTTGTCTTCATCGCAAAGTAGCAGCAGATTGTCGTCAGCCATGAGTACGGTGCTGCCGTTTGGAACTATTTCCTTCCCTCTTCGGTTTACAGATATGACAAGGCAGCCCTTTGGAATCCCGAGTTTTTCGAGCTTGTTGCCGTCCATTGCTGAGCCGAACTGTACATAGCTGTCAAGCATGATTTTGTTGCGCGATTTGGCTCTCTTCGGGATACCGCCAAGGAGATTATCAAGCAACTGCTCATAGATAGGCTGGGATTTCATAATGTCAGATACAGTATATGATACAAGCGATATAAATGTGAGAGAAAGCAGGTGTGACAGACTCCCTGTCATTTCTGATATGAGAATTATACCGGTAACAGGGGCTTTTACAATTGCTGCAAAATATCCTGCCATGCCTAGGATTATGAAATTGTCAATATACATGTTACATCCTGTTATTTTGGCAAACAAAGCTCCAAGCAGGGCACCCAGTACCAGCAAAGGAAGGAATATACCTCCCGGAGTCCCGGAGCCAAAGCTTATCATTGAGAAAACATACTTTATTGCAAGCAGCAACAAAAGCATTGATACAGTAAATCTGTTTTCTGACAGGATATCAACAAGACTGCTTCCGCCTCCCAGCACATAAGGAAGTGTATAGCACGAAACAGCAGTGGATATGATGGGCACAAGAATTTTGAGCCAGTCATATTTAAGAAAAGAATAAGCCTTTTGTATATATCTGATTCCTACATTATAAAAAGCGCCGCAGGTGCCAAGTATAATTCCGAGAAGCAGAATAAGCCAGTATGATTTGAGAGGCAGGATCTGATTTGGAGCAACAGAAAACACAGGTTTGAATCCGAAAATATATGCGGATACAAAATCTGAGCATATGGCGGCGGACATTGATGCAAGAAGCACTTCCATGGAAAGATTTTTGTGTATTTCCTCAAGAGAAAAAACAACTCCTGCCAAAGGAGCATTGAATGCGGCTGCAAGGCCTGCTCCACTTCCCGCTGTTATGAGGAGCCGTTCTTCTGTTCTGAGCCTGCCTGTAAGGCGTGAAAAGCCTTTGCCAGCCATGGCGCCTATCTGCACACTGGGGCCTTCTCTGCCTACAGAGAATCCTATGCCTATTGCAGCAACTGTGCCTGCGATTTTGGCAAGAATAATCTTCCACCAGCAGGATTCCCACAGGCCTGCAAGTTCGGCCTTGACCTGGGGAATCCCACTTCCGCAGGCATTTCTTTCAAATTTTATGCACAGACAGATGATGATTCCTGCGCATATAAACGGAATTGGCGTCAGGAAAGTAATCTCCTGATTAATGAATTCATTTCTGAGGGACTCTGCTTTTTCTATAAAGAGCCGGAAAAATGACACGACTATGCCTGCAAAAAATCCTACACCTATTCCTTCCAAAAGGATAATGTATTTAAAGCTTTTTATTCTTTTTAAAACGGTTTCTGTTTCCATATTTTTTAGACCTCTTTTTTAGTTCACTGTAATATGGTATCATAATATCATCGATATGACAAAATTTTTTGTTTTGGGGTGAGTTGAATGAGAAACATTGAAATGTATGTAAATACACCTGATAAAGGCATACTGCCAAAGCAGTTCAACAATGAAAACTATATGAGAGTGCAGGCATATCACAAGAGCCTTGATGTATATGAACCCACACCTCTTGTAAGGCTCGACAGCTTTGCGAAGGAACTGGGGGTGAAGGCTGTATATGTCAAAGATGAGTCAAAGCGTTTCGGGCTCAATGCGTTCAAGGGCCTTGGAGCATCATATGCTGTAGGTAATATTCTCAAAAATATGGATCCGGGTAAAGCTTCGGTGTTTGTTACTGCAACGGATGGAAATCACGGAAGAGCAGTAGCATGGGCAGCCACGCAGGCCGGATGCAAATCTGTCATATTCATGCCAAAGGGCACACTTAAGTGCAGAGTTGATGCAATCCATGAAGTGGCGGATGCGGAGGTGACTGTAACGGATTTGAATTATAGCGATGCAGTCAGGTTTGCAGCAGCATATGCACGCGAGCACAACGCTTATCTGCTGCAGGATACGGGATTTGAAGGATATGAAGACATACCGTGGGATATTACATTGGGATATACACATATGGCGGCAGAGGCAGCGGATGCGCTTGGTGATACTGTTCCGACACATGTATTTCTCCAGGCGGGAGTTGGCTCTATGGCAGGTGGGGTGCTTGGATATCTGACAGACAGATATGGAAGTCATGTATTCAAAACAGCGATAATGGAGGCATATGATACAGCCTGCATTTTTGATTCAGTAAAACAGGGGAAGCTTGTTGCCTCAGAAGGAGACCCGGAGACCATAATGGCAGGGCTTAACTGCGGTGAAGCGAATATATTCACATTCCCCGTGCTGAGAGATTTTGCCGAGTTCTTTTTCAAGCTGCCTGATTATGTTACAAAAGAAGGCATGAGAAGTCTTGCCAAAGAAGGAATTGTTGCAGGTGAATGCGGAGCTGTTGGAGCAGGGCTTCTTTTGAATCTTTGTCTGAAAGAAGCGTTTGCAGGCATGAAAAAACAAATGGGCCTTGATGAAAATTCAGTTATACTCCTTTTCAGCACAGAAGGTAATACAGACCCGGGCAGCTATGAGAGGATTGTAAACGGGTAACATACATTCAGACATCTTCCCTGAATATCGCCTTAATTATAACTTCTGTGATTACGGCAATTGCAATTCCTGTTACTGCAGAGGCGGCGCAAAGAAACATGTTTTCGGTTCCTCCGGAAGCAAATACGGTGGCAATGGCCGCAAATACAGCGGGAACTTTGTTGAGCCAGGTACGGGAAAGAAATTTCAGATGGACAAAAATCAGCAGGAATGTAAGTATGAGCTCTGCTGTGGCAAGGGCTGCTATATGAGGCATATGAAGCAGGTTTTCAAGCAATATGTAACCGTACATATAACCGAATGCCCATATGTATCCTGAAAGCAGGCTGCATATGTAGTTTGGAAGCTGACTCTTATCTGCACCGAATGCCATCGTAAGAAAGAATCCTATATATACTGCCCAAAGCAGGCCGTTCAGGAATGGCACTGCAGTAAATATGAGAGTTATGAGGGCGAATGCAATTCCCCGGACTGCTGCTGTGATGAATGCTTTGTTTTTTCTCAAGACTGACCTCCTGACTATTCAATGCCTGTTTTGTTTTCTTTTATCTTTGTTTTGATACTGTCAAGGAGAGCCTTCACTTCATCGTTTTGTGACAGATCATAGACGATATCAAGAAAATACAGGGCAGAGTCCATATCCTTTGATTGCAAATCGTCAAGAGCATAAGCATATGCACTGTTGAGAAGTGTTTTGTTAACGCCTAGAGGAAATCCTATATCATGAGCATATTTGCGTACATCAAGCAGAGTAGGCATATAGAATTCATTGCCAAGGAGCTGCTCGAGTACTGTAAGGGATGCTGAAGCGGGTTTGTATGAGGAGTCATATTTCAGGATGAGCACATAGCAGCCTGCAGCTTCAGCAAACCATTGCTTTTCTGTGAAGTAATATGCCAGATTCATATATGATTGCAAAAGGTCTGATGTCTTGAACACATTTGAAAAAGCATTGAGTGCAAGAAGTCCGTATTTGTCGATGTCACCTGCCTGTTTTGCAGTTTCCATGTATCTCCATGTGTATTTCATGGCAATGGGATTCCATTTGATAGCCTTGCGATAAAACGCGGCACTCTCTGTATATCTGTTTAGTGCAAACAGTATATCGCCATGGAGAGTGTAAATATCGGAATAAGGAAAGTCCGCATATTTAAGTTCCTTTTGAGGTTTGTAAAGAGTTCTGTATACTACCTCTTCCATAGGTTCGGTAAAGTTATAGTATTCGGTATTTGTAAAGTCTGTATGCTCTGCTTTGTTAGCAGCAGATTTCACGAGTGCTTCTGAAAGCTCGAGGGCTTTTTCGGGATGATTATCTGAAAGCAGATTTTCAATATCATCGAGCAGGGAAATCTTTGTGCTGTCTGTAGCTGTAAACCATTTGCGTATCTCTAATATTTCATTGTTAAAGTCCATTTGAATCACCTCTGTCTATTTATATATACCATGCTTTCTGTATATACCTTATCCATTATATAATCCCAGGGCTCTGCCGGGATATGAGTTGTTTTTTGAGTTTCAAAACCCACTGCTATGATGTGTGCGTTTTGGCATTTTGGCAGGAACCTGTCGTAATATCCGCCGCCCATTCCTATCCGGCGACATTCATTGTCAAAAGCTGTGCACGGGCATATCATCAGGTCAATTTCTTCAGGCATATATTCTTTGGATTTTTCCCTCGCAGGTTCAGTGATGCCATAGCTTCCACAAACCCAGGCATCTTCTGATAAAGGTTCGAGAGCTATCATTTCTGTTTTGCTTGTGCAAAGAGGATACAGCAGATGTTTGCCAGAATTTTTTGCAGCCTTGGCCAGGAAGTTTAAATCAACCTCCGCACCGAAAGCTCTGTATATCATGATGATATTTGCATTTTTGAATTCGTCTGAAGCAATCAGTTTTTTTGAGATTGCAACTGATTTCGCCAGTCTTTCATTTGCAGGCAGGGCTGCTCTGTCTAATTTGCCCATCTTTCTGAGTTCCTGTACTGTTATTATGCGGTTGCCATTTGAAATTGCTTCAGTCATTTGTATTTGCCCTCTCAGTGAATATGATGTATATACATTATACAATATATTTGCGGTAAAGCAAAATAAATACCGGAGGCAAATCATACTTTCTGCGATTTACATTTTTGATGATAGAATAGAGATTGTCTCGACTGGTGGCTTGCCGTTTGGTTATTCAAAAGAGGAGTTTTACAGTGGTGTTTCCAGACCTGTGAATAATGGATTGTTCAAGATAATGGGTCAGCTTAATTTGATTGAGCAGACGGGACATGGAAACCTGGTTATCGTCGACAAATACGGCAAGGACGCCTTTGGCATTAACGAAAATCATATTACTGTCACGATACCTTTTGCATTTACTCCATCTATGAAGCAGGTGGATGTGAATGGATTGTCGCCTGTTCAGGTCAAAATACTGATGGCAATCAAAGAAAATCTAACGTTTACAATTAAGGGACTCTCAACATTCTGCCAGTTAGGCACAACTCGAGTGGGTGAGATTATAAAATCACTGAAGGATATAGGAAAACTTGAGAGAGTCGGTGGAAAACGGGGCGGCTACTGGAAGATAAATTAGACCGTGTTAAAAAGTGTGTTAAAAGCGTGTAATAAAAACTGAGGTTTTGTCAAATAGAAAGCTGGGTTGTCTATCTGCTGGCATTAGAGGAATTGACGCTCCTGTTATTAAAACCAAATACACACCCTTTCGGCTTATCATATGAAAGGGTGTGTTTGTTTCAATCATTCTTTTTTCGAGATGTCTTAATCTGCTCTGCAATGATGCGAATTACCTTTTGGGCATTCAGCGGCTTGGCGATATGTGCATTCATGCCTGCCTTTTTTGTGGCGATTCTATCCTCTACAAAGGCGTTGGCAGTCATGGCGATGATAGGAATTGCCTTGGCATCTTCCCTATTCATGGCACGAATTTTACCGGTTGCTTCGTAGCCGTCCATTACCGGCATCATCAGATCCATGAGAATGGCAGATATTTCACCTGGCTTTGATGCAGTAAATGCGTTGACTGCCTCCTTGCCGTTATGTGCCACAATGACATTTGCTCCGGATTCGATTAGAATGAACTGCGCTATTTCAAGATTAATACTGTTGTCCTCAGCCAGGATAAGTGTCTCACCTGTGAGGGAAACATCCTCTTTGTCATCCTGCACCACAGTGGTGTGCTCTAAAAAATCCACTTCAAATGGTATCTGAACGGTAAACGTTGTGCCGACATCCTTTTTGCTTTCAAAGGCAATCGTACCGTTCATTTTTTCTACAAGGCTTTTGGTGATAGACATTCCAAGTCCTGTGCCGCCATATTTTGTACGTGCCGAAGCATTCTCCTGCTGGAATGGTTCAAAAAGATGCTTCTGGAATTCTTCGCTCATGCCGATACCTGTATCGCGAATCACTATTTCAAGCGTAGCCGTCTTGCCGTCAAATAGAACTTCGCGGCAGGCAACATATACCTTGCCATGCGGACGGTTGTACTTGATGGCATTGCTCAGAATATTAAGCACAAGCCGCTTAAAATGTATCGGACTGCCGATAAGTTTTGTATGCTGCATATTGCAGTCCTCGATAATCTCAATGGACTGTTCCTCAGCCATCCTGCCGATGATTGTGAAAATCTCTGAGGATGTATTTGCAAGATCGAATGGGACATGCTCTAAAACTACCTCGCCGGATTCGAGCTTGCTCATATCCAGCACTTCATTAATCAGCTCAAGCAATATATTCGAGGATTCGCGTATTTTGCCTCGACATTCTCTAAGTTTTTCAATGTCGGTGTCATAATGATCTGCAATATCCAGCATTCCTCTGATACCGTTCAAAGGAGTGCGAATATCATGACTCATGCGCAGAAGGAACTCAGTCTTGGCTTTGTTGGCTTTCTCCGCCGCATCTGCGGCGGTACGCAGCTGTTCCTGATACTTCTGTTCCAGTTCACGGCGCTTCTTTTCACCCTCCAGCTGTGCGCGGACGATGTCGTCGGTATTCTGATAGCCCAGTATTGCCTTGGTGCCATCGTCATTCACGCGGCCGACGGTGTACTGGTAGTAATGTGTTTCGTTGTTGAAAA
>CAZDQV010000078.1:0-9643 GCA_964507795.1 uncultured Oscillospiraceae bacterium | reverse complement strand
GCAGCAGCCACTCAACACTCGAGAAATATTTCTGTGCCCTGCCGCCATGCTCAACTTCTTTGTACTGGAACTTGTGATTCTCCTTATCAAGCAGCTGTCTCCCCAGCGAAAGATAACATTTCTCAGCCTTCATCTTCTCCTCAGCCGTCGCATAATGCGCTATATCGTACCGGTAGCCCGTAAGAAGACTCCTCTGAATCCTGTCGACCTCCCGAAAATCCTTCGTGTCGATATATTTCTGCACAGCTTCTGGCATCCCGCCTGTCGCAATATACTGGCGATAGTAACTCATCATCTGCGAATGCACAGCCTCTGGAATTGGATCCTTTGACTCCATATACCCACGCAGAGCATCTATCAAATCCTCAGAAATACCCATTCCCCACAGGAATTCCTCAAAGTCAAGCCCATACATCCGCAGGTAATCAACATATCCAACAGGGTATGACGACGCCCGCTTATAGTCAATCCCGAGCAGCGAGCCAGACGCGATAACATCAAATCCATTGTCAATCGCCCAGAACTTGAGCGAAGTCAAAGCCTCCTGGCACTCCTGAATTTCGTCAAGAAAAATCAAAGTCTCTCCCGGAACAAGCTTCTTCTCAGGGAAGCGGAACTGCATAGCCATAAGCATGCTATCCACCGTCAGGTCACCAGCGAAAATCTCCGTAGCAGACGGCATCTCCTTGAAGTTAATTTCGAGAAGCTCAGCATAATTCTCCAATGCAAATTGCTCTATCGTATATGTTTTACCTACCTGCCTTGCACCCTGAGCAACAAGGCACTTCCTGTCCTTCGCAGCAATCCAGTTTCTGATTGCACCATCTGCTTTTCTCTTTAGCATCAAACACCTCTCACAGTTAAATTCGCCATTCCCTGCTCACGTTTCTCATATCCAGCCAAAGTCATCAACATTTTAGAAAACAAAAATGTGATATCTATCAACATTTTGGAATGTTATATCATCAACTCACGCAAAACACAAGCAAAACGGGAGGCATGAGATGACAATCGCTTAGTCTTAACTTCCTGAAAAATCTTACTCTATGCAATTTTGTGCTTGCAAAGGGCAGGTCTTGATATTCTTCGTCTTCTTTGCCTTGTATACCAACTCTCGGTATGAGCCTGCATTCTTCGGTCTACGATATGTAGCAATGACCTGCAGCGGAGTCCACACAACATCTCTTATATCTACATTGAGCACCGTGTCCGGAACATACTCACCCTTTTCGGTCATTACAAATCCAAGACTGGCTTTTACTCTGCCTGCCAGTTTCTCTGTATAAAGCTTACCTTCTGAATATATAGAAAAGTCTCTATGTTGTTAATTCCCATTCCCCGTTCCAAAGGTGTTGCAGAATTTAAAAAACTTTGATAGAATAAACGAAAGGATGTTCCTTGTCGTTAAGGGGTCAAACATGATAATAAAATATTCTAAAAACTCATTAAAATTTCTAGCAGAACTCGACAAAAGGTCTGTTGAGCGAATTCGCATGGCGATTCATGGTTTGACAGAAAAGCCACCAAAAGGTGACATTAAGCTAATGCAGGGATATAACGATGAGCGAAAACGCCTTAGACTTAGCTCATGGCGAATCATATACAAATATGATATTGCAACAGATACATTATTAATTGTTGATATTGGAAATCGTGGAGATATATACAAGTAGAGGAGGTATGTTAACATGTCAAATTTAGCTATAGACGCAGCTCGCATGATGGATATGCTCCCAGACGAAGATAAAAACTTCGCTTACGAGTTTATAAAAAAATTAGTGAAGGCTTGGGATCCCGACTTCACCAAGGTTACCTCCGAGGAGGCACAGCGAATCAGCCTATCTGAAGAATGCGAATTTGTGGCCGAGGATGAAATTGATTGGGATAATCTGAATGCATACCTATAATTTCAAATCTGAGGGGCTGTCGCTTTTGGACATAGAATTCCCAATGCGCAGCCCACTTTTTCGTAGTTTCCATGAAAGATTGAATTGTCAACGTCGCTCCAATATAGTGCACATGTAATTGTAAGCATCACAATAAGAGTCAGATAAACGCGGTCATGTATGATTATTCTATCTTCTCCACACCTACTAATCTCCTGTTTCATGGAAATATCTAAATATATCCATGGCGTTTTTTTCAGTAATCCCATCTGCTTTGACAAGTTCTTCTGCCGTAGCTTCTTTTATCTTGTCAACACTGCCAAAATGTGCAAGCAGACTGTTTCTTTTAACCGGCCCTATTCCTTCTATCCCATCAAGTACAGATGTGAGCATGTTCCTTGTTCGGAGTGTTCTGTGATAATCTATTGCAAACCTGTGAACCTCCTCCTGAATATTCCCTATATACTTAAACAACAGAGGCCTGTCTTTAATCTCAACAACCTGAAATTCTCCGTTTTTTTCATAAACAAGCTCCTTTGTCCGGTGACTTTCATCCTTTGCCATGCCGAAGGCCGGTATGTCAAGCTTCATTGCCCGAAGCACCTTGTTTGCAGCAGCCACATGCCCCCTGCCCCCGTCTATAAGGAGGAGATCCGGATATGTATTAAACGATGTATCACCAGCCTGTGCTCTTTTGAATCTTCTGTAAAGCACTTCCTGCATGCTGCCATAGTCATTGGGTCCCTCAACCGTTTTGACCTTAAACCTTCTGTAGTCTTTTTTGAGTTTGCGGCTTCCGTCAAACACCACCATCGCGCCTACAGAATCCATGCCGTTGATATCAGAAATATCATACGCCTCCACTCTGTAACCGTGCTCGCCCCTCTTCACGCATGAATATATATCATCTATCTGTTTTTTGAGCAGGTCTTCATCATCCTGCCTTGCCTTTGCTCTGTCATCTATAGTTCTGGCCATTTCAACGACATCTTTGCGGGCAAGGTCAAGAACTGCTTTTTTTTCACCTTTGAGAGGCATGAATACTGATGTTTTGCGTCCCCATAGCTGCGTCAGATAGTCCGAAAGAATCTGTGCATCATCAAGGGGTACCTCTGTTAGAATTTCCTTCGGGCCTGATATGAGTTCCCCATAGAATTGCTTGATAAATGAGCTTATCATCTCCCCTGTGTTGCTCTCGCCCTCTGTGTGCATCCTGAAGTTTTCTCTGCCGCTCAATTTACCTTCTCTGACATAGAACAAAACTGCAAAGACCTCATCTCTGCCTCTGAGTGTCAACACAATATCCATATCCTTGTCACTTCTCAATACAACTCTCTGTTTTTCGTTTATCGCCTCCAGCGCCAGGATATTGTCTCTGTATTTTGCTGCAGTCTCAAAGTCAAGGTTCTCTGCCGCATCTGTAAGCTTTGATTTCATCTCATTCACAAGAGGTCTGGTGCTTCCTCCGAGAAATTCTACTACCTTTTTTATATCTTTTCTGTATTCTTCTTTGGACACATTGCCTGTACATATGCCCCTGCACTGATCTATATGGTAGTTGAGGCATGGTCTGAAGTCTTTGGGGAATCTGCATGCCGAACATTTTTTGAGTCTGAATATTTCACTTAGCAGGTCAACTGTCCTGTTTACCGCTCCCACATCTGAATAAGGGCCAAAATATCTGGCCCCGTCGTTTTCGACACGTCTTGTCTTGAGTATTCTCGGATAATCCTCCTTCATTGTGATTTTGATATATGGATAAGTCTTGTCATCTCTGAGAAGTATATTGTATTTGGGAGAGTATCTCTTAATCAGATTGCACTCTAAAATAAGGGCTTCCATCTCTGTTGCAGTAGTTATATATTCGAATTCCGCAATGTGCGATACCATGGCGGCCACCTTGCTGTCCATGGTTTTGCTGCTTTGGAAATATTGTCTCACTCTGTTTTTGAGAGATACCGCCTTACCTACGTATATCACTTCTCCGAGCCTGTCTCTGTGGATATATACTCCCGGTGAATCAGGGAGTTTTTTGAGGTTTTCTTTAATATCAAACATAATTATCACAAAAAGGTCATCGAATTAACGATGACCGTATTTTCTTTCTCTTGCTATTTTCATTGCCTGTTTTTGTCTCTGCTTCATGCGTTTGCGCCTGTTTGCCACCCTTACAATGCCTATTGCCAATGCAAGAAGCACAAGTACAAGTGCCGCTATTAAAAGAGCAAGTTTGCCCGGATATGCCACATGGCCGTTATACAGGAAGCTGAACATACCCTCTTCAACTTTGTCTGCTGTAACTATATTCGTTGTGGTAACAAGCTCATCATCCTTATAGACTTTAACCTGCCCTACCACCGCGCCTTTTGCCAGCGGTGCCACTATTTTGTCATTCCATACAATCTCTTTGGTAACGATATCGCTGCTTTCACTTTTTTTGAGATTTGCAGAAGCATAGTAGTCTGTAACCGTTTTGACTTCGCCCGGCTTACCGCCTTTGACTTTAATGGTCTGTACAGTCTCTCCCTTGTCATATACATTGTATGTGGCATAATTTGCAAAGCCGTATTCAAACAAAGTTATCGTATCTGCAAATCTGCCAAAATCAGATGAATGCATTACCACAGAAATAAGTTCTGTGCCATCTTTTTCGGCTGATGCACAAAGGCATCCGAGTGCTGTAGGAGTATATCCTGTCTTGATACCTGTGGCGTTTTTGTAATATGGCTTGCGATATTCACCGTTTACAACTATGTCATTGTACTTGTCTGACAAGAGTCTGTTGGTTGTATACAGCGTCCTTTTTTTGTTTTTGTTGGTTTTGGGAACGGTATAGCTTGTCATTGAAACGATTTCTCTAAAAGTCTCGTTTTTCATGGCTTCTTTTGCAATCATTGCAAAATCATAAGCCGTAGACATATGTTTTTTGTCATCAAGACCATTGGGATTGACAAAATTCGTATTTTTGGCTCCAAGCTCTTTTGCCTTGCCATTCATAAGATTTGCAAAATCACTGACGGTTCCCGACATAGTCTTGGCAAGAGCTACTGCACAGTCATTTGCAGAACTCACAAGCATGGCTTTGAGAAGCTGCTCTACTGTAAACTGCTCGCCCTCATGCATATATATGATATTGCCTTCTGTATATGGAGTTTCCTCATCTATGGTAACAACAGTATCCATCTCCAGGTTTTCTATTGCAAGCAGTGCTGTCATTACTTTAGTCATACTGGCAGGTGCCATCTGAACATTTTCGTTTTTGGCATAGAGCACTTCTCCTGTTTTGGCATCAATCAGAATCGCAGTCGTCGCCTCAATCTCCAGTTCGTTTTTGGAGGATGCACCGAAAGCGCATATTGAAGTTCCAAGAGTCATGCTCAATGCAATTATGGCAGTCAATACCACCGTCAACAGTCTTTTCATCTGAAGGTTACTCCTTTATTTTTGAAAGAAATAGTCGGCAAGTTCATAGCCGGATCCGAATTTCATGCCTTTGGCACCTGATGTTTCATTGAATGCTCTGGTATCATCATAAGGTTTTTCGTCCGTACTGTCATAAAGCACAAATGGTACAGGCTCAGGCGTGTGTGTTCTCACAGCTATAGGAGTTCTGTGGTCAGGAACTATGAGAAATCTGAAATCCTCACCGTCCGCTCTGAGGCCTTCTACTACCGGTTTTACTATTCTGTCATCTATTCTTTCGAGGGAAAGCACCTTGCCCTCTGTGTCTCCCTGGTGACCGCATTCATCAGGTCCTTCAAGATGAATATATACAAAGTCCCTGCCTTCTCTGAAAGCTGCAAGCGCGGCATCTGCCTTGCCCTCATAGTTGGTATTGAGGGTGCCTGTGCTGCCTTCTACATCTATCGAATCAAGTCCCGCACAGATAGCAATGCCTTTAATAAGGTCAACTGCTGAAATAGCGGCTCCTGTAATGCCGAATTTGTCTTTGAAAGATGAAAGTGCGGGTTTCCTGCCCTCACCCCATATCCACATTGAATTTGCAGGGTTTAATCCTCTTGCAATCCTGTCTTTGTTTACAGGATGGTCTTTTAGTATCTCGTAGCTTCTTTTCATCATTTTGATAAACTTGTCAGCATATTCACCTTTTGGCAGATTGTCGCCCGCTCTCTGTCCCAGGACATCATGAGGCGGTGTGAATTCAAGCTCTGTGGTGCCGTTTTTCCATATCATACAATGTCTGTAGCTGACACCTGTGTAAAGCTGTATCTCGTCATTTTGAAACTCTGCCTGCAATGCTTTGATGAGCTTGTCTGCTTCAGGAGTTGTAATTTCTCCTGAGCTGTGATCTGCTATAATCAGGTCTTCGTATTCACCTTCACCTGTCAAAGTTATAATGTTGACTCTGAATGAGACATCTGTCGGCTCCATATCGATACCGATGGATGCAGCCTCAAGTGGAGATCTGCCTGTCAGGTATATAGCGGGGTCATATCCCATTACTGACAGATTGCCCGCATCGCTTCCCGGTGCACATCCTGCCGGAATTGTCTGCACCATGCCCACCTGTCCTTTTGATGCAAGTGATTTGGTATATTTCATGTCCGCCGCTTCGAGGGTTGTTTTGCCGCCGAGAGCCTCAATGGGTTCTCCGCCTGCCCCGTCAGCAAGCACTATCAGGTATTTCATATTGCCTCCGTTCTACACGAAAAGCCCCTCCATACAGAAAGGCTTCCCGAAAATCCTATTTGTTCTCTGCTTCGAATTTCTTCATAAAATCTATAAGGGCATCTACGCCTTCCATTGGCATTGCGTTGTAAATGCTGGCTCTCATGCCGCCGATTGATCTGTGCCCGCCAAGGTTTACAAGGCCTGCAGCCTTGCCTGCCGCAATGAATTTCTTGTCAAGAGCCTCATCTCCTGTAACAAACGTAACATTCATAAGCGATCTGTCCTCTGCCGCTTTGACAGGGCAGTTGAAAAGCGTACTTTCGTCAATATATTTATGAAGCTTTGCAGCCTTTTCTCTGTTTGTTTTGTTGAGCTGTGCAATACCGCCCATAGCCTTGATGTTTTTGAAGACAAGTCCTGCCACATAGATACCGAAGCACGGTGGTGTGTTGTATGCCGAATCATTGTCCGCATGAATCTTGTAATCAAGATATGTAGGGCAGTTCTCAGGTGCATATCCAAGAAGATCTTCTCTTGCAATCACGATAGTAACACCTGCCGGTCCCACATTCTTCTGTGCGCCTGCATATATAAGGCCGAATCTGGATACATCTATCTCCTCTGACAGTATGCACGATGACATGTCTGCCACAAGAGGAATATCTCCTGTATCCGGAATATATGAATAGTGAGTGCCGTAGATTGTATTGTTGTATGTGATATGAACATAATCCGCATCAGCTCTGAAGTCTTCTTTTTTGACTTTAGGAATGAAGTCAAAGGTTGTATCCTCTGATGATGCTGTTATCTTGATATCTCCGAATTTCTTGGCTTCTTTGTATGCTTTTTTGGCCCAGCTTCCTGTAATAATATAGTCGGCTTTTTTGGAATTTCTCAAAAGATTGATTGGTACCATTGCAAATTGCAATGTACCTCCACCCTGCAAAAACATTACTTTGTAGTTCTCAGGAATATTCATTATATCTCTCAAATCCGCTTCTGCCTCTGCAAGTATCTGTTTGAACTCCGCAGATCTGTGGCTCATTTCCATTATTGACTGTCCACAGCCATGATGATTGGGCAGATCTTTTGCAACCTCTTCGATTACATTAAGAGGCAGCATTGACGGACCTGCTGAGAAATTGTATACTCTGTCGTATTTGCTCATGTTTTGGTCCTCCCGATAATTAGTCTTTTCTACATTGTACCACTTTACTAAGCTCCAGTAAAGTGGTATACTTTTATAAAATCAAATTTCGAGGTGACACAATGTTTAAAATCGCAACACTCAACAAAATCTCACCGGTAGGGCTTTCTCACCTTACCGATAATTATACTCTTACCGAAGACATCGATGCTGCAAATGCCATCCTTGTAAGAAGCCAGGCTATGCACGACATGGATTTTTCAGACAATCTGCTTTCAATCGCAAGAGCAGGTGCGGGAGTAAACAATATTCCTCTTGACAGATGTGCTGAGGAGGGAATAGTTGTATTCAACACTCCGGGAGCCAACGCAAACGCGGTCAAGGAGCTGGTACTTGCAGGTATGCTCATGGCTGCAAGAAACATCCCTGACGCTATAATCTGGGCAAAGGGCCTTGAAAGTGATGTACTCAAAGCCTACGAAAAAGGCAAGGGGCAGTTTGCCGGTACAGAAATCGCAGGCAAAACTCTGGGAGTTATAGGGCTTGGTGCAATAGGCCTCAAAATCGCAAATGCTGCAGAGCTTCTCGGAATGAATGTCATCGGATATGATCCTTTCCTGTCTGTAAATGCGGCACACAAGCTTTCAAATACAGCTGCAATCGTAAATGATATGAAGGACATGCTTGGCAAATGCGACTATATCACTATTCACGTGCCTGCTACAGATGCAACCAAAGGCATGATGAACAAAGAAGTATTTGATCAGATGAAGGACGGCGTTATCTTCCTCAATTTCTCAAGGGACAAGCTTGTAAATGATGATGATCTGATGGCTGCAATTGATTCAGGCAAGATAAGAAAATATGTAACTGACTTTGCAACAGATGCGCTGCTCCACTATAACAATGTCATAGCCATACCGCATCTTGGAGCTTCCTCAGCAGAGGCGGAGGATAACTGCGCTTCTATGGCAGCAATCCAGACTATGGACTACATTGAAAACGGCAATATCGTTAATTCGGTTAATTTCCCTGCAGTAACCCTGGGAACAAAAGCAGGGACAAGAATAGCGGTGCTCTCGAAGGCAAGCGATACAATCATTTCAGATGTTACAGCTGCAATGAATGCCAAGAACGCCGTAATTTCAAATATCATCAGCAAGACCAGAGGAGATTACGCATATACACTGCTTGAAACGACTGCTGATATCGACTCACTTGAAATTGCAAACGACAGCGTAATCAAAGTAAGGATAATATAGCTCCTAAATATATACGCCGGTTTACACCGGCGTATTCTTATGCTGTTATTACCATTTGCGGGTTGTGTAGTTGCAGTTCTTGAGTGCAGTCTTTGTCACCAGCTTACCGTTTGCATCGTAGATGCGGATTTGAGCTTTGTAGTAATAGCGGGTGCCGGACTTGCCGCTGGTGTTGTAGTAAATGCCTGTAGTGCCACTCTTCATCGCTTTGTATCCTGATGACTTCTTGGTCGAGCGGTAAAAGCGATACTTGACTGTATATCCTTGTGACTTCATTCCGTCAATAAATTCCTTTGTCACAGCGTTTGGCTCAAATGTGACCTTGACATTGCCCGATGACAGCTTCTTTGATTTTACCGACAGTTTGAGCCCTGTCGCATCAGGTATTATCTTTTTATCAAATGTCACAGATATTTTCGTGAGGCTATATATTTCTTTAACAGTCATCACTCCTTCTGTAACCGTAACAGTCTTGCCATCGAGTGCAACATCTTTAATAAGGTACCCTTCGTTTGGAGTGATTGTAAGCGTATGGCTTGTGCTGTCATAAACGATGCTGCCATCCTTCGTATTAAATTCCATCGAAGCAGTAATATAAATTACAGTGCTTTCATTGGAGCGGGTTGTAAACGATGCAGAAACCGAATTCGATGGAGCATAGCCCATTGTAACATTTCCTTCGCTGTCCGTCGTATTCTCTGTTCCCTTATATCTCG
>CAZDQV010000077.1:0-9659 GCA_964507795.1 uncultured Oscillospiraceae bacterium | reverse complement strand
GCCAGACGGACAGCGGAACTGCTAATGCCGTGACGGCTCGGAGAGACGAGCGTTTCTTTTTCGGGTCAAACCGAATGGCAAAACAAAACTAAACAGAAAGGACAAACCAAAATGAAAATGGTGTATGTGGTGGAACGCTTTGAAGAGGAGCGAATGGAAAATAATATCTGTCGGAGTATGTGCGCGTTCTCTTCTCGGGAAGAGGCGGTCAAGCATATGGCAAAAATGGTAGACGAGTTCCGCAAGTCTGGCGATTACGACCCAGAGCATATCACTACGATTAGTGAGTATGAGGGATACGTCGAAGTTCAGGACGACAATTCGTGGCATTGCTACTGGCAGATAAACGAGTTGCCTGTTTATGATTGGTCAAATGAAGTGCCGTCTACGAACGGTCAGGAGGTGTAATATGAACAGAGACAAAGAGATGAAGGAATGGTATAGGCGGTGGGTAAATGCGAAGCGGAAACAACGCGATGCCCATACCTACGATGAGCGCGTCAAATGGTGCGACATTGCTATTGGCATATCGCTCGGTTTCGTGCTGAAGTTCGGCGTAGACTTTGCTACATACTTCAATGAAATGTGTGGCTCGGTAAACTAAACGGTCAATAACAATACTACCCTATACCATACCCTATCGATACCTACTGGATATGATAGGATAAGATAGGTATAGTAAAGAGTAGTAGAAATAAAGAAGAAAGGAATGGCAAAACTATGAACGCAAAAGAGTATGAACGCAGTCGCAAGAATGCTTATGCGAGATGGCGTGAGGATATCGTCGCAGATTTCCTGCGTCGAAGAGGATACCTAATCGTTGACAGTCATTCGCGTCCTATCGCGTCGCGTCCTCGGGCGGTGCTCGATTTGGTTGCGTGGGAAGAGCGAACGGATACTATGACATTTATTCGCGTGAGCGGAACGGATAGTATGTATGATAGATACTATAACGTTCATTATAAACTTCGCAGACGGCAAGACAAGAATAGGTATCAGGCGGTCGCTGATGTGTGGAGACGGCTAAACAAATGGCGTGGCAAATGGCGTCTTGCCGAAGCGCGTGTGTTCGGGGCGTTCTATGGCGGGCGTCCTGTTATTGAGTATGTCGAATACTAAACCTGAAAGGAGATGGTTGTATGAGAGGCGATAGAGTTTATCTTGTGTTTCGCAAGGTCAAACAGAATGGCGTTCACAAATGCACGTATGTCAGTCGCGTATATCACAGGCTGAAGGATGCCAGCAACGATGTGTATGCCCAGTATCAGGCGGAACAGTTTTTCGGAATTGTATCAGGAAAAATTGAAGGTAAAGTAGGTGGTAGATTGTATGCTGAAATGACAACGACGGACGGACGTGAAGTAAAACTCTGGACAGCAGAATATATAACCATATAAACAAAACCAAAGAAAGGATGCTAAACAATGAAAGGAAAGAAAGTATACTTGCTCGGTTATAGTCGCTTGACGAATGGTATTCAGTTATGCCGTTTCGTCAAAGATGTCTATGCGGTCAAAGAGGATGCCATTCGGGCGTTGTATCAGGACTACGAAACATATATGGAGAACTATACAACGAAGGGAAGGTATGACAAGGACAATGAACAATGGACTTGTGAATATGGCGACAATGAGGTTACCGAATGGATAACCGAAAAGGAAGTCAAGTAAAGAAAGGACGGTCAAAACAAATGGCGTATGTAATTCAAATGAAAGTCAATGGTGGTATCTGGGAAGATGTCGAAGAGTATGGCGAGGATGATTATCCTCTTGCTCTTCAGGCTCTATCAGAATACAATACCTGTCGTCCGAGCGGAACGAGTTTTCGTTGGATTGTCAGGTGCAACGATTCAGATGAAAGGAGAAACTAAAATGACAAAAGACGACATTCCTAATAACAAGTGGCTAGATTGGATGGGTGGTGTGCTTATCCACAATCCGAAGAACGATTGGTATGCCTCTATCTACTTCGGTGACGGAACGAACGACCCGAACGAAGAGGGATATGAAGAGTTCAATGACGACCCATTCGACGATTACATTATGGTTAGTATATTCAATGACGGTATCTCGGTCAGAGAACTTGGTATTTGTGGGGCGAATGATAGTGATGGGTGTATGATGCCTATTCATAGGCGCGATAATCCTTCGGGTCAGATTCGAGATTGGTTCGATAAGGCTTGTGAAGTCGCCGGTATCGATCCGTCCGAATATGAATTCGTTTCAATGACAGACTAATAAAAGGAGGCAAATCAAATGGCAGAAAAGTATGTTGAGTTTTACGACGGCTCTGGTGTCAAACCGCGTCGTGTCAGGTTCGGACTTGCGAACTACGACGATGACGGATGGCGTGGCTTGAAGATTCGTATCTACGAATACTATGGCGTTGATAAGAATGGTGAAATCCTATGGGATGGTTTGACAATGGAAGTAGACACTACTGATGTCGGTCGAATTATCCAGATGCTTGACGGGCATGTCAATGACATTGGATATACTACTCTTGCGATTACAAACGTGAAGAGTTCGCAGGATGAGAAAGGCGATGGCTATAAGACATTGCGTAGTTGCTTGCGGTATGACACCGAGGATGGTACGCCGTCTATTGTGTTCTCTATCGACAGGTCGGACGTTACGCGCCGTGTCCTACTCAATGCTTCGCAGTCGCTTACTTTGAGTTGGGCGTTGAAGGGCGCGCTTACTACACTTTGTTTCGGAACTGGTCGTGTCTGAAACAATACACACAAAACAAAAACAGAAAGGTCAAATACTATGCTTACTAAAGAGCAGAAAGAGAAGATTCAGGAAGAACTGAATTGGTTGTATGAAGATAACTTCGATAATCCCATTCAGTTGATTCAGCGAAACTACGCCAGTTGGTTATCGTCATTGAGCGAGTATCAGCGCGAAGCGTTCCGTACTTGGGACATTCTCAAAACTGATGGCAAGTTTGCGTGCGAATGTAAAGGCTTGTATCAGAAAGAAGTTCATCCGCACAATGTCAAGATTGCTCGAATTGGTAGTAATGGCGATATTGATATTGATGTTGCGTTCGGTAGTGCAGGACGACATTTCGCAATCTCATTCAATGGTAGCAATCGTGCCGTTGTTCCGACAATGGTTCAGTTGATGAAACTGGGAGAGTGTTTGGGCGAGCCGTATTGCTCGGAGACTTTCTCCAGTTGTGAGATTGTCGAACACTGTGCCGACAAACACGCTGGTGCTATTATCGCGCTCAAGAGATACCTGTCTCTTGATTGGTATGAATTGATGGCTATCCTGTCGGATATTGTTTCTACTGTGATAGATGCCGTCTGTGATAGAGCAGATGAAATCTGGGAGAGTAGAAACAGTATGCATAACCAGTTGCTTGCAGAGTTCAACCTGTCGGATGAACGACGCGAGTATCATAAGAAATACAAAGTCGAATTGAAGGAGGTCTAAAAATGACAAAGTTCGTTAGCAACGTTCAGGTCGTGAATGCTTGGTATGACAAGTATTGCGATACTGATATTGAGGGATTCGTCACGGCTCTCAATGGTGATATCATTATCAAAGATGATGAGGGTATCAAACATATTATCGATGAAGATACGCTATGCCAGATCTATGGCGACGATGCCGCTGGTGGTGCGCATTGGGTCGATGGTGGTGCAGAACTTTTCGGGACTATCTCTGATAGAGAAGTCTGGGAAAATCAAAAGTAAACACAACAACAAAGGAGAAAAAACAATGGCTAATGAAAAGGTTACTGAAAAGACTATGAAGATGGTCGGTATTCCGTCTATCATTCACGACATTGAGACGGCAATGAACTGTCTTGTTATGGGGCGAGACTATACGTGCATTGCCGACGAGCAGACGAACGAACGCTATGCTGTAGCTATTCGTTCTCTTGGTCGGCACGTTCTCGAACTGGTCGAGAGCCAGTATGTTCCCGAAGAGAAGGAGTATATTTGCGATGTCGAGATTGTTGATACTACGTATCAGCAGAAGGTCGTTGTTGCAAAGAACGAGGAAGAGGCGAAGCGTAAGGTCGTCGATCAAATGGTTCAGGATGATGGCATGAATCCTGATATTGTCTATAACGTTACGCGAGTGAAGGAGGCAAAGTAATGCTTAGATTCAAGAAGGGAGAGGACGCTAATAAACCTACTGGTGTTCGTGGCAAGGATATGACGGTCAAGCCGTGTCCTTATTGCGGAGGTCATCCGATTGCTGTTGACATTCTTGTGAAGACTGCAATCGCTGATAAAGCGATGAAAGGTAAACGTCGCACAAATGTTACCGAACGACGGACGTATTATCATTGCCAGTGCAATGCCTGTATTACAGACTGGTGCAAGCCAGTCTATAAACGCGACAAAGACGGAATCGTTTGGGTCGTGAGAACAAGTCATGAATCCGCGCACGATGCGTGGGTTAGAAAGGAGTGGCTGGGCAAGAAGAAGCATAGAGTATAAACTAACTCAAGATAGGGTATTGACATACGCAAAAGAAAATGGTATCATATACCACAGAAAAAACAAAAGGAGAAAAAGAAATGGCTCATCACATTGAATCGCCGTCTAACTATTCCGCTTGGGCGGAATGTCTATGCTATGACGGAGCAGAGCGGGACAACGCGCAAGCCTCGGAAGGAACGAGCGCACACGACGAAGTCTCGAAGTGTCTGAAAGATCCTAACTACGTCGCGGACAATTCCGTGTCGCAATGGGGAGCAGACACTATCACGAACCTTGCGAACGGAAATGAAATCCATAGCGAGGAGCAGGTTACAGGAACTGTCGAGGATGTGAAGGGAGTATACGGTACGCCAGATGCCTATTGGCGAGAGCCAGATGGAACGCTGTGTATCGCAGACTTCAAGACGTTCAGCGACGGCACGACGAATCATATGCCACAGTTGGAAGGGTACGCCGCGCTTCTGATGCGCGAAGATTGGGATGCTAACTTGAAGGTCAAGTTGTATATCCTTCATGGCGGTGTCCGTCAGGTCGAAGCGTACCAGACTACTGTGTTTGATTGCTACGACAACACGCGCCAGATACTTCGTGACAAGCGGAGTGGTAATGCGAAACCTTGTCTTTGTAAGTGGTGCCAGTTCTGTAAGCATATCAAGGAATGTCAGTCTACGAACTATGCTGTCGATCAGGTAAGCGAACAGGCTCTAACGTTTAGCAAGTTGTCTATCTGTCAGAAGTTGGTTGTCCTCGATGCCGTTGATAAAATCTCAAAGGCAATTCGCGACGACGCAAAGAAGATGGCGGAATCGAATGGCGGTGCAATCGAGATGGATGGAATCAAGTATGAGTTGAAACCCTGGGCTGGTAAGTCAAAGGTTAGAGACTTGTGCGAGGTTGCGTCTACAGTCGCGTCGCCGGTTTATCTCAAAGTCAACGAAAAGAAACAGGAGGCAGAAGAAGTAAAATGGAATGGTCTATCTAATTCGGATCTTCTCAAACTGTGCGACTTGCCGAAAACTGCATTGGCGAACGCGCTTATTGAAAAGAATCCTAAAGCGGTCAAGTCGGATGTCAAGAAGTACGTGGAGCAATTCTACGACAAGACTGAAGGCGCTCCGCATTTTGTCAGAACAAAGTAAACACAAACACAAACAGAAAGGTAAATCAAAATGAGTGAAGTCAATAACAATACTGCCGTTGCAAAGAAGGAGACGAAGGCTCTTCCTCCGGCTGCGCAGTTGAAGTCTATCATCAAGGGCGATGCGTTCAAGGGAGCGGTGTCCGCCTTCTTCGAGAAGGAGCAGAACCGAGACCGCTTCGTTCAGGCGGCGATCAATGCGATCGTTCGTGTCCCAAAACTCGGAACGTGCGACCGTAATTCGTTTATGATGGCTCTGATGCAGTTGGCACAGATGGGCTTGAATCCTGACGGACGCAATGCTCATCTTATCCCATACGGTCAGACTGTCACGCTCGTCGTAGACTATAAGGGCATGGTCACGCTCGCGATGCGTTCTGATAAGGTCTCGAAGGTCGAAGCGTTCGAGGTGTATAAGAACGATCACTTTCGTCTGAAGAACGGCGAAGTCGAGCATGAGGTCGATGATCCATTCGGTGATCGCGGAGAGGTCGTTGGCTTCTATGCTGTCTGTCAGTTCCGCGATGGGACAAAGAAGTATGAGGTGATGAGTAAGAAGCAGGTCGATGCTGTTCGCGCTCGTTCTCGCGCCTCACAGAATGGTCCGTGGGTTACGGATTATAATGAGATGGCAAAGAAGACGGTGTTCAAGCGTCTCTCGAAGTGGTTGCCAGTTACGCCAGATCTTCAGGCGGCAATTGACAAGGACGACGAAGAGTATGCAAAGCACGATCGCGACTTCTCTTCGGAGAGGTCTGGTCGTGTTACTGCAAGCGACCTTCTCGGTGGCGGTCACAATGCCGACGATGGTGAAGTCTACGATGTCGATGCCGAAGAGGAGGGCTAAAACAAAGTAGAGATATGGGTATCAAGATAGTCTCTTGATACCCTATCTATACCTACTGGAAAGGAATAGATATGTATGGAGAGGAGAGTACTAGTATGATGATGTTAGAAGATCGATTCTTCGATCAGGAGTGGGTGCAGGAATTGAGCAACGAAGATTTCCGTATGCTTCTCTACTTGCTTCACTTCGCGTCGAAGAAAACAGGTATCATCGAACTGAATATGCGACAGATAAACTTTACGGCGAATACTGGTAAGCAGTATACAAAAGCCGAAATCCTGAAGCGGTTCAGCAATATGATTACCCTGATTCCTGGCAAGGAGAATACGGCAATCTTCCACGATTATATTGCTACGAACTGGGCGAAGAACGGCAAGCCTATTGATGTTATTCGCAATCCTCTGTTCAAGTCTGTTGTCGCAGAACTTGGTAGTTTTGGATTGTCTATCGATGATGTCAATAGCATGGCAAAGAAAAAGATTGTCGTGGCTGGCTCGGAGCAGACAACGCTTGCGCTTCAAGCAGAAGATAAGCCTGAAGATGAAGCCGATGTCGATAAGTTGTTCGATGGCTTCTGGTCGGCGTATCCTTCTGAATGTCCACGCAAGACGGACAAAAAGAAATGCAAAATGAAGTTCGCTTCGATCCTCGGCAAGTCGAAGGATAAGGTTCAGATGTTCAATAAGATTATGAACGGTCTGGATGTCTGGAAGAAATGTCAGACATGGACGCGAGATAACGGTCAGTATATCCGCGCTCCGCTTGTCTGGCTCAACAATGAAAACTGGAACGACAAACCTACTGGAGGAAATGGAAATGGAAATCCCGGCAAATGTGTTGCAACAAGTAACGCAAACTTCAAGAGTGCCGACGCGGTCGGTATCTTCTGAAGTCGTTGCGTCGTGCCTCGAAAAGAATGGATGGCTTCGATCGGTCGCAGGTGACGAGGACTTTGATAAAGCAGTCAAGGCTATCGTCAAGATGTATGAGACTGGCCGAGGATTATTCCTGACAGGAGCGGCTGGCTGTGGCAAGACTAAACTTATCACGGCAATGAAACAGATTCTGAATATCAGTAGCATGCAAGTATTCTACTGTAAAAACAAGAAGGATGTTTCAGATCTTCGATTCAACTACGAGGAGTTTTTACCGCAAAGCATAGTCGTGGATGATATCGGAGCAGAAGAAATTATACGCGAATATGGTAATGTTGTTGATGTAGTCGGAGACTTCGTTCAGCATTATCATTATCGAGGTCGCGGAAGGTTTCTCGCAACAAGTAATCTAAACTCGCAACAGATCAACGAGCGGTATGGCGGTCGCGTCCTCGACCGTATCCTTGAAATGTGCGTAGTTATGAAACTAAACGGTAGATCAAAGAGAGAAAGAATTATCTTCTAAAGAAAGGAACAAAACAAATGTCTCACTACAAACCGTATAAGCATCGCCGTATCAATGGCAAGATGTATGATGTTCATATCCTCATCTGGACAGAGGCACATGGTCGACCAGTTCCGCGTGGTTGTCACATTCACCACAAGGATGGAGATCGATGGAATAATGATCCGAGCAATCTAATTTGTCTAACGATTGGAGAGCATCGTTCTTTCCATGCGAAAAAGCAGAAGCGCGATAACGGGGGGCGGTTCTCAAAGTAAACTATAAGCAAGAAAGGCAAAACTAAAATGGCAACGAAAAAAAATCTCTCACAGGCGGAACTGTTCGGCGTGAACGACTTGCCTGAAGTCAAGAAGGACGAAAAGACTGGTATTGGAACGAATAAGAATATCAATCCCGAATTGGTGTTCACGATCAATCCAGACTTGCGCAAGCAGTATGCTGACGTAATCAACAAGCAGCTTGATCTTATGTTCAAGGACGTGCGCGACGCTATGGATAACGGAACGAAAATCGGTGCGTCGCCGTTGCCGTGGCATTGGGCCGAAGGCGGTGGCGGTGTTATCAATGTGTTCGATGCTAACGGTGCTATGGTCTTTGATAATATCAACAGTTCAGTTCTTGATGTTGATCGAGACTGGGTCAATGTTGAATTGATGGTTGCTTGCGTCAACAAGTTCGCGTCGATGATTACGCCAGACGAACTTGACAGGCTTCGCAAGAAGCAGGTCTATGGTGATGAAAACAAAATCGAGGAGTAAGAAAAATGACTAAAGAAGAAAACTATAACGAGTTCGTCAAACAGTTGAACGAACTTGAAAACGACTTCACCTATATGATTAGACGGATGCAGATCTCGCTATCGAATATCAAATGGGTAAAGGAGTATGTCAAGGAAGAGAAGGAGGGCAGAACCCATGCTTGATATGGTTGTGTTCGGCATGTTCAACATTTCTCTTCTATGTTCGGCTATCGCTAAAGTCGAATCAGACAGAGGCGCGACTTCTGATAATGTCTATCAGATTAGAAATATTTACGTCGATGACGTGAATCGATTTTCTAAAGACATTCATTTCAATCACGCAGATGTCTACGACAAGACGAAGAGCGAACAGATGATGCGGAGATACTGGCGGTGGTATGGAGAACTGTACAAGATCAATACTCGCCAGAATCCCACATATGAAACGCTTGCTCGTATCCACAATGGAGGCCCGTATGGCTGGAGAAAGCCATCTACGATTCGATACTGGATGCGTGTAAGAAAGGAGTTGCTAAAGGAACTGGCAAAGATCGGCGTGGCTCTCGACGATAACAATAAGGAGTTTGTTTTCGACAAAGAACTATTCAATGCAAAGGTAACGGCAAAATGAAAAAGAAACCGAGAACTATGACAGACTGGGAATGGATTACGCTTGTAGGCGCGTGGCGGTATTATGAATATCGTAACACGATTGTAAGCGCGACGTTTCCTGAAAATATTATCCGTAGATTCTTCGCAAGCGGAGAGTACACGGAAACGACAAAGCGCAGAATTGCCAATCAGTTCTCTATGATCGATCATGGATCACGAGCTATTCACGACTGGGATAATATGCCAGATGAGGATCGCTTGCCGTGGACGAAGTTCTATTGCTTCTGTTGGCATTATACGAACGGCTGGGAGACGTATAGAGGAATCAAATGCTTTTATTGCAAAGTATCTGATAGGTACTATCCAGTCGATAAATACATTGCAAATCCACAATATGAAATCTGGATTGCAAAGGAAAACGCAAAGTAAAAAATCAACAAACTAAACAAAACGAAAG
>CAZDQV010000076.1:0-9766 GCA_964507795.1 uncultured Oscillospiraceae bacterium | reverse complement strand
AATTTTTATGTAAAAAACACCTCATTTCAGCGTCTTTTTTACACTTTTCTTTAGTTTTTGTATGCAATGTTTTAATTTCCACGTAAAAAACCTTGTTTTTTTATCCATACCTAAAACTTTGGATAACTCTGTGGATAAAAGCAGGAAACCCACCAACAGTGAATCTGCTGCCGATGAGTCTTCTGAATATAACCTTAATCCTCATATAATGTGTTGTATTTTGCAACCTTTATACAGTAAATTCCCTGAATAAGGTATATTCTTACTCCGGCATTTTGTCCCAATGACTACAGCTCCTTTTTCGTCTCTGCAGACATATCCGACACCTTGACTATGGTATTTATATCGAGGCCTTCCTCCTCAGCGTCAAAGATATCTTCCCTATACATATTTAACAGCTTCCTCTGCCAAAATGATTGCCCTATCTCCGCTGCCTATAAGTTTCTCTAATAATTCTTCATTGCCCGGATCATTTGCATACCTGAAATAGAGCAGGACTCTCTCAAGCGGTGTCATATCGGATACTGCCTTGCTGTCATCCACCTTGTCTATATCTATCAGGTGAAAACATATCTTGTTGAACGGTACTTCCCAACTCTCTTCAATATTCTCCGTTAAAGCATTCAATTGAGTCAAAAAATCGGTGTATCTGATATCTCCGGTTTGTCCTCTATTACAGTATTAAGTAACGCTATATCGTATATACTTTTTGTGTTTTGTTTTACATAATTTAATCTACCAAGGTCAAGCTTTTTAGAGAACAAAAGTGCACACTCAAAAAAGCCGCTCAAGCTGAAACCAAGCTCAGCCCAAGCGCCTTGTCCGTGTGCAAATTATGCTTAAACAACCTTTATCCAATAAATTGCTGCACCCAGTATTTATATCCGGTCTTCTCATCTGCATATACTCCGATGCCAATGCCGGTATAATCCGCCTTCAATATGTTTTTGCGGTGCCCTTCTGAATTCATCCAGGCAATCATCACCTCTGCAGCAGTTCTTTGGCCCATTGCTATGTTTTCTCCTGCTGTTCTGTAGGTTATACCAAAAGTCTTCATCATTTCAAAAGGGCTGCCATATGTCGGCGACTCATGGCTGAAATAAGAAAGCTTTGCCATTTCCTCAGCTTTAATCTGTGCCACATCGCAAAGCTTTGCATCAAGCACAACAGGCGCAGCTCCTTCCCTGGCTCTTTGTTCATTTACAATATCCAGAACTTCCTCGCGATACTTTTCAGTCTCCTCATTGACCAGTGCAAAGCCATTTTTATCTGAGGATTGCTCTTCTCCGGAAATTTCTTCAGTTTGACTCTCATCTCTGATATATATACCCTTAGCCTTCGAATATTTGCTGTATTTCTTCTTGCCATTTACTATCCTGTACGATTTAACCTTATAGAAGTAGGACCTGCCCTGTTTCACAGTTTTGTCCATGTATCTGACCGTCGTTTTGGATTTCACGGTTTTGATACATTTGTATGTGGAATATTTGCTATCTGCACGATATACTTTGTATCCACTTGATTTTAACACCTTGTTCCAGTTTACAATAACATGGCTGCTATCTGTAACCTTCACTGTGACATTGGCAGGAGCAGCTACAGATATTACGCCGAAAGCCTGAACAGGAAGCATTGCCATGCAGATGACAATACATAATAATATACTTAATACATTTTTCATAAAATCCCTTTCCTCCTTATAATTTGCTCTGCTGTGATAGCTTTTGATGGTAAGAGCTATACCGCTTCTCTATACTTATATTATATAATATATTGTATTAATTGCAAGAAAAATGTCTACCAGTCTGCTGTTTTTTATTTCAGCACACTTACAGCCCTGAATGCTGCCAAAACAAAAGAGAACCTCCCCGGCTCTCTTTTGCTTATCCTATAAGTTCATGCTGTCAATATGCACATTTTTCACGTATTTTTGTTTGATATCCTGGAGCAATTGGAAATAGTCCTGTTCTTTGTGGAACTGATATCCCGCATCATCCTTCCAGTGCTCTACAAGGAGCACCTCGTCAGGATTTTGCTCAGACAGATAATAATCATATTTAACATTCCCTGCTTCTGCACGTGATTTCTCAGGGATGCCGGCTGCTGCCACAGCCTTCATGTATTCATCTCTCTGGCCGGTTTTTGCTTCATAATACACATTAAGTATAATCATAATAATTCTCCTTTTATTTGTTTTTAGATGTAATCCCGCGGATTTTTAAGTTCACCGTTAACTTCCACTTCAAAGTGGCAATGTGCTCCTGTCGAGTTCCCTGTATTTCCGACAAGTGCTATTTTTTCGCCTTTGTAGACCTTGTCTCCAACCGATGCTATCAGTCGGCTGCAATGGGCATAAGTTGTAATCATGCCGTTTTGATGGTCTATCTTGATGTAGTATCCGTAGCTGTAGTTAAACGATGCTGTAATTACGGTACCTCCATCTGCAGCATAGATGCTGTTACCTGCAGCACATGCAAGGTCAATACCTCTGTGAAGTCTTCCCCATCTCTGTCCGAATCCTGACGACTGATATCCTGCAGGGCAAGGGTTTGTGAGATTTCCTGAGCCTACAGTGGCAGGGCGTTTCTTGGTACCCACAAGTACAACTTTGGTAACTGGTTTTTTGACGGTTTCTTCACTGATAATATCTCTCTCGGTTTCTTTGCCGTTTTTTTCTGTCACAGTAGCTGTTATTTCTTTTTTGCCATATTTGCCCTTGGTTTTGACTTTGGTATCTCCCTTGTAAAGTGATTTGCTCTTTACTTCTTCGACTTTGTATTTAATCTTCTTGTCATAAGTTATTGTTTTTTCAGTTATAACTGTGATTTTAGGCGTTTTGTATACCACTGAAACTTGCGAGCCCTCTTCAAGCGTGCCATCCTGCCTGTCTATGTCAGGATTAAGCTCATAAAAAAGGCTTTCCTTCATTGCAAAACTGTCTGTTATGGATTTGACTGTATCTCCAAGCTGAACAGTATACATTACCTGACTTTCACCCTTGTCAAGTATTTCGACAGCATCATTTTTGCTCATCAGTTTACCCAAAGTCGTATCTATCTGCTTTATTTTTATCTTCTGACCGTAATATATTTTGTCAAATTCATCCGCCTCTTCAGGATCTACATATTTGTCTCTGATGCTGTTTAACACTTCCTCTGCACTCTGCTCGCTATCCACTATGACAGTCCTCACATCATCTACATAAATAGCATATGCGGTTGCTTTTGTGTCCTGCATATATGTGAATTTGCGCAGAACATCATCTATGCTGTCAACAGTCCTGTTTACAACAACAACTTTCCTGAATGTAATATCCTCTTTGGGATCTATCTGCACGTCGACGCCATATTCACTGGTAAGTCCCTTTGATGCGATATCAAGTACTTTGAGTGTGTCTTCCTGATTCTTGACAAGTCCAAGCACCCTGCCGTTATATGAATATTCGTATCCGGTAACATGATTGAATGCTGCAACTGTACATATTGTCAGGATTACTATTCCAGTAAAGTATTTAAGACATAACATGCGGTTCTTCCATATACGCATGCAAAGTCTGTTTAATGCCTTGCACAGTCTGTTTGCCTGAAATACGATATTGTCAGCAATCACATTCATTATAAAGTCAAATCTGTTTACAGCAGCCGCCGCAAATCCTGACAGACCTCCCGGTTTTGATACTGCAAACCATTTGCCTATAAATTTCAGTGTAACTCGTGCCAGTTTTTTGGCATATGCAATATCTTTAGCAAGCTGGTCTTCTACAATATCCACCCAGTAATCGGTCTTGTCCTGCACCTTTGCCATTACCTCAGATACTCCTCCCGGAGTGGAAGGTGCCAGGCAATCTGCTATCTTTTGAAGCAGTTTTTTTATCCGCTTGGGTATTGTCTTGTTATATGGCTCTTTGTTAAGTTTTTTTTCGCTTTTTATTTCTGGTGTTTTTGCCATTCAACAGCCTCTTTCATTCTTTGTGAAAAGCACTCGCATCTCTGTCCTGTCTCAGTTATTCCCGTGTCCTTGCACAAATCACATTTATATTTTACATCCATATAGTCATATCTGTAATTGTTATCTGTAAGCAGAAATGCTTTTTCTGCCGTAAGGTCTTCTGCTTTTGCTCTTAATCTCTTAATCTCTTTGTCCCTGTCACTGCTGCCAAGTCCAACCATTGTTTTTGAAATTGACATGCTGCAGTTTTTGAGTTCCTCTTCAATCTGTTTGATTCTGGGGATTTTTTTGTAAATCTCAGTTCGTTTTGTTGCCGCCTGTTTTTCTTCTTTTGTTTTGAGATATTCATAATATTTGAGCACGATACTCATTGATATCCTCTTACCCGCACCTTCTGCAGGTGTACCTTCGAGTTCAGCCGCCTGCTCATGCCAGTTTTGAAGAACTTTGTTGACATAGTTCAGATTGGGGTTTGAAATGCCGCTGCATTTGCCACATGCATCAAGCACTCTGTCTATTGAAAATCCCATGTCATCAAACCATGTATCCATAAGCATCTGCTCTTTTTCTGTCCAGTTGCGGTCAAAGCCCATAGATTTAAAGACTCTTCTGTAAAGATAATTCCTCTCGTCGTTTTGGGCCAGATGTTTTTCAACCTGCTCTGCTGTTTTGAGACCTTCTTCGGCCCAATTTTTGACTACCGCACCCACATATCTGTAATTATCTTTGTCCTTTGATTTGCAATAATTATATGCATAGATAATTATCTCCGGATCTGTATCAAGCTCGGCAAGCCATTCCTCTATGGCTTTGAGTTCTGTACCGCTCAGAGTCCTGCCTGTTATCTGTTCAATCAGCCTGTACAGGCCTTTCAGTTCTTCATCCTCAAGAGGGCTTACTTTTGTTTCAGATACAAGCATCTCATCGCCTGCCTTTGAAGCCGTTTTGAGAGAAACAAATTCAACATCATAATCGAATCTGCCTGCCCCTTCTTTGGGATGTTTGATTACAGTCCCCTGATCTTCCCAGTAGTTCCATGCCTTGAGCACATCTTCCTCTTCAATTCCGATGGATTTGGCTATAGTCTCATTGGATATGTCTGACCCCATCTTTGCATACATAAGTGCAAGAATATATATCTTGACATAATCCCCCGGAGCCTGAGTCATATATTCATTTATAAATATGTTTTCTAATTCTGTATCTTTGAGATACCAGTTTTCATCCCGCTTTATAAAGAAAGCCATATCTTTACCCCAGTTTCTGTTTGATTTCTTCTGCCAGTTTATCAAAATCAATGCTGTGGCTTTCGGCTGCCTCTCTCAGCGTTTCATTGCTTGACGCCGGACATCCTGCGCAGTTTAGCCCGTTTGAGACAAGCACATCTTCAAGCTGAGGGTATGCATCAAGAACTTCATAAACCATCATTTCATCCAATAATTTATTCATAGTTTCCTCCGTTTCTTGCCTTGTCGCTGAATTTGGTAAACTGAGGCTGCCATGTCAGTTCCACAGTCCCCGTAGCACCATTTCTGTGTTTTGCTATTATTATCTCACATATATTGTATTTGTCTGATTCTTTGTTGTAATAGTCATCTCTGTAAAGCATCATCACTATATCCGCATCCTGCTCTATTGAGCCTGATTCTCTAAGGTCAGACATCATTGGTCGTTTGTCATTACGCGCTTCCACGCCTCTTGAAAGCTGCGAAAGCACAATTACAGGGCATTCCATCTCTCTTGCAAGCTGTTTGAGCATTCTTGAGAGAGCTGATATTTCCTGCTGGCGGTTGTCGGCCTTGCCTTTGTATTCCATAAGCTGCAGATAGTCTATAACTATGAGGTCAAGACCTTTTTCGGCTTTGAGCCTGCGGCACTTGTTTTTCATTTCCATTATGGAAATTCCCGGCGTATCATCTATCACTATGCTTGCCTTTGACAGTGTGTCTATTGCAATGCCGACTCTATCCCAGTCTTTTTGCTCAAGTGCACCGGTTTTGATTTTGCCAAGCTCAGTCCTTGATTCAACGGCAAGTATTCTCTCTCCAAGCTGCTCTTTGGACATTTCCAGACTGAATATCAGAACAGATGCATTGCCTTTAACTGCAGCATTCTGTGCAATATTGATGGCAAAGGCCGTCTTTCCCATTGAAGGTCTTGCCGCCACTATTATCATGTCTGACTTTTGAAGTCCCGAAAGCAAATTGTCTATATCGATAAAACCAGTTGTAAGTCCTGTAATCTTGCCTTCGTTTGCAGCAAGCTCGCTGATTCTGTCTACATTGCGTCTCAGAATTTCCTCTAAGGGAGTGAAGTCTCTGATCTGACGCTTTTGCCCTATTTCAAGCACGCTTCTTTCGGCATAATCAAGCATCTCGTCTATATCTATAGCATCATCATATCCTTTGTCTGTAATGTCTGAAGATACTGCTATGAGGCTGCGAAGCGATGATTTTTCAGCTATAATTCTGGCATACTCACTTGCATTTGCAGCAGAGGGGACATTGATTGTAAGCTCGTTTATATATCCTCTGCCTCCGGCCATTTCAAGAGTCCCTCTCCGTTTGAGCTCTTCTGAAACTGTGATTGTATCAACAGGGCTGTTTTTTTTGTACAGCTCCTCAATAGCCTCGTATATTTCTTTGTTTATTCTGTTGTAAAAATCCTCAGCATTGAGCATTTCAACGGCATTAATCATAGCCTCATGGTTTATCATGGCTGCTCCTATAACGCTGCGCTCTGCATCCTCATTGTGAGGAGGTATCCTCATTGCCATTTTGAAACCTCTATTCTGCTACTGTTTTTATTTTGATTACCGCGTTCACTTCATGAAAAAGCTTAACGGGCACTTCAAATGTACCCACCTGTTTGATAGGTGCGTCAAGCTGTATTTTTTTCTTGTCTATATCTGCTCCCGACTGCTGTTTAACTTTATCCGCTATATCTGCTGATGTGATTGAGCCAAACAGTTTGCCGTTTTCTCCACCTTTTGTTTCAATGACAAACTCTTCTTTTTCTATTACAGCCTTTATCTCTAAAGCTGCAGCCTTGTCTGCCTGATATTTTGCTTCTTCTTCGGCTTTTTTCTTTTTGAGAGCTTTCATGTTTTTGTCATTGGCTTCAATTGCAAATCCTTTGGGGATGAGGAGGTTACGCGCATATCCATCGCTTACTTTCACTACATCTCCTGTTTTGCCACTGCCTTTAACATCCTGTAATAATATAACTTTCATTGATTTAATCCTCCGCTAATATTTCTTTTATCTGCTCTATCGCCTCTTCAGGGCTGATTGAAACCTGGGCACCTGCTGTAGTCAGATGACCTCCGCCACCAAGTCTTTCCATTATAGTCTGAACGTTGATTTCGCCAAGAGATCTTGCTGAAATCACTGTCTGCCCTGTAATATCAACTCCTGCTACAAAGCTTGCTTTAATCTCTTTAATTGTCAGCAATTCATCCGCAACCTGTGCATTTATAATCTGTGAATCAGTATGAGGCTGCTTTGTGACGGAAAATGCTATATTGTTTTCAAAAATGGCATCAGCTATACCTCTTGCTCTGATTTTGAATGTTTCCTGATCCATTCTGAAAAACCGTTTGACTTCTGTAGTATCTGCTCCCGCCCTCCGGAGCCACGATGCAGCTTCAAAAGTGCGTACACCCGTCTGCACAGCAAATCTGTTGGTATCTATTGTCATGCCGCCAAGCAAAGCCTCCGCTTCGAGCTTTGATATGGTTTTTTTGGCTCCCGCATATTGAAGCATCTCTGTAACAAGTTCACTTGTGGATGATGCATAAGGCTCCATATACGAAAGCGTTGCGTTGTCTATTGCATCCTCAGCTCTCCTGTGATGATCAATTATAACAAGGTGTTCACACAAGTCAACAAGACCCGGGCACTCTGCGAGCACTGCTCTGTGTGTATCAAGCAAAACGACAAGGGAGTCCTCATCAAGCATATTGAGTGCTTTTTCTGAGTTTATGAAACTGTATGCTTCTGTTTCTTTTGCCTGCTCAAACACCTCTGCAAGTGTATCATTATATTCATTTATAACTATAAATACGTCTTTTTTGATGTCCTTTGCCAGTCTGTGTATTCCCAGAGATGAACCGAAAGCATCCATATCAGGGAACCTGTGTCCCATAATAAATACATTTGATGCCTGTTCAACAAGCAGCTTAAATCCATAATATATGATTCGAGATTTACCTTTGTTGCTCTTCTCGACAGCCTTCATGACTCCGCCGTAATATTCAAGTTTCTGGCCTCTTTTGATGACTGCCTGATCGCCACCTCTACCCAGTGCCAAATCAACCGCATCCTGTGCAAAGGTGTCATTCTGAGGGTAATTTCGGCCTCCTATGCCTATGCCTATACTCAAGGTTACCGGAAAATCCGCTTCTGTCTCAATTTCTCTGATTTTGTCAAGGACTGAGAATTTGTCTCTCTTGATAAAATCGTAATACTTGTATTCAAACACGCAAAAGAACATATCCGGCTTATATCTTGTAATAGATGCATCTATTTTGGTGCCCCATTTCCTGATACATCTGTCTATATCCGTATCAAGTCTCAGTTTGTCCTCATCGGGCGTAATATTCTGAAGTTCATCATAATTGTCAACATGTATGATTCCTATACATGCTCTCTCATTGTTGTATATTGCTTTGAGGTTCTCATAGTTGGTAATATCCTTAAAATATATTGCAAGGTCAGGTGTCTCGCCATCTGAAAGTCTGCGCGCCGCAAGTTTGAAAATTTTGTCGTTGCGGTTAAGCTGCAGACTGTCTCCGTTATTTGCACTTTCAAGTATTGAGGCATATTTGATGCCTGCAATAGTGAATATGTTGGCACCCTCCTGCTTGTCATATACAAAGACCTCACCTATGTCACTGCTGGCTGCGGTAACTTTGCCATTCCCGTCAATGATACATACAGGCATCCCCGCATATTTGCATATTGTCTTTTCAAGTTCCAAATTCTCCATCATCTATCCCTCACTCTTCCTTTAAGACCGAATATCAGATCGAAAAAGCCAAGCAAATACAGCCCCATAATCCCGATACTCTGTGTCATAATCAATATGACTGCTATCAGAGCGATTGCTTTCGGCCATTTCTTTTTGTAGACAAAACAGAATATAAAGCTGATTCCCTGATATGCAAAAGCCATTCGAAACAGGTAATCCATATTCGAATAAAGCACCTGTCCCGCACTGAAATCAGTAAGTGATATTACATATGAGAGTAAATATATTCCGAACCAGCACAGGAAAGCCTGTCTTTGCATCGAAAAGTCTCTGACAGGGGTCATTTTGCGCAGGCTGCTGTCTTTTTTGTGAAGCCATCTGTAAAGTATCGCATACTCCAGATATGATATTATCGCTCCCCATATCACAAAGGATGAAGGAAACATCTGCAAACTGCTTTCGTACATTTTTTGAAGGCTTGAAACTCTCGCCGCATCCGAGAGATTGTCAAGGCCAAGGGATTGCATTATTTCATCGTTCCCTGCCAGTGCCTTTGACATGGTTTCGATGCCTGTCTGCAACTGTTCACCAACCGGCTGGCCGATCATTGCCGCTATAGCTATAACAAGCAGCTGTCCTGCAGCCGAATATATTATTCCTGTCACTACTACTCTGTAAGGTTCTGCTTTTGAAATGATTCCCCTTGCTATTGCTGATATGGGAAAAATTATTCCAAACAGAAACGCCAGTATAAAATACATATTGCCACTCCTCATATATAGTCCCATATATTATACCACAAGTCAGATGGTTTTGATGAACAAAAGTGAATATTTTGCGTTTCTTC
>CAZDQV010000075.1:0-10126 GCA_964507795.1 uncultured Oscillospiraceae bacterium | reverse complement strand
AACACCCTCCCTTTTGTCAATACCTTTTTTTGATTTTTTTAAAGCTATTTTTTGAAACCTTTTGAGGAGCTTTTTTTGCACTTTTTCAGGGTAATCCTGACGCCTTCACCAGCAAGCATTATCACCCCTTTTACCAAGATAAATCTTCGTATAACAGTGCAGGGAATCCGGATATTTATACTTCCAGGTTCCCTGTATGAAATAAATATTAATCTTTAACTTCAATCACTGAAAAAATTGTTCAGCTCTTCAGCAATTTCAAACGGACATTCCTGAAGGACCTCATGCATCTTGTCTTCAATGATTTTTACCTTTGCATCGGGCAAAAGGCGCTTGATTTCTTCTCGATGTTCGGTTGAAACCACATCATCATTCGTTCCCCACATAAGAATGACAGGACATTTTATATACTGCAGAAATCCCGTGTTGTCTGCAAGCTCCATCCCCCACCAAGAAGCCTTGTAGCATCTTAGAGGCCATGTGGCGAGAAGCTGCTTTGCATATTTGGGATATTCAGGGTCATAAAATGTGTCTAATGAAGGCCAGATATCTTTGTCCTCGATATTGCCCCTGGCCCATTCTTCAAAGTTTGCAGCGGATTCACGGATTTCCTCCGGAGTATCATCAAATCTTGTGAATGTTGAGATAAGTGCCAGCTTGCGTACTCTGTCAGGATGCGAAAATGCGATAAACTGTGCAACCATACTTCCCAATGATTGTCCTGCAAGATAGAAAGTGTCAATACCCATTGCATCTGCAAAAGCTACAACGTCTTCTGCATGTTGCGAAATGGTGTAAGCAAACTGTTCAGGTTTATCTGTATGTCCATGTCCTCTTAATTCAACTGCGTAGATATGAAAATTCTCCTGCATTTTTTTAATCACTCCCCTGTATCCTAGAGAAGAGTCTGAAAACCCATGAATCAGGATTAAAGGTTCTTTTTCAGAGCTTCCCAATTCAACATAAGACATATTTATGCCTGTATTCAGTTTGACCAGTCTGCAATAATCTTTCCATTCACAGAATTCAGGTAAATATTTAACAGCCATCGGACCCCTCCTTATTTGTATTCATCACGCAATATGCATTCTCATATAAAAAGCTTGTATATTTACTCCCAAACAAAACACTCCGGATACTGCTTTATCAGCTCGTCATCTGCTTCTGTTTTGTAATGGTCATGATGAACATCCATAATCTTTCTGAGTTCATCCACATATCCGTTTTCAATACATTCAACAATTTTCAGATGGCTCTCATACGACTTTTCAAGATTATACGGCATCATCATATCAAGAACAAGCACTCTAATATAATGTGCCATAAATCCTGATATTGTATCCCATGCCATTTCATGCCCACCACACTCAAACAATGCTCTGTGAAAACTGTTGTCGTATCGGATATATGCCTTGTAGTCTTTCTTTTTCAACGAGGTTTCCATCATCAGCAGCTTATCCTCTACAACACCTCTGACTTTCATTTTTTCTTCGCACAGCTTTATGAATATATCTGTTTCGATAATATGCCTCATATATGTGACTTCTTTTACGAGTTTGAAATCTATTTTGGAAACATACGTCCCCTTTTGCGGATATATGTTCACAAGCCTCTCTTCTTCCAGCCTCTTCAGAGCTTCTCTTATTGGAGTTCTGCTTACATTGAATTTTTTGCACAAATCGGCCTCAACAATCTTTGCCCCAGGCTTCATATTCATGAACTGAATTTCCTGCCTGATAAGATTATATACTTTGGTCTTTGTTTTACCTGACATCAACCCCTCCAATCCATGCCACATATCCTATTTGAAGGCACCCTTGAGAACATAGCTTTTTATCTGGCTGAATTCTTCAAGGCTTACACTTATGCCCTCTCTGCCAAGGCCACTCATTTTTGATCCTCCATGAGCCTGGTCTATATGCCTGTATGCACTGTGTCCGTTTATTACAACAGATCCCGCCTCAATTTGTGATGCAATGTGAAATGCCTTCATTATATCTTTAGACAGCACTCCTGCATTGAGAGCATATGATGACTGATTTGCAATTGCAATAGCTTCATCAATATCATCAAAAGGAATTATAGGGAAAACAGGACCGAAAATTTCAAGATCTTTTGCTATTTCCATGTCTTTAGTCACATTAATAAGAACTGTCGGTTCATAAAATGCTCCGTCTCGTTTTCCACCATACGCAAGCTTTGCTCCCTCTTCTATTGTCTGATTGACCTGGGCTTCGACAGTAATCGCCGCTTTTTCTGTAACAAGTGTTGCTATTTCCGTGTCCGGATTCAAGGCATCACCTACAACAGCTTTTTTCAGTCTTTCAATAAGTTTTTCAGCCAGTGCATCACAGATATCTCTTTCAACTATAAATCTCTTGGGTGCACAGCATGTCTGTCCTGCTATATAAAATCTGCCTTCCATAATCTCATCAACTGCTGTATCAAGATCTGCATCCCTGCATATTATGAACGGGTCGTTCCCTCCAAGTTCAAGGAACAGAGGTTTAAGGCATTTTGCACTGTCCTCGGCAAGTTTGATGCCTGCACCTGTGCTGCCTGTAAGCGCAAGAGCATCCACCTTCGGGTTCTTTATTACAGCACCGTTACATGCTTCTCTTTCGCAAACAATGAAAGGTGCCACATCAGCAGGCACGCCTGCCTTAACCAGCAATTCTCCGAGTTTAAGCACAGCCATTGGATTTGATGATGGTGCCTTCACAATAACAGCATTTCCCATTACTAAAGCCGGAATTACTTTCAGAATTGTAAGCTCTACAGGATAATTAAACGGTATTATACATCCTATAACTCCCAGTGGTTCTCTCTTTGTAAATACCAGATCTCCCACTGCATCCGAATCATTATCGGGAAGTACCTGTCCATACATATGGTTGGCATATTCTATCGTACCCCTTATATTCTGTGGAATCTTCGTTACCTCATCTTTGCTCATACTATATGGCTTGCCCATTTCTTTTGATGATGTAACTATCAGTTCTTCCATGTTCGCCTCATAGACATCTATGAATTTGTACAGGATCTGTGACCTTTCATACAGGCTTGTTTTGGCCCATGCCTTTTGTGCTTTTTTGGCTTTGTCAACCAGACTGTACAGTTCTGCTTCTGAAGTAAGCTTCAGTTCTGCCAGGACTTCATTATTCTGCGGGTTTGTTACTTTTAAATAATCCATCTGATTTACCTCCATCTGATTTCTTTTTTTCGAGAAGATATTTTATTTTATTTTCTTTTGTTCTCAGCAAATCCATTTCGGTTTGCCTGTTGCTATAGCTTTCACATTTGTTTCTACGTATGTTTTTTCTCCTGTGGTAAAGTTCTCCACAAAATTGTCCTTTTGATGTAATATCACCTGGCATTCTCCTGCTCCGGCTTTAATAGCGAAGCTTTGGGCAAGGCTCTCAGCCTCTGCTTTGGCTGCCGTCTCAGCTTCATCTAATGAACCGTATGCAAGTCTTTTGTCTGGCATATATACAATGTATTGTTCTGTCACCTTATCATATCTTATCGTTACATTAACCTCTTCAACCACTTTGCCAGCCGCTGCTCCCACTGCATTTGCCACCTCTGCATATTCAGGTATTACAACAGTTGTGCCAAGAAGCTGCCCGACAGGATACATCCATGCCTTTACCGGTGCTCCTATAGCAATGATTGGTTTTTTGATTTTTAAATCCGCCTGCAATATTCCTTTATTGTCATTCTGAAAAGCTTTTTCAAGAAAATATTCAGCAGCTTTGTTTCCTTTTATCTCAAACTCCTGATTTTCAAAATCGCATGCACTCTGCACGCAGACAGCGGCAAGTTTTTTGTATATCATCCTCTTGACTCTGATTATGAAATCAAGCTCAGTGGATTTACTTCTCGCCGCCATTATTCCAAGAGCAATCCGTGCACTTTTGCAATCATATATATCCAGATGTCCCTCTGCATGAAGGATATCTGTAGGCGTAAATGAAATTCTACCTATAACTCCGTCTTCAACCAGCTCACTAAGCCCAAGCTTATCTGCATCCTTTTGCATATACTCCGCCAACCGGAAAAGAGAATGTGGGCATACTTTCAGAATCCGGAGGATTTCCATCTGAACATCGGTATATTCCCTGTCTTTTGACTGTCTCAGAAATACAAAACAATCTGTTTCTTTTTCTCTGCACAGTTCATATCCTTCAGGCCTCCTGTATTGCTGCAGTTCATCACAAAGCTCCGGCCATTTCGTTGCCGCCTGAGATATCGGTATTACCTTCTGTGGTCCAATCTGCAGATTTCCGCTTGAATCAAAGTATATATGGCTGTCTCCGCCAAGTCCGAAGGTGCTGATATCAGCAGCTTTCACTCTTGTGGACCATCCTCCTATTCTTGCTCCTTCTTCTTTGATTCTGACTCTGCCCTCTACCATGCTTGCTATATCTGTAGTTGTGCCACCCATATCAAGAATCATTGCATATTCCATCCCAGTAAGGAATTCCGCTCCTATGATGCTTGCTGCAGGTCCTGAAAGCATCGTTTCAACAGGTTTTTCCAGTGCAACATCCTCGTGCATCAGACTGCCGTCACCTTTTACAACCATAAGCGGTGCATCTATGTGTTTTTCAGTAAGTATTTTTCTCGTTGCAACAATAAGTTCTTTGATGACGGGAAGTAATCCTGCATTCAGAATGCATGTCACCGTTCGTTCATAGAACCCAAGTTGACCTGTAAGTTCATGTGCACATACGACAGGAATATCTGATTTGTCAATCACATAATCTCTGACCATTTGCTCATGTATCGGATTTCTGGTGCTTGCTATTCCCGAAACAGCCAAAACATCCGCTTTCTTTTCAATTTTTTCAACAGCCTCTTCAAGCTGACTATAGTCAATTTCCTGCCGGATCTGCCCCTTGATGCTGATTTGGCCATCTATTTTCACTACAACATCGGCAGGAAGCACTTTTTCGATATCTCTCCCTATCAGTATTACTCCCGTCTTGCATCTGCGGTTTTCCACTACTGCATTTGTTGCCAGAGTTGTCGAAAGAGACACGAAGGCTATTTTGTCAAAAAAACTGCTCTCCAGCTTTTCTATGCTGTTTCTTATGCCGGCTGACAGCTCGTTTCTGGTTGTAAAAGCCTTTGCCCTGCACAGAACTTCTTTTTTTTCGGTATCAATTATCACACTGTCTGTAAATGTACCGCCTGTATCTATTCCAAGAACAATTGCCATTTTATCACCATTTACAAGGAGCAGTTTTTCAATATGCCTATTGTATCCTTCAGATCATTGTATGCATTTATTCCAAGCTCCCGCAGCATACCATCTATCTCTGTCGGTTCTGAGTGTCCCGGCAGAATTGCATTCAACTTGCCTCCCATGAATATGCAATACTTCTTCTGTCTTTTTTCGGCAAGCTGCAGCAACTGCCTGCCATAATCAAGAGCCTGCCCGTTGTGACAGCTGATTCCGACATAATATGTGCCTTCTTCATCAGCAAGATCAAGGACGTCGACAGGATCCATATCTACTCCGCCATTAATCACTGCAGCACCCATCGACGAAAGCACTCCCTCTACAAGCAGTATGCCGTATGTATGAGCATCTCCTGATGCTATTACGATTTTTTTACCTTCAAGACTTCCTGCAAATCCTTCGTCATTGAGTTCTCTGATTATATCGTCTCTCATTTCCATAGTCTGACGTCCAAGCACAGTAGGGTATTTAGGGACAACATCTGTATTCCCCTGATTGCATGTGGAGGAATGAAAAGCGTTTTCGAATTTTATCGGATTGAATTTCTTGATTACAAGTATCATTTCAAGCGGGTCTTCCGTATCAATCCCTGCCTCCCTGAAGCCTTTTATCACATTATCAAATATGATCTTTCCTTCTTCCATCATGACTTCTGCCATCTCATCAATCTTGGAGAAGTCCATAAACGGCAGCCATTCCTCGGCTTTTTCTTCAGTTCTTTTACCTGCTGCAAAAATATCAAGGAGTTCCTGCAATGTCGGAACTGCAATTTTTTCTGTAATTGAAACCGGGTTTATTCCAAGTCCCATACGATAATGCTTTTCTGCCAGAATTTCAAACAGCATCTCCTGACAGCTTGTTCCGTAATTGCCGTGGATATCATGATCCCACTGCATGGTTGTAGAACCGTTGATATATGTAAGTACCGGCTGTTCTTCTGTTGACAGCAGTCTGTGGAGAGCAACAGCTATTGCAATTCTCGTATCTCCCTCGCTGAGCAATCCTCCATAGCTGATTGAATATCTTGCTCCGCACAGTGTGCAGCATATGTAATGCTCCAGCAGGGCATACCCTATATATGATGAGCAGTCCATAAAGTATCCCGGAAATCCATCGTCAAGATATGTTTCTATTGTAAACATTTCATCCCGTTTGGATGCCATGATTCCAAAAGCTTTAATCATATCGCTGTAGCGTCTCAAATCATCGTCAAATCCGGGATACCCCCATGTAAACTGTGAAAACTCACCTATTCTCGGAGAGCCAGCCTTCAATGCATTGATAGTAGTTTCAATCGCATTTGGAGTTACAAGGTGATGATCATTAAAAAATATATCCATAGGTGCCGCTTCAATATGTTTTTTGTAATCCTCAAATCCTTCCATCACATAACTCGTCGTTGCGGGTGCCTGCTCTCTGTATTCTTTTGGCAACCCTACAAGCCCACTTGGTATGCACTGAATGTCATGAAGCTCCAGACCTGTTCTCTGGGTAAATTCATATATTTTTTTGATTCCATCCACCTGTTCTTCAATAGTTGCAAGTCCCAGTAATATGTTCCAGTCGATTTTTCCCTCGCGCATACATTCTTTTTTGTAATCCATATGACAGGAGTATCTACCGTTGCTTTCTTTAATGAAACGGCTTCTTCCCGCCTCAAAGGAATTCCCTATTTCAATGCCTTCTTTTACTAATTCGTTTCCGTTTTTATGTGTTTCGGGTTTTAAACTTTTTATATATTCTATTGTTTCGTTTTTCATAACCACTTCCTCCATAACATAAGAACAAAACTGAAACTATAAGAAAAAATCCTCTTTTCCAGGCATTTTTCATACCTGTGCTATCATATTACCGTACTTCTCTTTTGTTTCCTTAATAAATGTTTTTACTTTCTCAAGTTCCGGCATATCAGGTGAGCATGCATGACTTGCAACAAGCATTGCAGCCTCAGCACTTCCAAGCTCAAGGCAGTCCTGAATATCCCAGCCTTCCAAAACTCCATAAAGGAATGCTGATGCATATCCGTCGCCACCACCAAATGATTTCATTGCCTCCACAGGGAATGGCTTAATGGAGAACTTCTCACCATCATTAAGGTATGCCGTAGAGCCTTCTCTGCCGTGCTTGATTACAACAATCACCGCATTCTGACCATGCCAGTATTCTGCCGACTGCTCATCTGTCATTCCCGGTCTTATAATGCTCTCCATCAGGTCAAATTCTTCTCTTGAACCCATTATTACACTTGCCTCTTTTCCTACTATTGAATAGTATATGGCAATTTCATCTTTGTTTTTCCAGTTGTATGCTCTGTAGTCAACATCAAAAATAATAGGCGTATCTGTCTTTTTTGCCAGGTATACAGCTTTCAGTGCAGCTTCTCTTGATGGGCTTTCAGCCAGTGCCGTGCCTGATATGAGGAGAGCTTTTGCACTTTTTATATACTCTTCATCCACATCGGCAACATCAAGCTGCAAATCTGCAATGCCGTTTCTGTACATCAGTATACTGCTTTCGTCCCGGCTTAAAATCTCAGTGAATGTAAGGCCGAGGCTTTCTCCATTTGTACATCTGCTGATATGTGAAACATCTATACCTTCATTTTTGAAGAAATCAGTCACGAATTCTCCAAATCTGTCGTCAGAAACCTTGCCTATAAATCCGCATTTTTTACCTAATCTGCTAAGGCCAACAGCTATGTTTGCAGGCGAGCCTCCCACATACTTTTTAAATGTTGTGCTTTCTGCGAGAGTCTTGAAATAGTCTACCGGATTAAAATCAATGGCTACTCTGCCCAGCAGGATCATATCGTATTTTCTCGTCTCATCAAATTTAATGTACTTCATCTTTTTCACCTCTCCTAATCAATAAAATTAAACATCTTTATATATTCTTCCGTTGATTTGTATACTGCTTCATAAACGTCTTCAGTCATACTGAAGTAGTCTTTTTTGACTTCACCATATCCCATCATCCTTGTGTTTTTCATAACAGCAGTAAAGCTTGCAGTGGCAATATTTATTTTTGAAATACCACGCCTGATACATTTCTGATAGCTTTCTTTTGTCAAACCTGTTCCTCCATGAAGTACAAGAGGCACCGGGCTTTTGTCATGACTCTGTTCCAAAACTCTGAAATTGAGTTTCGGTTCAAAGGTGTAATTGCCATGTGCATTGCCTATTGCTATTGCAAGAGCATCCGCACCTGATCTGGAGCAGAATCCCTCAATCAGTTCAGGATCTGTATATTTAATCGAGCTGCTTTTGCCGCCGTCTTCTGTCCCTCCCACACATCCGAGTTCCGCTTCTACCGACACTCCCTTCTGTTTAACACTATCTGCAATACTTCTTACAATTTCAGCATTTTCTTCGTATGGCAGTGCCGAGCCATCAAACATTACAGATGAAAACCCTATCTCAACTGCCTTTTCTATAATATTTCGGTCACGGCCATGATCCAGATGCACTGCAACATCGACTTTTGATTTTCTTGCCGCACTGACCATGGCTGTCCCTATCAGATCAATAGGAATGTATTTATCCCAACCACCTGTAAACTGCAGAATCACAGGCACATTCATATTTTCAGCCGCTCCTACAACACCTCTGATCATCTCAATATTTGCAACATTGAACGCTCCAACTGCTTTTTTGTTTTTTTCAGCTTCTTTCAGCATATCTTTAATATTACAAATAGCCATCTTACACCTCACTTTCCAGCCACCCGATTTCTCTGGCAGCCTGTTTATTTACAAATTTATTTTTCCACCTTCATGCACTTTGCAGCTGCAATTGATATGAACATGATAATACAGCCTGTGATTTCTCTTGCCGACATCATTTCATGGAGCACAACAGCCCCGCAAAGAGCAGCAAACACTGCTTCAAAGCACAAAATTACAGATGCTACTACAGGATTTATATGGCTTTGTGCTTTTATCTGCAATGTATATGCCACGCCACTTGAAAGCACCCCCGAATAAAGCAGCGGTATAATACTGCTTAATATATCCTTTAAATTCGGCAGACCGTAACAGTAGCCTTCTCCCGGCACAGGTATCACAGGATCTATCAGAAACATTGCTGGAAGTGCCACAACAGTAACAGTTATAAACTGGAGCCATGAAAGCTTTATGCTGTCTGCCCTGCCTGTGAATTTATCTATCAGAATTATGTGCACCGAAAAGAAAAATGTACTAAGCAGAACCAGCACTTCTCCGGTACCAAAATTCCTTATTGAAAACTCTCCCGCCGGCATACAAAGCATATATAAGCCTACTACTGTTCCTGCAATGCACAGTATCATCAGAGGTTTCAGCCTCCTGCCCATAAACAGACCAAGCAGAGGAACTATCACAACATAAAGAGAAGTTATAAAGCCTGTTTTGCCAACAGTAGTATACGCAACGCCAACCTGCTGCAGAGCTCCTGCTGTAAAAAGTGCAATGCCGCACAATATACCACCTTTTAAAAGATCTTTCCTTTTATATACTTCCATGCTCTTTTGCTGTGTATTAGCCTGAAACAGTACAAGACAGCTGAGAAACAGTGCTCCAATAAGTGATCGTATTCCAAAAAACGTCAACGGGCCTATGTTCTGCAGACCGAATTTCTGTGCCACAAAAGAGCTTCCCCATATAAAAGTCACTGTAAGCAACATCATCTCACTTTTGAAATTTCTTTTCATCCCGGTTTCCTTATCTGCTGTTATATGCTTCAAGTCCTTTAGATATAAGCTGCATTCCTCTCACCATATCCTCTTTTTTCAGAACGTATGCTATTCTCATCTCATTTTTGCCAAGACCCGGTGTCGCATAAAACCCCTGTGCAGGTGCAAACATAACAGTTTCATTGTTATCTCTGAAATCTTTGAGAAGAA
>CAZDQV010000074.1:0-10154 GCA_964507795.1 uncultured Oscillospiraceae bacterium | reverse complement strand
AGATGTGTCGGCTGCAAAAAAACGTTGAAATTCCAATGAAAAAGAGACCCGAAAAGGTCTCTTAAGTCTGGCGGAGGACACGGGACTCGAACCCGCGGGGCTGTTACACCTTACTCGCTTTCCAGGCGAGCTCCTTAGCCACTCGGTCAATCCTCCATGACTCATCTAATTTATCACACACCGGTGAAATTTGCAAGAAGTTTTCACCTAAACTGCATAATTATCGTGTATAATAGGCATAACAGCAACAGGACAGGGTAATAGGGGTGAATATAAATTGTTGGAGAGATGTATGAAAAAACTGATAAAAATCATATTGATAGTGCTTGCCATATGCGTTGTGATAACTGCTGCAGCAGGAATTGTAATTTACAGGATAGCCATATCCTCTGACGGCAACAGAGATTTCATTTTCTCTGCCGAAGAAAACCAGGTGAGCTTTGAGATAGAAGACAAAAGCATAGAGTTTGAACAGATAGAACCTGAATATGAACAGACTGATATAACCTCGTATGATGGACTCAAACTGAATGGATATATGATTAGACAGGATTCTGACATATGGGTAATAGCCTTACATGGATATGATGACAGCGGCAAGAGCATGTCACAGCTTATCGGCGGGTTCTATTCTAAGGGATACAACCTGCTGCTTCCTGATATGAGAGGCCATGGCGAAAGTGAGGGAAGTTATATAGGAATGGGATGGCATGACAGGCTCGATGTGGTTTCGTGGATAGAATATTTAAACGAAGAGTATGATAACCCGCAGATAATAATTTATGGAGTATCCATGGGCGGTGCCACTGCAATGATGGTGTCAGGAGAAACGTTACCGTCAAATGTAAAGTGCATTATTGAAGATTGCGGCTATGCTTCAGTAAAAGAAGAACTTGCATATCAGGGCAAAACATTATTTCATATGCCATATTTTCCACTTATATGGTCGGCAGATATCGTAACACAAATATGTGCGGGGTACAGTTTTGAAGAGGCTTCTGCAGTGAGTCAGGTCAAAAAATCAGAAACGCCTATACTTTTCATACATGGAGATGCTGACACGTTTGTGCCTGTCGAAAATGTATATGAGGTCTATGAAGCGGCAACCTGTGAAAAACAGCTTCTGATAGTGGAAGGCGCACAGCATGCATCCTCCATGTTCAAAGACTACAGACTATATTGGAACACTGTGTATGAATTCACAGACAAATATATTGAATGATTTAAAACGAAAGGAAACTGAAAATGATAGATACAATCTTATTTGATTTTGACGGAACGCTGATGGATACTACAGATGTCATAGTAGGATCATGGCAGCATACATTTGTAACACTGACCGGAAAAGAAGGGGAGCTTGACAGGATATACAAAACCTTTGGAGAGATTCTTGAGGAGAGCATGGCAAAAATGTTTCCTGACAACGATCTTAACGAAGCTGTTGAAATATATCGAAGTTATCACAGGGACAATTTCGGGGACAGGATTAAAGTGTTTCCGGGGATGAAACAGCTGCTTGCAGAGCTCAAAGCAAAAGGTGTCAAGACGGCAGTAGTTACATCAAGAGCAAAGATAACTGCAGTGGAAGGCCTTGAACATTACGGCCTTTCGGAATACCTGGATGCACTTGTTACCTGTGATGATACCGACAAACACAAACCGGATCCTGAGCCTGTGAATATAGCTCTCAAAAAACTGTCATCAAAACCAGAAAACACTTTGATGATAGGAGACAGTAAATTCGATATTATGTGTGCAAGAAACGCAGGGGTCAAATCAGTACTGGTAGGCTGGCAGCTTGCACTTACTCCTGAAGAGATAAATGGAGAATCAGGTCCTGATTATATGATTGAAAAAGCCTCAGATATATTAAGGTTTGTTTAGGTGAAAAAATGCTCAATATATATTATGCGAGAGAGAACACAGACAAAGAAAAATTCATATTTGAAAACATTACGCCCGGTTCATTTGTTATAGTTCCTGATCAGTATACCCTGGAAGCGGAGCGCAAGGCATTTAAACACATGAATGTCAAAGGCCTTCCGGACATTGAAATTTTAGGTTTTTCAAGACTTGGTGACAAAGTGCTCAATGCGGCAGGGAAAGATAGAAGAGTCCTTATAGACAAATACGGCAGGCAGATGCTTTTGACAGGCATTATACTCAAACAAAAGGAAAAGCTTGAAATATATAAAGGGTTTGAAGAGAAAAACTCTTTTGTGGAGATGGTGAATAATTTCATCTCTGAAATCAAGCAGCACGGGATGAACTGTGAAGGGCTTGAAGCCGTGATGCAAAGGCTTGATGATGACAGTCTGCTGCACAGGAAATTCAAAGACATCTGCTGCATATTCAGGGAATATGAAAAAGCTATTGAAGGGAAATATACAGATAGTGAGGACTACATTGATACCATAGTAAGCAGGATACCAAAAGCCTCTTTTGTAGAGGACAGCAATATATGGATATATGGATTTGACTGCTTTACTCCCAAGAACTGCGATATAATCAGGGAGCTTATCAGAATAGCACAAAACGTCAATATTGTGATGACTTATGATGAGGGCGGCAGCGATTCTCATATTTTTGAACTCACTGGATCGGTTATTAGAGAACTTGAAAAACTCGCTTTTGAAACAGGCAAAGGTGCTGTATGCAAACGTATAGAAGGATACAAAAAACAAAAAACCGCAGCACTTGCTCATCTTGAAAAACAGTTTTACAGTCTGCCTGCAGAGCCCCTTGATGATTGCAGGGGCATAACCCTGGTTCATGCAGCAGGAGTATATCAGGAAGCTGAAACTGCAGCCCTGTATATTATGGACCTTGTCAGAAACAAAGGCCTCAAATACAGAGATATCGGAGTGATATGCAATGGTATGGACAAGATGGCGCCTGTGATTACAAGAGTATTCGAAAGATATGATATCCCAGTCTTTATAGATGTCAAAAGAAAAGTGATGTCAAGCACAGCAGTCATATTCATACTGGCAGTTATGGATATAGTTGCTTCAGGATATGAATCGACCAGAATCTTCAGAGTTCTCAAAAGCGGTTTCACGGAATTTACAGAAGACGAAATAGAAGAACTCGAAAATTACTCACTCAGATACAGGATAACAGGGGCAAAATGGAAAAAAGATTTCACCAAAGGGACTAAAGCATATTCTGAAGAGGAACTGGCAGCACTTAACAACACCAGAAACAGGCTTGTAAAGATGTTGTCTGCATTTGATGAAGAACTCAAAAAAGCCGGGACGGCAGGAGACAAAATAAAGGCACTGTACAGATTCCTCACTGAAACATGTCATATGCCTGAGAAAATAGAGGAGGCGGCTTCACGTCAGGCGGAGGAAGGATATATAGAAAAAGCACAGGAAACAGCTCAGATATGGAATATAACAGTGGGACTTATGGAGCAGCTCGATGAACTTATAGGAGAGGAAGAGTATAGCACGAAAGATGTCAGCAGACTTCTCCGGGCAGGTTTTGAAGATATGGAAACAGGAGTACTCCCTCCGGTATGTGACGGGATTTCCGCCGGCACTGCACAAAGGAGCAGACTGGGAAATGTCAAAGCGCTCGTTATAATAGGAGCGGATGAAGGAGTGTTCCCGAAAGGGGCCTCAGATGAAGGACTTTTGAGCGATGACGAGCTGGAACTTTTGGAAACAAAAGATATACATATAGGGAGGCTGGGTAAAGTTAAAATCCAGGAGGAGACTCTGGGTATTTATAGAAGCCTTGCTGCCCCTTCGGAATATTTGTGGATAGGTACCTCAAGTACGGATGCCAGTGGGAAACAGCAAAAACCTTCACCTGTTATTGCGACATTAAAAAGAATATTTCCGGGACTTGTCGAGCAGCTCGATGCTGTCAGCAGAGGCGTGGCTGCAGAGCTTGTTTCGGGTTCAAAAGCCTCAATTCCTCATATGACAGATGCACTCAGAGCGGCGATGGATGGCAAGCCGGTAGATGATGTATGGAAACAGGCACTTTGCTGGTACAGAAATAACGACAGAGAATCTTTAAAGAGGCTTGAAGAGGGACTTTTCTTTACGGTCAGAGATTACAAGCTGGAGCAAAAAAAAGCATTGAGCCTTTACAAAAAAGATGGTAAAGATCTGTCTCTGTCGCCATCACGCCTTGAAAAATACTGTAGATGTCCTTTCGCACATTTTGTGGATTACGGCCTGAAGCCCGGGGAAAGAAGAGTTTTTGAAATGGCAGGGCGCGAAATAGGCGATGTGTATCATGAGATTATGATGAAACTTTCGGAGAAGCTTACGGTTAAGGGTATAGACGTTACGGATGAAAAATCTCCATGGATGACAATAACCTATGAAGAGTATCAAAGCCTGTTAAAAGATATACTGTCTGAAGAAATAGCAAACTATGGAGAGGGAATTTTATCTCATACGGGAGAAGAAGAATATCGTATGACAAGACTCTCAGGAATTGCAGAGCAAATAGGCTGGATTCTGATATCTCATGTCAGAGCAGGTAGCATCAGTGAAGCGGCGTTTGAAGCGCCATTTAGAAGAGGTGCCAATATACCGCCGATAGAGATGAATGCGGATGGTGAAAAGGTATACATAGAAGGCATCATCGACAGGATTGACATACTTCCTGACGGCAGTATCAAAGTTATAGACTATAAATCGGGAAAAGAAAAATTCAGTGTCAAAGAAGCCAGATCAGGCTGGAAACTGCAGCTTATGCTTTATCTCAAAGCCGGACTCGAATACGGCAAAAAACATCACGAACCGGCGGGAGTTTTTTACTTCCTGATTGAAGATCCCGTGATTGACATGAGCCGGGCGAGCAGAGAGAATATGAACGGAAAACTTGAAAATGAAATAGCAAAAGCTTTCAGACTGGAAGGCGCCGTTATAAATGACCCTGAAGTAATCAGAAACATTGCCGGAGAATTTGACGGCCGCTCAAGCATAGTGCCGGTAAGGGCTTCCGAAAAAGGATTTTCAGGGACAGGAAATGACAAACTTTTTGAACGGGATGAATTCATGGAGCTTCTGGAAGAAGTCACAGACAAAGTGAAGGAAACATGCAAGGGAATAGTTTCCGGTGATATAAAGGTGGCACCAAAGCAAAAGGATATGAATATGAGTGCATGCACCTACTGCAAATACAAAAGTATATGCAGCTTTGACATAGCATTTGCGGGATGCAGATATGAAATGATCTGATGCGGCACATTTGAGTGATTGCAAAACTTGCAAAGGCTGATTTTTGTTCTTGCATTCGGCACGATTTTGTAGTACAGTATATATTGGTCTGCTGTGTTTGCAGATTAAATCAAAATAGCACGTCATATGGCTTGGATGACAGGTGCTCCAGCGCAATGCGTTGTTAAAATGGAGTTTGCTCCGAGAGCGATTATGGCGGAAGAAAAAACCAGGAGGAAATTAAAATGGCAGTAATTTCAATGAAACAATTACTAGAAGCAGGTGTGCATTTCGGACACCAGACAAGAAGATGGAACCCTAAAATGGCACCGTACATCTTCACAGAAAGAAACGGAATCTACATCATCGACTTACAGAAGACAGTCAAAAAAATCGAAGAAGCTTACGAATTCATGAAAGAAGTCGGAGCTACAGGCAAACCTGTTCTTTTTGTAGGAACCAAAAAACAGGCTCAGGCAGCTATCGAAGACGAAGCCAAGAGATGCGGCATGTACTACGTAAACCAGAGATGGCTTGGCGGTATGCTTACAAACTACAAGACAATTTCAGCAAGAATCAAGAGACTCTATGATATTCAGAAGATGGAAGAAGACGGAACCTTTGAAAAGCTTGCAAAGAAAGAAGTTATCAAGCTGAGAGCAGAAGCAGAAAAACTCGAAAGATTCTTAGGCGGTATCAAGGAAATGAAGGGTATGCCGGGAGCAATGTTCATCGTAGACCCTAAAAAAGAAAAAATCGCAGTTAAAGAAGCAAGAATTTTAGGTATCCCTGTTGTAGGTATTGTTGATACCAACTGTGATCCTGATGATGTTGACTATATAATCCCTGCAAATGACGATGCAATCAGAGCAGTTAAATTAATCGCAGGCAAGATGGCTGATGCTATCATCGAAGCCAATCAGGGCGAGGATGCCGCAGCAGATGATGAAGCAGCTCCGGTAGAAGCAGAAGAAGCTGCAGAAGTTGTAGAAGAAGCTGCAGAAACAGAAGAATAATTTTCAGGGAGGAAATAACATGGCTGTAACAGCACAAATGGTAAAAGAACTGCGTGAAATGACAGGCGCAGGCATGATGGACTGCAAAAAAGCATTGGTTGAAGTTGACGGCAACATCGAAGCAGCAGTTGACTTTTTGAGAGAAAAAGGCCTTGCAAAGGCTGCCAAAAAAGCCGGCAGGATTGCAGCAGAAGGCTTGGTAAGAATCGCATTTTCCGATGACAGCAAGACTGCTGCTATCGTTGAAGTAAATTCAGAAACAGATTTCGTTTCAAAAAACGAAGAATTCGTTGGGTTTGTAGAGAATCTTGCAAAACTCGCATTGACAGCAGAGAACAATGACATCGAAGCATTCAAGGCAATGAGCTTTGAGGGCACTACAGTACAGGATGCGCTGACTGCCAAGATTGCCAAGATCGGCGAAAACATGTCAATCAGAAGAATCGAAAAAGCATCAGGCGATGTTGTTACTTCATATATCCACGGCGGCGGCAGAATCGGCGTTATCGTTGTAGGAAGCGGCGAAGCTACTGATGCTGTAAAAGAAGCATTAACAAACATTGCAATGCAGGTTGCTGCTATGAATCCGCAGTATGTAAGCCGCAAGGATATTTCGGCTGACGAACTCGCAAAGCTCAGAGAAATCACACTCGAAAGTGCATTAAACGATCCGTTCACACTTCCAAAACCAATCCTGAACGCATTGTTGGACAAGGCTGTTGATGGTGTATGGGATGCAGAAGATATTGCAATCTTAGAAGAAAAAAGAGCTGACAAGGGCTTTAACTTCAACTATCTGCCTAACTTCCTTTCACAGGAAGCTAAAGCAAAGCTTGCAGAACTTGCAGTTGCTGACAAAGCAAACATCTCAGGAAACAAGATTTTCACAGGACTTGTTGAAGGACGTGTTTCAAAGCAGCTCAAAGAAATATGCCTGCTCGACCAGACTTATGTAAGAGCAGAAGACGGCAAACAGACAGTTGCCAAATACCTTGAATCTGTAAGCAAAGAACTTGGAATTGCCAGGGTAGTACGTTTTGAAGTAGGCGAAGGTATCGAAAAGAGAGAAGAAAACTTTGCAGAAGAAGTTGCTAAGCAGATGAAATAAGCTTAAATGACCATATGACCCCTGTACATAAAGTGCAGGGGTCTTGTTAAAAAGAAACAAAAGGAGATTTCAGACAATGGATATGAAGGAAAAACGTGAAATAGCAACAGATCTTGCCGACTTTTTGTCGTACAAAGTCAGAAGCGGGCAGCTTTCACAGGACTCAGGAGAAAAAATATGGAGGCTTGTAATGCAAAAACCGGAAATGGCAGATGCGGTTACGAACATTCTTGACATGGAGCTTTCTGAAGATGAAACAGTAGCCAAAGTCGAGAGAATTATAACTGATTAAAAAAATTACAGACCAGAGGATTCTGGTCTGTAATACGAGGCAAACGTTTTGTTTTTAGATAAAACTTCTATACTCATATTCTATACTGTTATTCACTCCGTGTTTGTTGGCACACCAACAAACATGAAAATTTTTTAAAGAATTTTAAATTTGCTTCTTTTGAAATCGATAAGGCCCTCTTTTTTCATCTTGTTGAGCTCATATGACAGGGCACTTCTGTTTACGCACAGATATTGTGCCAGCTGCTCCTGACTCATCCGTATATCAAAAACTTCTGTGTTTCTTTTTTGTTTCATAATGAGCAGATGTGACATTATTCTGTCGCGAAGTCCATGCTTTGATATTACCTGTATCTTATACATCTGCCGGATGCTGATATCCGACAAAAGATGAACTATATTCTCAAGAATTACATCTTTCAGAGGACAGTTAAGAAGCGAAGCAATTTCAATCAGAATGATTGTAACTTCAGTGTCTGCAGTATATGTGAGAGGACTGGTTTTAAATGTGGAGCTGGCGACTTCAAGACCTGCAATCTCACCCTCTTCAAACATATTGAGCAGATTGATTTCTCCTTCTATATGAAATTTTTCACCTATCACCTTGCCTTTTTTGACAATATAAAGGTGCTGCACTTCGCTGCCTTCGTGTATAATGATTTCTTTTTTGTGATAAGTTTTTTCACTGATTGAAATCAAATCAAACAGCAGTGCACATTCTCTGTCTGACAGATTGTTAAAAAGCCCGGTTCGTTTTAAGATTTCTACTGATTTGTTATCCAATACAACATCCCCCATGCAATGAATCAGTTATAATTATATAATAAGAATATATCAAAAAAATGTTGGTTTGACAACACTTGTGTAAACATCTTCTTCAAAGAGAAAACATTTTTGTTATGTAAGAGTCAGAAGGCAAATTATATGTACAACTTTGCCAAAAGATATGTTATTCTATGAGCAAAGATGAAATTGAAATATAGGGAGAATGAAATGGACTGGAACAAGGAATGGAGAAACACAAGAAAAAGTACAGGGCATAATGACGATGTGGAATTCTGGAATGAATTTGCACCAAGATTTCGAAAAGATCCAAAGCCGGGAGAAAAAGATCCGTACGCCGAGATTTTTTATGAGAAAGTTGGGTTCAAACCCGGAGAAACAATATTTGATATGGGCTGTGCTTCAGGCACCCTGGCAATACCGTTTGCCCAAAAAGGACATGAGGTATATGCGGCGGACTTTTCGCCTAAAATGCTTGAGATCCTGGAACAGGATGCTCAAAAGCTTGGCCTGTCAGACCTGATACATCCAATACAGCTTGACTGGAATGAAGACTGGAGTCTGCGGGGAATTCCGGTGTGTGATGTGGCATTATCATCCCGCTCCCTTATAGCTGATGACGTTGAAGGCTGCCTCAAAAAACTGGAGTCAAAGGCTTCGAGAAGAGTAGGGGTGGGCGTATGGACAACCGGCAAATATGGATACGATCGCAGGATAGCAGAAGAAATAGGGTATAACAAACCGGACTATGGAGTCTTCATATATATTATGAATATTCTCTTTGATATGAATAAAATGCCGGAGCTCTCATACATATCAGGACGATTTAAAAGCCAGAAGTATGACAGCTTTGATGATTGCATTCAAAAGGTGAGTGAAAAATTCCCGGAAAAGCTGACACAAGAGCAGCACCGTAAACTTGTAGAATATACAAAACTCCACCTTGTTAAGGAAGGGGAACTCTGGCGGTATGATCATGATGGCGTAGCCACATGGGCTTTTATAGGGTGGGACAAATAGGCAGATGCTATGCAAAAAACAGGGTATTCAATGTTTCAATCAAATCAGAAATATTCTCGCTCTGCACAGATGTATCACAAAGCTTTGCCCTGCATTCATCCGGTGAGCGAAGTGCCGGTTGCTGATGATTTTCATGGTCATGCTCTGCATCTTCTTCCGGATCGTTTTCAAAAAACAAATCCAGGGCATAGTATGCATCTTTGCCTTCTGAAAGCAACTTGTTTCTTGTTTCAATGTCGCATGTAAGCAAAGGCAGCTTGTCATCGCGGATGCCTTCTTTGATTGTTGCGCCCATGGTTTCAAGCAGGGCTTTCAGAGCTTTGTTTGAAAGAGCTTCACCCTCGATCAGATTGTATCCGTCATGGACACATGAGCCGAAGATATTCCATTTCGCGAATTGTTCAAAAAGAGATACGACATGCATTCCAGGGAAGGCCTCTCTGAACATGAGAGCATCAGAAGAATTTGCCGTTATAACGGTGGGCTTTCCCATATCCGACCAATATTTTTTTATTGTTTCAGCATCATTTTGAGATATGAATATTGCACTGTCATCAAATTGCTGCAGGATTGTCTCGTATGCCAAAACGACCTGCTCCGGTGAGAATGCACAAAGTGTCAATCCCGGGAAAAAGGCATACTGACATTGGTCATAACCGTTTGGGATACGTATAAGGGTTTGTTCTTTGTTTGTCATAAGAGACCTCCAGTGGTTTCATGTTATTTGGGATAGATAAAAATGTTATCATT
>CAZDQV010000073.1:0-10158 GCA_964507795.1 uncultured Oscillospiraceae bacterium | reverse complement strand
CGCATTTCCATTGCAGCGCACAAATGCAACTTCTTCGATGACTGCTTCTGTCTCTCTGCCTAAAGCCTCTGCAATTTTGTCTGCATCCTCTTGTGAACATGCAGGACATAAATTCACGGCTCCACCAGAAACTATAGCACAGGCACAGTCTTCACACGTTTCAAATCCGCATCCGCCATAACCTCCGCAGTTCCCACCGGGCAGTACTTTTAAAATTTCTTTTATCATCGCTACCTCCAGTATTTATGTATTGCATAGTTTGTGTGTATATGTTTTGTGTTCTGTATACAGTGTATTGTACACCCTTCTAAAAAATATTCAACACTTTTTGATAATGTTTTAACAAAAAAACAAAGACTTAAGAATCCTTGAATTTTCAAGCCTTTGCAACTATTCCATTTATGAATTTAATGTATAAAATAGCTTTTGCACTATTTTTGATACACTTTTATGTCTTTTTTTTAACGAAATATGTTTTTTTCAGCTACCACCGACTCTAACAAAAGTATCTTTTGCTCGCAAATTTGTACGTTTTCACTTTACTGATTTGCACTTATGTATTATCATATTCATATGCAAAATCACTGTTTCAGGAGTAAACACATGGAAAATACTATAATGGACAAAATAAATAACAGGCCTTACGGGCTCAGAATACTGTATGCCGCATTAGGTCTGTTCATATTCGCTTTTGGAGTATATTTTACAATACAGGCCAATGTCGGCCTTGCTCCATGGGATGCTTTTAGCATGGGATTCAGTTATCACATTCCCCTTACCTACGGTGATATCGTAACTCTTACAGGGTTTGTGATTTTAGCGATAGATTTGCTTCTCAAAGAAAAAATAGGACTTGGAAGTATACTTGATGTATGTATTGTGGGAAAATCTGTAGATCTATTTACGTGGCTTGATATAGTGCCTCAGCTTCATAACATATGGGCAGGTATTTTAATGCTCCTTGCAGGCCTTGCAATAGAGGCATTTGCAATGGGTATATACATGTCACAGGGGCTTTCCTGCGGTCCAAGAGATGCATTGCTTGTTGCTATGGGTAAGCGGCTCAAAAAAATCCCTATTGGCGCAGTGAAAATGATAATAGACGGTTTTGCTGTTGCCATAGGATTCATATTGGGAGCAAAAGTGGGAATCGGGACTGTCGTGGCAGTGTTCGGAATGGGCTTCATATTGCAAGGTGCATTTAAAATCATGAGATTTGATGCAACTGCAGTTACACATGAAAGTATAATCGGGACATTCAACAGATTCAAGGAAACAATCAAAAGATAAACAGCTACTGTAGCGATTTATCTTTTGATTACGTGAAAATCACAGCATTCGTCCCCACCTGCAAGAGTTTTGGTACGATAAAGCTGTCCACCTTCATTTATATAATTTTTGTCATCCATTTTGCATAGGCATGGCACAAACTCAAAACAGTTTTCCCTCATTCCAAGCTTACAAATACCGCACTCGGTATATGTATTGTAAAACTCATCATTTCCCTTTGTATATTCAAACTTCCAACCAAGTTCATACTCAGAATTCTTACTGGCTATGCTTTCTTTTATCTTTTGGTCCTGTACTTTATCATCAAACATAGTACATTTTTTGTTTTTGTGCGCTTTGACCATAAAATCAGATTCGAATACCGCCAAGGCCATCGCATCTACAATCTCCTGTGTTATTTTTTCCGGGCAGGCCTTGTATAACGAAAAAACAAAAGCCGCAATATACAAGTTACGTTCTAACGAGCCTCCTCCTATGTCAGGCGTCCTCAAAAGCATTGCTTTGAATTCTTTTTTGACTTTTTTTCTGTATTCTGCCATGTCTATTTCCGGACAGATTTTCGCAAGTTTATTCAGGGCAGGTCCAAAACACATTGCTTCTATGCCTTTAGCAAGTATTCCATATTTGAGCATCTCAGTCCCCTCCTTTTGCTGTCTCTTAATCTTGTTTTATATGATTCTGTAATTATATACATTCCTGTATCTTGCAAACATAATAAATGAAAGTACAAGAGTTGCCGCATCCGCAAATGCAGGAACAAGCCATATACCTGTCATTCCAAATAACAAACCAAGCAGGAATATACCTGCAATAACCATTACAAGGCCTCTTGACATCGATATTGCAGCAGATATAATTCCATTGCCATAGGCTGTAAAAAATCCTGATGCAAATATATTGACTCCACAAAACAGCACAGCTATCGCCAAGAATCTGGTACCCGTAAGAGCCAAATCAAACAGCTCGCTTCCCGGTCTTTCAAACAACATAACTATATATTTTGCAAATACCAGACATATAATGGCGCTTGCAACGGATGTCACCAATGTAAACCACCTGGAATATCTGATGAATACATTGACCTTGTCATACTCCCTGGCTCCATAATAATAGCTTATCAGCGGAGATACACCGGTAATATATCCAAGATGCAAAGATGTCAGGAAATAAAATATGTTAAGCACTATGCTGATTGCTGCAACTCCTGTTTCTCCTGTGAGCCTGATTGCCATGAGGTTAAAGAAAAACGTGGCAATTCCCGCAGAGGACTCGCTTACCATTTCGGATGATCCATTAACAAAACAGTGCCCTAAGTATTTCCAGTCAACAGCAAACTTTCTGAAGGTAAGCTTGGTATCTCTGAACAGAAAATATCCTCCTCCCACCAACATAACCGTCACAAGACCGGCAATATTTGCATATGCGGCTCCTTTAATGCCCATATCAAGCGGTCCCATCAATATATAGTCAAGCAACAGATGAACTGCACCGCCGGAGATATACAAAAATAAAGTAAAACCCGGATTGCCGTCAACTCTGATAAAATACTCAAACAGCACTCCTATAAACGCTGCAGGAAATCCCCATACCAGTATTCCAAGATACTCGGCACAATAGTCTTCAAGCTCTGCCGTTGCCCCGAGAAAATCTATTATCGTATCCATAAACACAAGGCAAAAAGCAGTTATAATAAGACCTATTATCAGGGCTGTCACGCATATCAAAGTGTATTTTTCGTCTGCTTCCTTTTGATTCCCCTCTCCCATTTTGATTGCTACTATTGCGCTTGATCCGGCTGCAAGCATTACAGCAACACCCCACATAATGCCCTGTGCGGGATATGCTATCGAAAGGCTTGCAAGAGCTGTTTCGCCTACAAGATTTGCAACAAAAACAGAATCAAAACCGTAATATAAAGCTATTACAATCATCATAAGCACTGACGGCCACACAAATTTCGTAAAGCTTTTAACTGTAACGCCATTATCAAAAATATGTTCCATAATCTATTCTCATCTCCTTGATTTTATGTTAAAGTATATTGTAACTGTATAGTCAATATTAAATTCAAAAAAAGGTGCCAATATGGAAACAATCAAAAAAAAAGCAAAGGGGTATTTTACTACAGGAGAGTTTGCAAAGCTTTGCAATGTCAAAAAACAGACCCTGTTTCATTATGACAATATCGGGATTTTAGAGCCCAAGATAAAAAGCGACAACGGCTACAGATATTATTCTGCTATGCAACTTGATACTTTTAATACAATTTCAATGCTAAAAGAGCTTGACATGCCTCTTGCTGAAATCAAAGAATATCTGAACAACAGAAACCCTGATGATTTTGTCACGCTGCTGAGGCAACAGCTTATTCTTGCAGACGAAAAAATCGCAGAACTTCAGTGGTTGAAATCATTTATACAAAGGCGCATCAACATCACCTGCGACGGCATCAATGCACAGCACAACAGAATATACCTTGAAAAAAGGCCTGAGGAATATTATATAATTACAGAATACAAAGGTAGCAGTGACGACAAAGATATCTATCCTGCAATGGCAAAGCATATCAAATACTGCCACGACCATCAAATATACAGCCCTTATGGCATAGGCGCTCTCGTCCCTGCTACGGAGGATTTCTCGTCAGAAAGCAGTTACAATTATTCACATCTTTATACCAAAATCGAACCTGTTGATATAAGTACGAGAGAAAACGTAACTGTAATGCCACCAAAAGCATATGCGGTAATTGTAAGCACAACAGGGTATTCATCGCTTCATATTATGTATCAGGAGTTGCTGAGATTCACAGAAAAAAATAATTACAAAAAAGAAGAGTACTTTTTTGAAGATACTCTTCTTGATGATATGTCACGTTTTAATTACGACGATTATGTTATCAAAATCTCATTGCCTCTGAAAGAGGATTAATCTTCTATTTTTCTCTGATGACGCTCCATGCATCTATGAGATCTGCCAAAGACCATGCAGCATTGGCAGGCGATGTTGACGGCAAAACCTCAGCTGATATATCTGTGGTTTTTGCCGTATATTTTTTGTAATATTTCTCCGCAGTCCTGCCATTTATAAATATCTTGCGTATATGGGCATTATCAAGAATAATACTGAGGTCTGTAGGCACCGCGTTTCTGATACTGCTGTCCTGACTTCCTGTAATTTCACATGAAGCTATAACATCCCACAGTGCAATATGATGCCTGTGAAGAAATTCCTGCTTCTGCTCTATGTTCTGAGGCACTTCGTCTTCGAAAACGCCGGCAAGGGTTTTCCAAAACCTGTTTTGCGGGTGTCCGTAAAAAAATCCTGTCTCTCTTGATTTTACGGAAGGATAGCTTCCCAGTATGAGCACCTCCGAAGCCTCGTCCCACAAAGGTATAAACGGATAATCATATAAGCCCGATTCTTTTTCAAATTCATCAATCATTTTAACCGCATCAGTATAAAATTTAGCATAACCTCTGCATTCTTTGTCAAGAAAGCCTTCTCTCATGCTACTGTCAAGAAGTTGCTCCAGCAAATCATAACATCCGGTTTTGTTCAATATACCCAAAGGTTTGTTCAGTTCTCCCAGATACTTCAATTCAATAGCTTCAAAGAACTCATCCATAGTCCCTATACCGCCAGGCAGCACTGCAATGGCATCAGATTCTGCTTCCATTGTTTTTTTGCGAGTGTTCATATCAGAAGTTTTAATCACTCTGTCGCATCCTGCATATGTAAAACCATCTCTGTCAAATATCGCAGGTACAACAGCTGTAATCTCTCCACCGTTTTCATGCACTCCTTCTGCTACAGCACCCATAATGCCTCTGCAGTATCCGCCATATACAAGGCTGTGACCTCTCTTTGCCATTTCACTGCCAAAAGCCCTGCCTTCTTCATAATATTTACTGTCAAGCTCATCAGAAGACGAACAATATACACAAATTTTCATGAATACAACCTCCTGCAACTTATATTACACCAGATTCTATGCCTTTTCCATACTGCAGCGTATTTTTTTCATAAGCTGTATTACAGGCAGATTTGCAAATGCAAGGCCATATACAATAAGAAGCTGATTAACATCAAGGCTCTGCACACTAAACAGCCCCTGAAGTGCCGGTATTACCATTACTGCAGTAATAAGTGCGGTTCCAAGCAAAAATGCTCCCACAAGATACAAATTGTTGAAAAACCTCTTTGTAAAAATCACAGGCTTTTTTGCTTTACAGTTAAACCCGTGCATCAGCCTGCCCATGCAAAGCGTTCCGAACGCCATAGTGCTTGCAAGAGCTGCACCTTGCCCGCTGTAGCCTATCATAAACGCTATCATAGACATTGCACCTATGCAAAGGCCCTCTATACCTATGCTTGCAAGATATGATTTTGTGAGTATTGATTCATCTGCAGCCCTTGGCTTTTCATTCATCACTGCCTGGTTGTGAGGTTCAAGCCCCAGTGCTATTGCAGGCAAGCTGTCTGTAAGCAAGTTTATAAACAGAAGATGCACCGGAGCAAAAGGTACAGGAAGTCCTGCGACAGAAGCATAAAGCACTGCAAGTATTGCACCGAAATTTCCGGACAATAAAAACTGTATTGCGTTTTTGATATTCTGATAGATATTTCTGCCGTTTTCAACCGCCTTGACAATTGTTGCGAAATTATCATCTGTAAGCACCATAGCAGCAGCATCCTTGGATACCTCGCTACCTGTAATTCCCATCGCAACTCCTATATCAGCCTGTTTGAGTGCCGGTGCGTCGTTAACTCCATCACCTGTCATAGCAACAATACTGCCTCTTTCCTGCCATGCGCGCACAATTCTTATCTTATGCTCTGGTGATACTCTTGCATAAACAGATATCCCTGGAACAAATTCTTTTAACTGTTCGTCTGTCATAGAATCAATTACAGCACCTTCACAGGCTTCTTTTTCATCCTGTAATATGCCTATCCTCTTGGCTATCGCCGCTGCGGTTACCTTGTGGTCACCTGTAATCATAACAGGCCTTATCCCTGCACTTATACATTCTGAAACAGCATCTGCAGATTCTACTCTTGGCAGATCCATCATAGCTATAAGGCCTGTGAATATCAAATCATATTCATCTTCATATGATAATTTTTTATGTTCATCAAAATTTTTAAATGCAAAAGCAAGTACTCTCAGGCCATTTTCTGAAAAGCTTCTGTTGGCTTTTTCTATATTATCTATGTCAGCCTCTGTGATTTCACGAATATGCCCGTTTTCCTTAATTGCAGTGATTCTGCCAACGAGAACATCACAGGCACCCTTCACAACCATTGTGCACTTTTTATCAATCACATGTTCTGTAGACATGAGTTTTCTGTCACTATCAAAAGGCACCTCACTTATTCTCGGGTAATCTGCCCTTATTTTTTGTGAATCAAACCCTATGTTCTCTCCAAACCTTACGAGTGCTGTTTCTGTGGGATCTCCCACTTCTTTGCCGTCTGCAATTTGCGAGTCATTACAAAGTATGCTAAACACCACAAGCTCTCTCTGGTTTTTGTCCTCAGTGTCAATATCATCAGCTTCAATGCTTGAACCGTCTGTATAACAGTATTCAACTGTCATTTTATTTTGTGTGAGAGTTCCGGTCTTGTCGGAACATATAACTGATACGCTGCCCAGACCCTCAACTGCCTGCAGCTTCCTTATAATTGCATGCTCTTTAGCCATTTTTTGTGTGCCAAACGCAAGTACTATAGTTACAATCGAGCTTAGGGCTTCCGGGATTGCTGCAACAGCAAGAGCCACTGCAAACAGGAATGCATCTGCTATTTCCCCACCCCTTGCAACAGTTATGCCAAACAGTATGCCGCAGAATATGAGGATAAGAATTGAGAGTTTTTTGCCAAAATCATCAAGATTCTTTTGAAGAGGCGTTTTCTTTTCCTCTGCATTTTTGATAAGACCTGCAATTTTACCAACCTCTGTCTGCATTCCTATTGATGTAACTTCAAAAGAGCCTCTGCCATAAGTGACAAAGCTTCCTGAAAACACTCTGCCGTTCTGATCTCCAAGTGGTGCTGATTCTGTCACTCCGCCAGCGGATTTTTCTGCAGGTAAACTTTCACCTGTGAGCGCACTTTCGTCTGTTTTCAGGCTTGCTGCAGATATAATAATTCCATCCGCTGCAATCATATCGCCTGCTTCAACTATAACCTCATCACCGACTGTTATCTCTCTTGCAGGTATCTGCATGAGATTACCGTCACGAACAACTTTTGCATGCGGTGCAGAAAGCTGTTTGAGCCCTGCAAGTGAATTCTCAGCCTTAATGGTCTGAACTGTACCCAAAACAGCATTGATGGTTATTACAACTGCGATAACTATAGCACTTTCAACTTCTCCAAGAATTGCTGATACTACTGCTGCAACAATCAGAATTATCACAAGGAAATCCTTGAATTGCTCAACAAAAATTTGAGCTGTACTTTTGCGCTCGCCTTCAGCAAGTTCATTAAAGCCATATTTCTCTATGTTAGCTTCGGCTTGTTTTTGTGTTAACATATTATACCTCCAAGAAAAAAGACTTTTATTGCATATAAAAATACATGCAATAAAAGTCTCACTATTTGATCACGATACGGATGATTACCATCGTACTGACGATATCGCAAACGCTGTAAAAGCGCCAGTTACTCCCTTTTATTTTTCACTAATTATTTTTCTTCTGAAGCATTATCTTCAGCTGCATTGTCTACTTCAGCAGGAGTTTCTTGTGTCTCCTGTGCTTCAACAGGCTCTGATGCGACCCTCATTCTCTTAGGTCTGCCCGGCTTCTTTGCAGGTTCTTCTTCTGTTGCCGCTGCAGGCGCAGGTGCTGATGACTCGCTTACAACCTTTGATACAGCCCATCTCATAATTTCAAATTTGACTTTGTCTGCTCCAACCTGAATGACAAGGCTTTCATCTTTAGTTTTAACAATCTTGCCGCAGATACCGCCTATTGTAACGATTTCATCACCGGCTTTGATTGAACTTCTCATTTCATTTATAGCTTTTTCCTTTTTTTTCTGAGGTCTTATCAGAAGGAAATACATAACCACAATAATCAATACCAACATTAAAATACTCATAGTACTTTGATTCATAAAAAATCCTCCTTACGGTTCCAATATCAATTAATTAAAATGGTGCCGGCGATGGGGGTCGAACCCATACGGTGTTGCCACCACGGGATTTTGAGTCCCGCACGTCTGCCAATTCCATCACGCCGGCATAACGTGATTATTATAACACACGTTTTCTAACTTTACAATGTTTTTATTTCTCTGAATCTGTAATTTTATAATTGCTGTACCACTTGCCGCAATTAATATAATAATTGCAGAACAAGGGTGCGATTTCCCCTGTCAGTTCATCAGAAACAACAGCACTGTAAGTCTTGTACAACAAAGGATAATATGGCAGCTCATCGCTTAATATTTTTTTCAACGTCTCTATATATGATTTCAAATTTTCAACAGTGTCCGGCGTATTTATATTCGATGCGATGGACAAAGCCTCCGCATTTTCATATCTTGCATAATTGCCTGATGCTATAAATGGCGTCAGGTCATAATATTCCGCAATATTAGCACCACCTATATAAATATCAAATCCGCCTGATTTAAGATAGGATTTGTACTGCTGTGTGCTGCCGGATACTATCTGTGTTTTGAGCGATATTTTTTCAAGGTTTTCTGCCACAATTTCAGCAGCAGTTTTTCTTGATTTATTGCTGTTGACAAGAATTTTTACAGTAACGGCATTGCCGTCAGGGTTTTCAAGATATCCATCTTTATTTACATCTTCAAATCCGGCTTTTTCAAGAAGATCTTTTGCTTTTTTGCGACTCATATCATACATGTCGCCTTTGTTTTCAGTGCCGTAAAATTCCGGATAATAAAGGCTGTCAGTTTTTACTCCACAACTGTAATATGCGTTGCTTAATATATTATCTGTATCTATAGCATACGCTATCGCCTGCCTAACGGTCTTTTCAGCTGTAATCCTGCTCTCACAGTTAAAACCGATATATTCTACTTCATTTGATAGGAAGTCTGTGTTTGTGAGGTTCTTACTACCTATTTCCGTTTGTCTGTCTATATCTTTGTTTATAGAAAAAGATACGAGGTTGCCATCTGTCAAATTCATTATATCAGCTTCACGCTGATATATGTTGAACACGAGTCTGTTGTCAGCCTTTTGCCCGCTGTATTCATCATTAGGCTTGAGAATAAGCTTTGTGCTGCTGTCATGTTTAGTCACTTTGTACATTCCGGAACCGACCGGTTTAAAATTCTTGTCAGAAGAAGCAAGTTCCTCATATGATGAATATATATGCTGCGGCAATATCGGAAAAATCAGTCTGTTGATTCCTCCCTCTCCTGCCTGTGTAAATGATATTTTTATTGTCTTGCTGTCTTTTACCTCAACTGATGCAATACACGATACATAGCTATTATATATCGATTTACTTCCGGCATGTTTATATGCGTTTACAGAAAATTCGACATCTGAAGCTGTAACTTTTTCACCATCACTGAAGCGTGCTTTGCTGTCAATTGTTATTGTTACAGATTTTTTGTTTTTGCCTATAGTATATTCTGTTGCGAGATCATTTTGAGGAATCAGGTTTTCATCAAGTGAAAACAGACTCTGATATATCAATTTGGATATATAATATGTATCCTCATCATGGGATACTACAGGATTTAATGTTTTGATATTGCTTATTGCAAAATTTACGGTACTGCTCTTCTGATAAGCAGCATCGTCTGAATTATCACCTGTGATAATGTCTTTAACACTTCTGCATCCGGAAAAGCCAAGCATCATTACAATTACAAGCA
>CAZDQV010000072.1:0-10354 GCA_964507795.1 uncultured Oscillospiraceae bacterium | reverse complement strand
CGCCACCGCCATTATAATTATGAATACTATGATGGCAACACCTATGACTATGGAAGGATAAGTCAGCGTGCTGATTATCTTGGCCTTCATTTTGGCTGTGCGATCATAATACCTGTGCAGCCTGCCAAAACAATGCTCTAAAGTACCCGACTGCTCGCCTGCCTTGACCGTCTCTATAAAGGTGGTCGGAAGCGACGGAGCGTTCTTTTCGAAACTGGAGGCCATACTGTAACCTCCCTCAATATCCTCTGCGACACTCAGAAGCATCCTGTTGACGCTTTTGTTTTTGGTCTGAGCTGCAACCATCTGGACACATCTGCCTATCGGCAGTCCCGATGATAATATGATTTCAAACTGCGAACACATCAGTGCGAGTTCTTTCTCTTTGATCTTGAGTCTCTTGGCTGACACAGTACCTGCAGCGTCCTGTTCGGTAACCTCCTCGATAGCGGTAACGATGCTGCACGTATCTCTAAGCTTGGTAACAGCCTCGTACTCATCGTATGCTTTGATTACTCCTGAAACCTTGACACTGTCCGGTGATATTGCTTTGTATCTAAATGTTTTCAAATTATGTACACCTGCCCTTAAAAAAAACTCTGCACCTTGCAGAGTTTAGTAGGACAATGCAAAGATTATAGGCTCTGCAGCTGGCTGTCATCCCAACAAGGGTAAGACCCTATAGCTTTGCGTCGCTGTCTTTCGACAGGTTTGCCCTAGATATTTCAGTTGACACAAGTATACACTCCATGCATGAGTTTTGTCAACAAAAAAGTTATTTTTTTCAAAAATATTTTTGGGGAGTTAATTCCTAAAGTAAATTCAGACCTTGTTCCTGTTTTTTGCCCATTTTCCCTTGATTTTTCTTCTTTCTTCATATATACTTAACCTGCGAATTTAGCTAAAAATAATAAAGTGGGGTGAATTTAAATGGCAAACATTAAATCCGCAAAAAAAAGAATCAAAGTTATCGACAAAAAAACTGCAAGAAACAGAAGAATCAAAAATCATCTTAAGGCAGTTTTAAAGAACTTCGACGCTGCTATAGAAGCAGGCGATATGGAGACAGCTAAGGCAAAGCTTGCCCTTGCAGAAAAGAAACTTATGCAGGCTGCTGCAAAAGGAACCATTCACAAGAACGCTGCTTCAAGAAAAGTTTCAAGATTAACAAAAAGATTCAACAAAGCGAACGCTTAAGTCTCACCCGTCCCCACCCGTGTATAAGTTAAATACACAGCATGAGCAAACGAAAAACCATGGATGTGTCTCCCATGGTTTTTTATTTTACCGGCTTAGGAAGGAATATATATATGCTCATACTTGGCAAAAAGAAAAATCACAAAGAAACTGAAGAAGAAAAACCTGCACGTAAGCAAGCCGAAAAAGAAGCTGCCATTGCCGCATACAAAGAAAAACGCAATCTCACGCTGAAATGTTTTTTTGAAATCGCACAGCTTCCATTCCCTGACAACTTCAAAGACCTGGCTAATCATCCTGTCAGCGACTTTACGGCAGACCCCCGCAAACTTACAGAGAACTCTGTTTTCATGTGCTGGGAGACTGACCCGCTGTCATCTGCTTATTCAGAAAATCCCTTAGATCGTGCAGTACGCTCTGATTGTCTCTGCATCATAACAAATACACCTTGTGATTTCACAAACACACTTATCATTACAGATAAAAATGAATCCGGCGAAAGTATTGTCGCTGATGCATATATCCGTGTGTCTCATTACATCCGTTCAATCCATAAGGCAAAAGTAATAGCAGTTACCGGATCTGCAGGCAAAACCTCAACCAAGGAAATGATTGAATCCGTCTTGCGTGCTCATTACAAAAAACCTCTTGTTTCCAAAGGCAACAACAATTCATTTTTTTCTGTAACAAGAAACATCCAGAAACTAAAACGCCTGACAAATGTATATCTGCAGGAAGTAGGCGCATTCAAAAATGGAACTGTTGCATTATCTGCAAAACAGCTTGAAGCTGATATGGCTTTGTATACAAACATCGGAGTTTCCCATATTGAAAACTACAGCAGTCGCGAGGAACTTGCAAAGGATAAGCTCTCCCTCTCAACCTATGGGAGACCTGACGGAATCGCATTTGTAAATTTTGACGATGAAATTCTGATGTCGCATACCTTTACACAGAAAGTCATAACATACAGCCTCCAAAACACAGCTGCGGACTATTTTGCAAAAGATATCGAAAACACAGAAAGCGCAGGACTTCGCTTTACCATAGTTGACAGCAATGCAGGCGAAGAGCATACTGCGGAGGTATTCACGCCCGGCAAGCACAATGTACTTAATGCAGTTGCCGCTTATGCCATCGGCAAAGCACTGAATCTCAAAACTGAAGAAATCATAACGGGAATTGCAGCATACAGACCGAGCGGAATGCGTCAGAACATCATACACCCCTGCGGCTACAATATATTTGCAGACTGCTACAACAGCTCTCTTACGGCTATTGAAAAAACTCTTGAAGCAATGGATGATATCCCTATAGCAGCAGGTGGCAGACGCATTGCAGTCCTCGGAGACATTCTTGGTCTTGGCGATATCAGCATAAAAACACATAAAGCAATCGCTCCTCTGCTTGCAGAGCACAATATTGATCTGCTGCTCGGATATGGCAAACAGATACAATTCACATCAGCTGAAGCTGATAAATTGGGAATCAGATCAAAATATTTTGAGAGCCGTGATGAGCTTGAGAAAACAATACTTAAGACAGGAAGGCATGAAGATCTCATTTTGTTCAAAGCATCACATGATGTGAATCTTGGTGCTACCATTGACAGACTGTTTGGTACTGATATCAATGAAAGCTCAAGTATTTCACACAAGCAGTTTTATCTTAAAACACAAGGCGACTTTGAGTATTACATTTTTGAAACTTCCGCCTCAATCAAAACTTATCTTGGCACAGATGCAAAAGTGATGATTCCGTCAGGCATCGAAGCTGAAGTCAAAGACAACCTTAACAACACAACCGAAACAAGGATTCTTAATGTTGAAAAAATCGGCAAAACAGCATTTCGCAACAACAAATATATTGAAGAAGTCGTGTTGCCTCCCACTGTAGTACGTATCAGAGACGGTGCGTTCAAAGGTTCCTCAATCAGGCGCTTTGAAGGAACAGAAAATCTTCTTTCAATCGGAGATCATGCTTTTGCAGACTGCAGCGAACTTGAAACAGTACTTATCAGCAAAAACACATCTGACCTTGGAGAAAATATGCTTGAAGAAAGCCCTAACGCTTCCCTTGAATATATAGTTACAGGCAACCTCCCTTAACCGGGTAGATTGCCTGTCAGTCATTTTATCTGCTCCATGTTCTCTATCTTTGGTGGTGGGCAGTTGATTGTATTTGCCTCCCGTTATTTCACCTTCACACTTTTGACGCTGCTCCAGCTGCCGTAAACTCTGCTGCCGTCTACGCTCTTGTATGCTCTGACTTTGAAGTAATATTTCTTCCCGGACTTGAGCTTTGTTATCTTCTTTGATAAAGCACTCGAAGTCACAGTCTTTGCTCCCGTCATATTCTTTTTGGTGCTGTATTTTATCTGATATCCCTTTGCTGTCTTTACCTTGTTCCATGTGATTTTAACACATCTTTTAGAATCAGATTTTACCGTGGCAATCTTTGCCTTTGTCAGGGCTGCAGGCGCGGTATCCTCCTTATCCGACATATCATAAAGCGATGATTTGCCGCCTGTGAATCTGAAATATGCGGCAAGCGCATAATATCCCTGCTCCGTAGCCATTGCATTGAGTTTACCTGATGAAATGTGCTTAAATCCGCCGTCTGTATAAAAGCCCATCAGCCCGTCAATGACGCTTTTGCCGTTTTTGATAAATCTCTCATCCTTGCCCGGGTCAATTCCAAGTGAAGCAAGCGCCACTATCACCTGTGCGCAGCTTTCGGAGTTGACAGTGCCCCAGCTTGCATAAGCTCCGTCAGCTTCCTGTACTTCCGACAGCCACGAAAGGGCTCTGTCAACTGCTTTTTTAACATTGTCATCTGATTTGCAGTACGGCGCCAGCGCTGTCAGAGCCATCCCCGTTATATCAACATCGGCATTTGCCTCGGAGCTGTTAAGCGACCAGCCGCCGCTGTCCTTTTCGGCATTCAGTATGTATTCTATGTAGTATTTTTCAGCGCTCTTGAACTCATCTGAGCTGTCTGCATATCCTCCTGTGTTCAATGCAATCAATGCCCATATCGGACCGTTCAGTCCCTGTTTTGCCACGTTTTCTTTCTCAAGGAGTCTTGATATAAGGTCATATCCTCCTGTGTTCCGGGGATCCCGCCCTATGGCTTTAATTGCAACTATCGTCCTTGAATACTCCGTATATTTGTTTTTTGACAATACTCCGTCATTTTGTTTGAGAACTTTAACAACATCTTCGTAGTATTTCTCAAATATCTCATCGCAGCCTGCATATTCTGACCTTGCAAGCCCTAATATATGCCACTCTGCTCCGTAAGAAGGTGCTTTGGCAGTGTTTTCATAAATGGTTTTGCCTGTACTGCTGTATGCCTCCTCTGCCGTAATCTGTGCTGCAAAGGTGCCCTGAAATGTGAGTGTGAAAACCATTACCGCTGTTACAAGCGCTGATATTATTCTTTTCATATAATCTCCCTATCTGTATATTCCGTATTTGATTTTGATTCTCTCAAGCTTTTTTATCATTGCATTTCCGAAGACAAACACGCACAACGATGCTGTTGCCGCATGAGCCGCATCATATGGTGCCCCGGTTATGAGGAGGGTTTTGAGTATGCTCATGCTTATCGGCTCTCCCCCGGGGAGTGCTGCTGATGTCACCATGGCGCATATGTTCATAAGTCCTCCATAAATTATGAATGTAGTAAAAAACGTAAAAATCGTAATAGTTACATTATCTGCAGGAAGACGTTTTCTCTGAAGCAGTACTCCCGCCAGAAGTCCCGCTGCGCCAAACAAATAAAGTCTCCATCCAAAGAACGTATTATCTTCACCCGGCCATATTACGTAACATATATATGCAGCAACAATTGCAAAAGCCTCGCACATCACAGGCCCCATAATGACTTTGAAGTCTCGTGATTTAAGTTTGTCTAATTCTGTCCTGTTAAACGCAAGTCCCGCAAGAAAGCCCAGAAGTCCCCAGCAGAACATCTGCCATGGTGTCCACGGTCCCTGTCCCATATAGAAGTTGCATATGAATCTTGCAACAGCTCCTATCAGAAATCCCGCTTCAGGTCCCAGGGCTATGCCAGAAATAATTATCAGGGCGGTTCCTATCTGAAGAGGCAATACCATATGGAAAAACAGCTGTGCACATACCGTAATTGCTGCCATCATCGCTATAAGGACTATCTCTCTTGCCTTGGGCTTTCGTTTTTCAAATACCATAAAAAACGGAATCATGGTATAGATAAGCAGGGCAAGTGAAACAATCATATATCTTTCATTGTCTAAAAATATGCATCCTGCGGCTATGGTTGCCGGTATCAGTATGAATATTATCAGAGAGGAGGCTTTAGTCCGTTTGCGGCAGGCCGCCTCATACTGCGTTACATTGAATCCCAGACGCATTGTGCGACCTCCTCCCATGTAACGGCCGTCGGAAACCATCCTCTTGCCATCCGGTTTGATATAGTCGTATAAAAGCTGTTGCCTGAGAAAAAGCCCTGCGGGTCTCCTTCCGAAACAATATCTCCATCAAAGAACATGGCGCATCTGTCCGCATATTCTGCGCAGAACTCTATATCATGGGAAACCATGAATACTGTCACGCCGCCTGCAACCAGCCTCTTTAAAATCAGTGCGAGAGTTCTTTTGAAAAAAGGATCAAGTCCCTTGGTTGGTTCATCAAGTATAAGCAGGCGCGGTCTTAGAAGCAGTATTTTGCCCAGTGCCAGCCTCTGCTGCTCTCCTCCTGACAGGTCATAAGGGTGAGCTTTTGCAAGGTGTGAAAGTTCCATCTGCTCCATCATATCTGTAACTGCTTTTACCTTTTCGCTGTCAGAACCTTTGCTGTAATAAAGAGCTTCAAGGAGCTCTTCTTCAACTGTTATCTCCGTAAACAGTGCCTGAGGGTTTTGAGGAACCATTGCAAGTGTTCCTTCAAAAAGCCCACTTCCCTTCTTTTTTACATCAAATCCGTCTATGGTAACGCTGCCCCTCTGAAACTTAAGTATTCCGCAGAGCACTTTGAGGGTCGTGCTTTTGCCAGCTCCGTTACCTCCCATCAGGCAGTACCACTCACCTTTTTTTACTCTGAGATCAAGGCCTCTCAGGACATATTCCGAATTTTTGTCATAAGAAAACCAGACATCTCTCGCCTCTATTATATATTCCTCATCTGTCTGCTTTTTCTGTTGTTTTTTGTATTCTCTGCTTTTTTCTTTTTCGTCTTTTTTATTACAAGCCTTCTCTTCGGGCTCTCCTATCAGGCTTTCAAGCCAAAGCCTGCCGTCTCTTATGGTCATAGGGCATTTGCCTTTGGCTCCTATCTGTGCATATATTTTTGTTACAGCAGGCAGCCCGTAAAACATGGGATTATTGTCCTCAGCAAGCCTGATACCTACTTCATCAGGTGCACCGCAGTATGCAATGCGGCCTTCTTCCATTACAAACACTTTATCGGCCATGGGAAACAGCTCTTCTAATCTGTGCTCCGATATTATGACTGTGGTGCCAAGTTCACGATTGATGCGGTAAAGTGTCCTCATAAATTCCGATGCAGCTATGGGATCAAGCTGGGCTGTAGGTTCATCGAGGACAAGCACCTTCGGCTGCATTACCATGACAGAAGCAAGGTTCAAAAGCTGTTTTTGTCCTCCTGAAAGTTCTGTGACGCTTTTGCGGAACCACCCCTGTATATCGAAGAAATTGGCCATCTCAGCAACTCTTCTTTTGATTGATGCATTGTCAAATCCAAGGCTTTCAAGGCCGAATGCCAGCTCATGCCATACCTTGTCCGTCACTATCTGATTGTCCGGATTCTGCTGCACATATCCTATTTCAGACACACTCTGCCTGTCCTCAAGCTTCGCAATCTCCTCTCCTCTGTAGTGAATACTTCCCTCTCTGTATCCGTAGGGAGTCAGATTTTTCTTAAGATGCCTAAGCAGTGTGCTTTTGCCGCAGCCTGATTTGCCGCACAGCACTATGAATTCCGACATATCAACTGACAAATTTATATTATCAAGCGCTTTTTTTTCGGAGAGAGGATATGTAAAGCTTACATCTGTAAATTTAATTGCTTCCATTTTGCTTCTCCTCTCACATCAATTGCAAACGGCATAACAAGAAGCAGTGTATATGCTGCTGCCGCTGCAATTGTCATCATATCAAAATTCCCTGTTTTAATCACAGGATAATAGTACATACTTGTTTTGCCCATAATGCAGCCTGCCGCAGAAATCCCTCCTGTTACTGCTATAGCCGCAAGAACCTTTAAATCACGCTTTGTAAATTTAAACAGATGGAAACTGCTCCTGCCTTTAAGTCCGTATCCTCTTGCCTCCATGGAGTCTGCCGTTTCGATAGAGGCCTCAAGAGACCATGATATCAGTATTGATATCTCTTTGAGTATGAGTCTTGTCTTTTTGAGGAAGCCTCGCTGCTGCCTTCTGCCCATGCACTTTTGTCCCATGGAGATTTCGGCAAATCTTGATTTGAGCAATGGGATAAATCTGAATATCATCGAAAGTGTCAGGCCCAAAACAGGCGCTGCCTTACCGAAAAGATATATGAACTTGTCTGATGACATTATGATATTGAAACTTACAAACCACACTATGACTGTTGTAAGCACAAATGCTGCCGTAGCACCATACATCAGAGCCTCCAGCGTGATTCTATTACCGTTAAGATAAAACAGCACAGTTTCCCCATCATGGGTAAAAAGCGTATTTATTATTACCATTATGACAATTGCAGGCACCAGAAGCAGGATGTTTTGCTTCAGCTTCCCGATGCCTCCAAGAAGCACGGAATATCCCCATGAGCATACAAATGCTATCCCTATAAACAGAAGCCTTGTGGAAAACATGGCTATGCCTGTTGCAAAGGCATAAAACAGCAGATTCACAAAGGGATGATATCCCGCAAATTCACAGGATTCCCCAAGTCCTTTCTTAATATCCATGACCAAGATCCTTTCCAAGATTGCATGTATATGCCCATACGATACTGTCTCCGTCCGCAAGCTTGTACGAGGAGCATCCGTAATCCGGATATTTACCATTCACCCTGTACATCCAGCCACTCTCAGAACCTCCGTCAAACTCATATATATGATTGATCCCCTCAACATAATATGAACCATATACAGGTGTATAGCTTGATTCTATATGTATATTATTATTCCTGCATACAGCATAAAGCACATCATATACTGTAGTTCCCCTGCTGCACTTGTACTCTGTCTCTCCCAGTATGACTCCGTTTGAAGGAACATAAGGCGTCTTGGCCTCATCTGTCAGCTTTGACATATCATCTGAAAGATTGTCACACCTTATCTGTATACTTACTGTTATCTTATCTTCTTCTTTTTTGCTTGAGGCTGCCTTGTTCCCACTGTTTTTCTTATCAGAAGCATTATTTTCTTTTTTATCACTTTGAGACTTGTCAGTTTCTGATTCTTGCTTTTCTTTTGCTATTTCTTTCTCTGTTAAATCTTCCTTGTTCGCGGCTTTTTTAAACTCCCCAATACTCTCTTTCAGAGCTTCATATGCAGCCTTCTGATCCTCATATACGCTTGACTTATCCTCATATACAGCCTTTGCAGATTCTATATCATCTGAAAACGCCACTGCCGTATCGGGAAGATACTGTCCTTTTTCATATCCTGTTTCAGCTTCAAGAAGGAGATCTTCGGCTTCTTCAATTGCATTCCCGAGGCTGTCTCTATAGTCCGCCCTCTCAACATTAAGCGCAAATGCGCCACCGATTACGCATACCACTGCAAGCACAGCCAGCGCTATTCTTCTTATCCGTTTTTTCTTCAGTATGTTATCCATATCAAATCTGTAAAAGCCGCACGGCTTTTTCCTTGTTCAAAATCTTCCTAAATTATATCTTTAATTTTATCTGCTGTAAATTCACAATTCGGTCATACGCAAAAAACAGCATAATGCGGAGGAACCGGTTTTGAATATCCGATCCCTCCGTATATGAATACTAAAATTATTTACTCCATTTCCTTGCAGCATAACTGCACTGATTAAACTTGCTCTGCGCCACTACCTTGTTCCCGTCATATACAACAACTCTAACCTTGTAGTAATACTTAGTGCCTTTTTCGCCTGCCGTATTGATATATGTCCTGGAAGTCTTTGTCTTCTTAATCTTGTAGTTTGAAGATTTCTTCACTGATCTATAGTATTTGTACTTAACAGTATATCCCATATCGCCAAGCTCCTTAATCAGAGACTTGCTCTTACTGTTCATCTTAACAGTAATCTTAACATTCTTCTTGGTTGTCTTAGATGATACTGCACTTAATTTAAGCTCCTTAATCAGGCTCTTTGCCTTATCAATATTATCGCTCTTATCATCACTGTCAATCTTAACCTCTCCAGTATCTACAAGAGCAAATTCACTGAAATTAGATGTCTTAAACTCATAAAATTCTACCTTGTCCTGTGTAATTTTATTTCCTTCAAGTTTCTCCAGCTTATCACCGGTTATATGTACCGCAGCTATCTCCTTGTCTTTGAGAGTATCAGGCACTGCAAGTCTCACTGTCATGTATCCATTAAACTGTGATATTACAGTATCACCTGATTTAACAGTAAGTCTAAATATCTGTCCGTTTGTTCCTACCATAGACTTCTGTGTTTTGTCAGGCTCTGACACCCTGGTTATTTCAATTATTACTGTTTTGCCTGTGGCTTCGCCTGCTATCTGATCTAAAGTCACCTTATCAAGGTTAATTTCTCCTGCATCAGTCTTAACAGTAACAGTTGCAGAAGTATCCTTTGATATGGTTTCAAGGGTGCTCCTATCTAATTCAAAGTCAACTGTTTCAGTGTTCTTTGTAGATGATGCATTTATAACTACCTCTTTCGAGCTGTTTTCCTTAGCCTGCTTTACAAGCTCTGCAGTGTTTGCATCAGTGATTGTTGCAGTTGCTGTAGTCCCTGATGTTTTAACCTCTGCAGGTGCTGTGGTTATTTTGGTATCGCTGCCTGTGGTTGTAACCTTCTGGTTCTCAGTTGTGGTCATAGATGCAATAGCATATTCATCCTTGGTGTAATCTGGCGTAAAGTACCATGTGATTTTATCGCCGTTGGAAAGAATATAGCTGTTCAGACCAACATTCGGTGCAATTTTCTCTCCTCCGCT
>CAZDQV010000071.1:0-10546 GCA_964507795.1 uncultured Oscillospiraceae bacterium | reverse complement strand
ACGTGAGCTTGTGTGTTATTCACTGAATGTAACAGGGAATGAGTCTATAGGCTTTGCAACCCCCGCTGATTTTTGGCACGCACTCTCAAACAGCCTGCCGGAGCTTGTAATACTTGATGTTATGCTCCCCGAAGAGGACGGACTTCACATACTTTCAAAGCTGCGCGGCAAAGATGCGACCTCTGACATCCCCGTTATAATGCTTACTGCCAAGAGCAGTGAGTTTGACAAGGTTACAGCACTTGATGCGGGAGCAGATGATTATATAACCAAGCCTTTTGGTGTCATGGAACTGGTCTCAAGGGTAAAAGCCGTGCTTCGCAGAAGCTCTGTTTCATCACGTGCAAAAACATATACTGCAGGTCCCTTATGTCTTTCAGTTTCAAAACACATGGTAACAGTATCCGGCAACGAGATTTCTCTCACATACAAGGAATTCGAGCTTCTGAAATACCTGTTTGAAAACAAGGGTATGGTTCTGAGCAGAGATCAGATATTGCAACATATATGGGGTTATGATTTTGATGGCGAAAACCGTACTGTCGATGTCCATATACGAACACTGCGCCACAAACTGTCTGATGCAGGCAGTCTGATAGAAACTGTTCGCGGAGTCGGTTACAGGATTGGAGATAAATAAATGAAAACAAACATATTCAAAAGCACTATTATTGCAATACTTTGTTTTGTAATCGCATCAGCATATATCACTTTTCATGTTTCCTGCAGATTTTTTACTGAAAACCTCGAAACGGAGCTTTCGCAAAAAACAGCATATGCGGCTGCAGGACTTGCTTCTGACGGCACCAAATATCTTGACAGTATTGCTGATGACAAAATACAGATAACATGGATAGACAAAACCGGCAGTGTGCTGTATGACAGCAAAAACGATATCTCTAAAAAGAAGAATCAGCTCGACTGTGAGGAAATAAAGGACGCTGCAAGAGACGGCTCTGGAGTATCTGTAAAAGGCTCAAATGTAACATCATCTCACATAATGTATTATGCTCTCAAACTTGATGATGATACTTTCTTGAGAGTCTCCTCAGGCAAGTATACATTTATGACAATTCTAAAAAATATGGCAAAAGTTATTCTTCCTCTTCTTACACTTGCCGTTCTCATATCATTATTTATATCTTTCAGATTGTCATCAAAGATTATAAAGCCTCTTGAAAGCATAAGCCTTGACAGTCCTGACAGGGAAGAGATTTTCGACGAATTGAAACCGACAGTCAAAAGATTCAAATCTCAGAATCAAAAAATACTCTCACAGATAGATGAACTCAAGCTGCAGCAGGCTCAGCTCAATGCTACCATGCAGAGTATGAGTGAAGGCATGATAATAACCAATACCAAAGCTGAAATACTCTCATGCAACCAAAGTGCACTGAAACTTCTTGGTTATACAGGAGAAGGAAGCCCTTTTCATGTACTTGATCTTAGCAAAGATGACAAATTCAGATATGCCGTACTTGCAGCCCTCGAAGGGAAACGCAGCTCCTGCACTATGCATATCGGAGATATATATTGCGAGGTAATATCGGCTCCTGTAATTCATGAAGGCGAAAAAGAAGGCCTTGTCATAATGTTAATTGACGAAACAGAAAAAGAAAAAAGAGATGTGCTGAGAAGAGAATTTACATCCAATGTTTCTCATGAACTCAAAACGCCGCTCACATCCATTTCCGGCTTTGCGGAGCTTATCAAAAATGGTCTTGCAGACGAAAAAACCGCTGTGAGATTCTCTGACAACATATACAGGGAGGCACAGCGGCTCATTACTCTTGTAACGGATATTATCCGGCTCACACAGCTTGACGGTGGAGAAATTCCTTATGACAAAGAACCTGTTGATTTATATCAGGTTGCCTCTGAAGTAATAACAAGGCTCGCGCCCATTGCCGAAAAAAGCAGTATATCTCTGAGTGTTTCAGGCAAAAGTTCATTTGTTGACGGTAACCGTCTGATACTTGATGAAATAGTTTCCAATCTCTGTGACAATGCCATAAAATACAATACTGCCGGCGGTTATGCAAAAGTCATTGTTTCAAACAAAAAAATCACGGTAATCGATAACGGCATAGGTATACCTTCTGATCAGCAAAGCCGCATATTTGAAAGGTTTTACAGAGTTGACAAGAGCCACTCAAAAGAAGTCGGCGGTACAGGTCTTGGACTATCCATAGTAAAGCACGGTGCAATGTACCATAATGCAACGATAACAACAGACAGTATGCCCGGAAAAGGCACATCAATTTCACTCGAATTCAAATAACATGCAGTATATTTTACACAGATTTAACATAATCGATATTTTAAATTTCATACTGCATGTATATTATTGTGTTGATATGCAGATTACGGAGGTATACGATGAATATATTTAATTTCCTGTCTCTTGTAGGTGGTCTTGCGCTGTTTCTGTTCGGCATGCAGATTATGGGCAACTCCCTTGAAAAAAAAGCCGGCGGTCAGCTCAATACTGTTCTTGGCAAAATCACAGATAATCCAATTAAAGGTTTTGGACTTGGACTTGGCATTACCTCAATCATTCAAAGTTCCTCAGCCACTACAGTAATGCTCGTTGGACTTGTAAACTCCGAAATTATAACCTTAAAGCAATCCATCTACGTTATAATGGGAGCCAACGTGGGAACCACAGTAACAGCATGGCTTCTGAGTCTGACGGGAATCAGCGGAGAAAGTATGATAATTCAGCTTCTCAAACCATCGTCGTTTACTCCTGTTTTGGCACTTATAGGTATTATCCTCTATATGTTTGTCAAAAATACTGAAAAAAAAGACACAGGCATGATACTGCTCGGATTTGCCGTGCTGATGTATGGCATGGAGTCCATGTCAGGTTCTGTTTCAGGACTCAAGGATGTTGAGGGTTTTACAAATCTGCTTACAGTGTTTTCAAACCCGCTTCTGGGAGTTCTTGCCGGTGCATTACTTACAGCAATAATACAAAGTTCATCAGCTTCTGTTGGTATACTCCAGGCGCTGTCTACTACAGGCGCCATTACATATGCTTCTGCAATACCTATTATCATGGGACAGAATATAGGGACATGTGTTACTGCACTCATTTCATCAATCGGTGCAAACAAAAATGCCAAGCGTGTTGCATTTGTGCATCTGTATTTCAATATAATCGGCACAATTGTACTGCTTTGCCTCTTTTATATTGTTAACGCCTTTGTGGATTTTGCTTTTGTGGATATGCAGGCAAATCAGTTTGGCATAGCAATCACACATACAATGTTCAATCTGCTGTGCACTGCACTCCTGCTCCCGTTTGGATCTTTGCTCGGCAAACTTGCGACGCTGACTATAAGAGATGCTCATGCCAAAGAAGAAGCTTCACTTCTTGACGAAAGACTTCTTTTCACTCCGTCAGTGGCTTTAGAACGTGCTGAAACTGTAACTGCTGATATGGCAAATGCTGCAGTAAGTTCAATCAGGGCAGCAATGCCGCTTCTTGCTGCATATAGTGCAAATGGAGCAAAGGCTGTACGCAAATACGAAAAATCTGCCGATGTATATGAAGATTCTATAGGCACCTATCTTGTCAAGCTTTCCGGTGAGGATATATCAGAAACAGAAAACCGCAAGATAACAAAGCTTCTCAAGCTTATCGGAGACTTTGAAAGAATATCTGACCATGCCGTCAATATCGTGGAATCTGCCGAAGAAATAAACAGCAAACATATAGAATTTTCGGAGGAAGCTAAGCACGAAATATCCATACTTAAAGAGGCTGTATTTGAAATTACAGACCTGGCCTATAATGCTTTTATTGAAAATGAACTCAAAAAAGCAGCTCTTGTAGAACCTTTAGAACAGACCATAGATATGCTGGTTGAGCAGATAAAACTTCATCATGTATTACGACTTCAAAAAAGCGAATGCACTATAGATCATGGATTTGTACTCTCAGATATTCTTACAAACCTTGAAAGAGTGGCAGACCACTGTTCTAATATAGCTGCATGCATCATTGAAATATCAGAAAACGCCTCATTTGATATGCACAAATATCTGGGTGATATACGAAATGATACAGATGAATTCAAATCCAATTTCAAAATGTACAAGAACAAATACTCACTTTAGTACAAAATGCCGGGTATCATCGCCCGGCATAATTTGTATCTATATTACAGGCCCTATGCTGTCTATTGCATATGGCGTTGCCTGATATACGAAATAGTTAAGCCAATTCATATAAAGCAGGTTGGCATGTCCTCTCCATGTAACCATCGGTTCTCTGGTATCATCATTATCAGGAAAATAGTTTTGAGGCATTTTGATATCAAGACCCTGGTTTTTATCTCTCAGATATTCCTGTTTGAGTGTATCCGCATCATATTCAGAATGACCGGTTATAAATATCTGCCTGCCATTGTCAGTCATTGCGGCATATACTCCTGCTTCCTCGGAAGAAGCCAGGATTTTGAGTTTGCTGCATCTTTCGATATCTTCTCTGTCAACTGTAGTATGCCTTGAATGAGGTACCATAAACACATCATCAAAGCCTCTGAGAAGTATGGCATTCTTTTTGTCAGCCTTATGAGGGAATATGCCAAACAGCTTCTCTTCAAGAATTCTCTTTGGTATTCCAAAATGGTAATACAGTGCAGCCTGCGCTCCCCAGCATATATGAAACGTGCTGTAAACATGAGTCCTGCTCCACTCCATTATTGAGCAGAGTTCTTTCCAATACTCAACCTCTTCAAAATCCATAAGTTCTACAGGTGCCCCCGTTATAATCATTCCGTCAAAGAACCTGTCTTTAACCTTGTCAAATGTGGTATAGAATTTGAGCATATGCTCTTTTGATGTGTTTTTGGACTCATGGCTCTTGACCTGCATAAGCTCCAGTTCCACCTGCAAAGGTGTATTACCCAGAAGCCTTGCAAGCTGTGTTTCTGTTGCCACTTTTGTAGGCATCAAATTGAGAACAAGTATCTGCAAAGGGCGTATATCCTGTGCGGTAGCTCTCGTATCATTCATTGTAAATATGTTTTCACTGGCAAGCACCTTCGCTGCCGGCAGTTTATCAGGAATCCTGATGGGCATGACACAAACCTCCTACTTTAAAGCATTATCAATATCTGCAATCAAATCAGCTGCATCTTCAAGACCGCATGAATATCTCACCAGATCCGGCGATACTCCTGCTGCTTCAAGCTCACTGTCTGTCATCTGTCTGTGAGTTGAACTTGCAGGATGCAGACAGCAGGTTCTTGCATCTGCAACATGAGTTTCTATAGCTGCAATCTTAAGATTTGCCATGAATTTTTCTGCTGCAGCTCTGCCGCCTTTGACTCCGAAGCTTACTACGCCGCATGAACCGTCAGGCAGATATTTCTGACCTGTTTCATAATCCCTGTCGCCTTCAAGTCCACAGTACTTAACCCATTCGATTTTGTCATGTTCCTTTAAAAACTGTGCAACTGCCATTGCGTTTTCACAGTGTCTTTTCATCCTGACATGAAGACTTTCAAGTCCAAGATTCAAAAGATATGCGTTTTGAGGTGACTGGATTGAGCCGAAATCCCTCATAAGCTGAGCTGTGGCTTTAGTGATATATGCTCCTTCAATACCAAATTTTTCGGCATAAGTTATGCCATGATAACTGTCATCTGGTGTGCAAAGTCCCGGGAATTTATCTGCATGGTCAAGCCAGTTGAATCTGCCTGAATCAACAATGCATCCACCCACGCCTGCACCATGACCGTCCATATATTTTGTAGTCGAATGAGTAACTATATCTGCTCCCCATTCAAAAGGTCTGCAATTTACCGGAGTTGCAAAAGTATTGTCTATAATCAATGGCACTTCGTGTCTGTGCGCTGCAGCTGCAAACTTTTCGATATCCAGAACAGTAAGTGCCGGATTGGCTATAGTTTCGCCAAATACAGCTTTGGTATTTGGCTTGAATGCAGCCTCAAGTTCCTCTTCTGTAGCATATGGTGATACAAATGTAAAATCAATGCCCATTTTTTTCATTGTAACGGCAAACAGGTTGAATGTGCCTCCATATATACTGCTTGAGGCAACAACATGATCTCCACAGGATGCAATATTGAATACGGCATAAAAATTAGCCGCCTGTCCTGATGATGTAAGCATTGCTGCACTGCCTCCCTCAAGTGCTGCGATTTTAGCTGCCACATAATCGTTTGTAGGGTTTTGCAGTCTGGTATAGAAATATCCGGACGCCTCCAAATCAAACAACTTGCCCATATCCTGGCTCGTATTATATTTAAAAGTTGTACTCTGAATAATAGGTATCTGTCTGGGTTCCCCGTTCCCCGGTCTGTAACCTGCCTGTACACATTTGGTTCCTATTGATTTTTCGTTCATAACTTGACCTCCATGAAAAAAAGCGATGTTGACTTACGCCAAAATCGCCTTTAGTAAACTTATCTCTCAAGCATTGTCTAGAGAATCTGACCAAAGGCGCTGCTGCACATCATCATAACCATATTCATTTTGCCTGTATTACGACTGTACATAACACTGCCTCCTGCTTGTTTATGTATATATTTTATGCCACTGGCACATAATTGTCAACACTGTTTTGTGATTTTAGTATAACATTACTACCTGTTAATTCCTAAAGTAAATTCCACAATGGAATTCACTCTGAGAATTTACAGCGGAAAGAAAATTCACTTAACCATAAAATCGAAAAAGCCTTAAGATATTGAAATTCAGAGAGTTCATTGATTTTCAAATATGCTTGTGATACTATATGTACAGGTGCTACGATAACGGTAGGCGGCTGTTTCCCTTCAGATGGAGGGACATTTTCGTACCCTCTGGAAAGGAGGGCGATACAAATGAGTTTTCAGGAAGTAATCCTTTTACTCAGCCTTCTTGGCGGAGCCATATATGGAACAATTCAGGTTTGCTACATAGTATTTAGAAAAAACGAAAAAAATAACCGCCGTGACTTCCAAATAGGGCGATTATTTTTTAATTCACTTTAAGGGAGGCAACCGTTTACCGGCAGCACCTTTTTCTATATATATTCTATACCAAACCACAGCCTGTGTCAACATCAGCAATACAAAAAAGGATTTCCTGCACTTAAATGTTAATTCCAGTTAATTCCTTTGTCAGGATGATTTATCATCTGCAGATTTCTTTCCCGCAGGAATCTGTGCAATTATAACTGCAGCCATCATAAGCACACATCCCAAAAGCTCACGCCCGTTCATGGTTTCATGAAGAAAAAGGAAGCCCGATACTGCACCAAAAAGAGATTCAGTGCTTAATAAAATTGATGCCGTGGTCGGATTTGCATGTTTTTGTCCTATCACCTGCAATGTAAACGCTACTGCAGACGACATAATACCGACATAAAGCAGACTCGGAGCACACTCTATGGCCGCTATAAAAGTATTATCTTCTGTTACAAGAGAAACTACGAGGCTTATAATGCCTGCTATAGCGAACTGCAGGCAGGTGAGTTTTGCCGCATCAACCTTCGGTGCAAAATAATCCACTATAAGGATATGTGCAGCCCAGCCAAATGCACCTACAAACACTATTATATCACCCTTTGCAATGGTGAATTCCGTAGTGATACAAAGGAAATAAAGACCTGCAACACCTATACACGCACCTATCCAGTTATTTATATTTGTTTTGTGCTTAAGAAACATTCCGATAATAGGAACCAGCAGTATGTAAAGAGCTGTGATAAATGCCGTCTTACCCGCATTGGTATAAACAAGGCCTACCTGCTGCAGATTGGCTGCAAAGAAGATTACAACACCGGTTGCAATACCTCCTTTGATCAGCGTTTGCATGCTATCTCTCTTATTCTCTATGTCCTTTTGGTCTCCTGCTTTATTGTTTTTCTTTTTGAGTTTATCTCCTATCATAAATACAGGTATCAAAGCGAGCGCTCCTATGAACATTCGCAGGGCGCTGTACATAAACGGACCTATGGTATCCATACTGTCACGCTGTGCAACAAATGCAAATCCCCATATTATTGCCGTTCCCAAAAGGCATATATTGGATTTAAATGTCTTACTCATGCTTACCTCTCCTCCTTAATCAATTTATTCTTAACCGGAAGCTGCGCGATTATAACTGCAGCCATCATCAGCACGCACCCGAGCAGCTCTCTTGCACTCATCATTTCATTCAAAAAAACAAATCCTGCTATTGCACCAAATAGGGATTCAGTACTCAATATCACAGATGATGTAGTAGGGTTTGCATATTTTTGTCCTGCAGCCTGCATTGTATATGCAATCCCTGACGCCATAATCCCTGTATAAAGAAGACTTGGTATTGACGATATTACAGCATCAACCGTATTTGTTTCAGTTATAAGGGCTGCAATAAGGCTCAGAAGGCCTGCAACAAAAAACTGCAAACTGGTAAGCTTTGCCACGTTTACTTTCGGTGCAAAATAATCAATTATATATATATGAACAGCCCAGCCAAGCGAACATGCCACAACAAGCATATCACCTGTTTCAACAGTAAACTCAGATGTCACACACAAAAAAAACAGTCCTGCAGCTCCTAAAACCACCCCTATCCAGTTATTTATATTTGCCCTGCGTTTTAAAAATATGCCTATCACAGGCACCAGGACTATATATAAAGCTGTGATGAAAGCAGCTTTACCTGCTTCTGTCGAAACAAGAGCTGTCTGCTGAAAATTCATAGCAAAAAAAATCACAATGCCTGCAATCAGACCGCCTTTTAACAAGTCATGTTTTGATTTTTCTCTTTTGACGTTTTCAGAATTTGTATTGCTTATTTTATCTTTAATAATAAATATAGGCACAAGTGCTATAGAGCCCAGAAACATGCGGATTGCACTATACATAAACGGGCCCATTACGCTCATACTGCTTCTTTGCATGACAATAGCAAATCCCCATATTGCAGCCGCTCCAAGCAGGCACAGATTCGATTTCAAGGTTTTGTTCATATTTCTATCATCCTTTTCTCTCTTACCTTGTTTCAAATTTTATCATTTTAGTTCATCAATATGTTTTGTAATATTCTTAGATTTTTTACAACTTTATTTTGACATTTCACAAAGAGATTGTTAAGATATACAGTAAAGATTCAAAAAAAGAGAGGAATTATCATGGCTTTAACAGTAGGAGATATCCCGAATCTACCCGGGCTTGACAGTTTGAAACTGATTTCAGGCAAAGGCGGTCTCGACAGAAAGGTTGTTACTGCAGGCATTGCAGATTATGAATTTACACCGAATGCGAAATTTCGGGACACTACCGATTTTGTAAAAGACAGTTTTGTCATAACCAGCCTGTTGTTTGCCTACCGCAATCCGGAAGTTATAATTGATGCGATAAAAGCTCTGTATGCCTGCGGTGTATCAGCTATTGCATGTAAGACAGTAATATTTGATACGCTTCCAGATGAAGTGCTGCAGTTTTCAAACGACCACAATATACCTATATACACCTTTGGCAAAGACCTTTATTTTGAAAATATCATATTTGAAATAATGGCAGCTCTACATACAGATGATGATGCTGCTCTTAACTCTGACAGTATACAGGATATGATCAATTCATATCTGTCTGTGCAGGAAGTTACTGCAATCTGCTATGGTATATCCCTGGAGCTTAAGCGGTATATCACCGTGGCATATATCAAATACAAAGACGACGCTCCCATGAATGCCGACAGAATATATATGTCTCTCTCAAGAAACAAAAGTCTCAAGGATAAAATACTTACATGCAGGTTTAACAACGGTCTGTTCATAATCATAACATCATCAAAAGATGATATCGAAAGCCACGATATAACCTTGAAAGAAGCGCTTGACAGCTTGCCACTGGATACAGGCAAGCTGTCTGTATCCCTCAGTGATGTCCATGTTGCATTTGAACACCTTGATCTGGGTTTTAAAGAAAGCTACTACTGCCACTGTGCTTCAGAAGCTGAAAAAAAGAATTTCAGATATTACAGTAACATCGGCATATATAAGCTGATTACACCGCTTATCAAAAGCCCCTATATACTGAAATTCTCAGAAGATTATCTCAAAAAAATCAAAGACAAGCCGGAGTATTATCAAACCGTCCTGTCTTATTCCAGAAATCATGGTGATTTTACAGCTGTATCAACCGAAATGAAATGTCATACAAATACGATAAGATATCGTATTTCAAAAGCCAAGGTACTTGCATGCCAGCCTGATATTTCAGACAACGAATTTTACAGAAATGTGTCTATTGCAATAGCCATAGACAATATTAAAAGGTTTTTTGTATGATAAAGGCGGCCCTTGGCCGCCCATTCTCTTCTGTTTTTCATTGTTCAGCTTTTCATTATCTCTGTCATTTCTCCCTCTGTCAAAGCTTCTCTATCTTTGTGGCGCTCTAATTTATCGTGTGGGTGTGGGTAGACAATAAATTATTGTGTGGGTGTTTTTTGCTCATTTTTTTAGGGCGTGTGGGTGGTCTCTAAATTATCGTGTGGGTAAAAAATCCCCTTCATGTTATGATTATCTTGCGGA